>NZ_JBHXTM010000021.1:0-140403 GCF_042677325.1 Streptomyces sp. NPDC127117
GCGCTGGCCGAGGCCGCGTTCTCGCCATTCCCGAATACATCGAAACCACCGCCGCTTCATCGACAGCACCGCCGCCCGGAGACGCTCCGGGCGGCGGTGCTGTCGTTCCGGGCGCCGTCGACCGGCTGTGGGCCTGGCTCTGCCCCACGCCACCGGGCCGCTCTAGGATCGGACGTTCGATGACCGGAGGGGGCGGGTTCACTCATGGGTGACAAGGGTTTCGCGAGTACGCGGGCGGCGCGGGGACGGCTCGTGGCGGTCGGGGCGGTGGCGCTGCTGCTCGCGGGCTGCGGCGGGGGAAGCGACGCCGAGGCGGCGGCGCTCGACAAGGGGCAGGTCGCCTCGGTGCTGCCGGACGCGAAGGCCGTGCCTGGCTGGCGGAACTACATGAAGCCGGAGGCCCAGAAGCCGGTTCCCGAGTACCCGCCGCCGGTCTGCGTGGCCAGGACGAAGGAGCAGCGGGAGACGGCCTGCGCCCCGGTCACGTCCTGGGGTACCGCGGCCTTCGTGCGCAAGGCGGACGCGACCACGCTCAACTTCTGGACCCTCGCCTACAAGGACGAGAAGGCCGCGGACGCCGCGTACGACGTCCTGATCAAGTGGTACGGCGGGGACCGGGTCGGCCAGAACGCCGAGAAGGTGGAGATCGGCAGCCCCGGCGCCGAGCGCGAGGCCAACCGTGCGGCGGTCGGCACCATGGCCGGACCGGCCACGATCGCGCAGGTCCGGGTCGGCACGACCGTCCTCGGCATCAGCACCGGCACCACGGGCAAGGCGGTCGTCCCCGACAAGGACGTCAAGGCGTTCGCGGCCATGTTCGCCGAGCGGGCGCAGCAGGCCCAGAGCGGCGAGAAGCCCTCGGCGGCACTGCCGGGGAGCTGAGCGGACGGCCCGGCGCGACGGCGGTGAGGGCGCCCGGTCCGGTCTCGTTACAGTGAGGAACATGAGTTCCTCCCTCCGCTTCGACCGCGGGCACACCGACGATCTGATGGCCTTCCTGATGGCCTCCCCCTCCCAGTACCACGCCGTGGCCACCGCGGCCGGCCGGCTGGAGAAGGCCGGATTCCGGCAGGTCGAGGAGACCGCGGCCTGGGACGGGACCAGCGGCGGGAAATACCTCCTGCGCGGCGGTGCGATCGTGGCCTGGTACGTGCCGGAGGGCGCCTCGGCGCACACCCCGTTCCGGATCGTCGGGGCGCACACCGACTCGCCGAACCTGCGGGTCAAGCCGATGCCCGACACCGGGGCGTACGGCTGGCGGCAGGTCGCCGTGGAGATCTACGGCGGGACGCTGCTCAACACCTGGCTCGACCGGGACCTCGGCCTCGCGGGCCGGATCTCGCTGTGCGACGGCACGCACCGGCTGGTGAACATCGACCGGCCGCTGCTGCGCGTACCGCAGCTGGCCGTGCACCTGGACCGGTCGGCCAACCCCGACGGTCTCAAGCTCGACCGGCAGAAGCACATGCAGCCGATCTGGGGGCTCGGGGACGTCGAGGAGGGCGACCTGATCCGGTTCGTCGCCGAGGAGGCGGGTGTCGACGCCGAGGACGTGACCGGCTGGGACCTGATGCCGCACGCCGTCGAGCCGCCCGCCTACCTGGGCCGGGACCGCGAGCTGCTGGCCGGGCCCCGGATGGACAACCTGCTCTCCGTGCACGCGGCGACCGCCGCGCTCGCCGCCGTCGCCGGACAGCCCGACGAGGACCTTCCGTACATCCCCGTCATGGCCGCCTTCGACCACGAGGAGAACGGCTCGCAGTCCGACACCGGCGCCGACGGGCCGCTGCTCGGCACGGTCCTGGAGCGTTCCGTCTTCGCCCGCGGCGGCACCTACGAGGACCGTGCGCGGGCCTTCGCCGGGACCGTCTGCCTCTCCTCCGACACCGGTCACGCGGTCCACCCCAACTACGCCGAGCGCCACGACCCGACCCACCACCCGGTGGCCAACGGCGGACCGATCCTCAAGGTCAACGTCAACATGCGGTACGCGACCGACGGCAGCGGCCGGGCCGTGTTCGCGGAGGCGTGCGAGAAGGCGGGCGTGCCGTGGCAGACGTTCGTCTCCAACAACTCGATGCCGTGCGGCACCACGATCGGCCCGATCACCGCCGCCCGCCACGGCATCCAGACCGTGGACATCGGCGTCGCGATCCTGTCGATGCACAGCGCCCGTGAGCTGTGCGGGGCGGACGACCCGTATCTGCTGGCCAACGCGTTGGCGTCGTTCCTGGCCGGCTGAGCCGCCTCGCCCCGGCCGTCCCCCCGGGCATGGTCGGCGCCGGGCCGGGTACGCGATCCGTACACCGGTCCGGAGCCGCCGGGCCGTCTAGGAGGCGGGATTCATGGGACTCGGAGGATGCATCATCCTCATCGGAGCCGGGGCGATACTGGCCTTCGCCACCGACTGGAAAATGGACACCGTCAACGTCGACCTGGTCGGCTGGATCATGATGATCGTCGGCATCGTCGGGGTCGTCGTCTACTCAAGCATCGCCCGGCGCCGCCGGATGGTCGTACCGCCCAGCACCACGGTCGTGTCCGAGGACGAGCGCCGCTACCCCTGACCCGCGGCGCCCGCCGGGTCGCGACCGGCGTGACCCGTCGTCGACCGGCGTGACCCGTCGTCGACTCCACGGCACCCCCGATATCCTGGGACTTTCCCGTGCCCGACTCCGGGCGCATCCTGCCCGGAAGGGAAGCCCCTCGTGGAGTTCCGGCTGCTCGGCACCGTCTCCGTCGACACGTTCACCGGGCCGCTGCCGCTCGGTCCCGCCAAGCGCCGCAGCCTGCTCGCAGCGCTGCTGCTGTCCGCCAACACCCCCGTCTCCATCTCCAGGCTGACGGACTCCCTGTGGGACGACACACCACCGCTGCACGCCCGCAGCGTCATCCAGGGCCATGTGTCCCGGCTGCGCGCCCTGCTGGTGGGCGCGGACGCGGAGGCGTACGGGGTGGAGCTGGTCACGCTCGGCGACGCGTATCTGCTGCGGCTGCCGGAGACCCTGCTGGACTCGCAGCGGTTCGAGGAGCTGCTGACGCTGGCGCGGGGGCAGCGCAGCCCCGCCGACGCGGTACTGATGCTCAAGGAGGCGCTGTCCCTGTGGCAGGGCCCGGCGCTCAGCGGCGCGTTCACCGGACGGCCGCTCCAGGCCGCCGCGCACTCGCTGGAGGAGTCGAGGCTGGCGACGGTCGAGCAACTGGCGCACGCCTACGCGGAGCTGGGGGAGCACAACCGGGCGGCGGCGGTGCTGCGCGCGGAGGCCGTCGCGCACCCGATGCGGGAGTCGCTGGCGGCGGCGCTGATGACGGCGCTGTACCGGGCGGGGCGCCAGTCGGAGGCGCTGGACTGGTTCCACCGCACACGGCGGCTGCTCGCCGATGAGCTGGGCATCGACCCGGGACACGAACTGGCCGACGCGTACGCACTGATCCTGCGCGGCGACCCCGGGCCCGGCACCGGCCGGGAGAGCGGACGGAACGCAGCCGAAGGCCACGGGACGGCAACACGCGGCCCGCTCCGGACGGGCGGCGGCTCCGGCAGCACGGCCGGCAGCGGCGCCGGGCCGGTGCCCGCGGCCCGTCCGGCGGCGGACCGGCGGACGGGGCCGGACGACGGGACCGCGGCCGGACCGGCCGACCGCCCGTCCGAGCGCCCGTCCGACCGGCCCGCCAATACCGGCAATCCCGGCAACGGTACGGGCTACGTCACAAGCGGCAGCGCCGGCGACGTCACAGGCGGCGCCCCCAGCACCGCGCCGTCCCGCCCGCTCCCCGTGCCGTCCCTCGCGGGCGAGCCTCATCCCACCGATCTGCTGCCCCGCGCACCCCGCGGCTTCCAGGGGCGGACCGCCGAACTGGCCGCGCTGAGCCGGGCCGCGGCGGGCGAGGCGCCCGTCTGTCTGGTCACCGGACCGGCCGGAGTGGGCAAGACCGCGCTGGCCCTCCAGTGGGCGCACCGCAATCAGGCCGCCTTCCCGGACGGGCGGCTCTTCGCCGATCTGCGCGGGTTCAGCGACACCGGCGAGCCCGCGCTCATCGACGTGCTGCGCGAGTTCCTGCTGGCGCTCGGTGTCGCGCCCCGCCGCGTACCGGAGTCCGTCGCGGCCGCGGCCGCGCTCTTCCGCTCGCTGACCGACCGGCGCCGACTGCTCGTCGTGCTCGACAACGCCCGCCACTCCGCCACCGTCCGGCCGCTGCTGCCGGGCGGCACCGACTGCGTCACGCTGGTCACCAGCCGGCACCGGCTGGAGGGCCTCATCGCCTCGGACGCGGCCCGCCCCGTACCGCTCGACGTGCTCGAACCGCCGGACAGCACCGCCCTGCTGGCCGGTGTGCTCGGCGAGGACCGGGTGCTCGCGGAACCGGTCGCGGCCCGTCGGCTCGCCGAACTCTGCGGCGGGCTGCCGCTCGCGCTGCGGGTCACCGCGGCCCGGCTGGCCGGGCGGCCGACGTGGACGCTGGCCGGTCTCGCGGACGAACTGGCCGACGAGCGCAGCCGGCTGACCTTCCTCGACGTGGACGACACCGGTGTCTCGGCCGCCCTGCGGCTGACCGTGCAGCAACTGCCGCAGGACGCCGTCCACCAGCTCGCCCGGCTCGGCCACCACCCCGGCAGCCACTTCGACCCGTACACGGCGGCCGCGCTGGCCGGTACCGACCCGGTCGTCGCCACGGCGGCGCTGGAGCGGCTCGCCGCCGCCCACCTCGTCACCGAGACGGGCCCCGGGCGCTGGATACTTCACGACCTGGTGCGCCTCTACGCCCACGGCATGGACCCCGAGGGCGGGCCCGACGCGCTCATCGGGGTGCTCGACCACTACATCGCCACCGCGCTCGCCGCCGCCGACACGGCCGAGCCCGGCGGCGAGCCCTGCTTCGTCCTGCCGGAGGACTACCACCGCCCCGTCGCCGTACGGGACTTCGTGGACCGGTCGGCGGCGATGCACTGGCTGGCGACCGAGCGCGACGATCTCGCCCTGGCCGCCGTGGCGGCCCGGACCGCCGGATTCCACGACCGGGCGTGGCGGATCATCCTGCTCCAGTGGCCCCAGGTGGTGTGGCGGGTGCGGGACAGCTGGTCCCCGCTGCTGGAACTGGCGCTGGACTCCGCCCGCGCCCACGACGACGCGTACGCCGAGTCTCGGGTGCTCAACCTGCTGGGCTGGGTGCTGACCGAGGAGGGCCGGACCGCCGAGGCCGTCGCCCTGCTGGAGCGCTCACCGGTGCTGGCCCGGCAGGCCGGCGACCGGCTCGGCGAGGCGACCGCGCTGATCAACCTCGCCGTCGTCCAGGCCGAGCAGGGGGAGCTCGACACGGCGCTGGAGGACTGCGGGCGGGCCGTCGAGCTGGCCCGGGAGGAACAGGACGCGCACACCGAGATGCTGGCGCTCCAGCACCTCGCGCGGATGCAGCTCACCGCGAACCGGCCGCACGAGGCCCTCGAATCCGCCCGGACCGCACTCGACCTGGGGCCGGAGCACGAGGAGATCGCCCGCAGGGTGCTGCTGCTGACCACCAGCGGCGAGGCCCGGCTGGCGCTCGGCGAGGAGCACGACGGGATCCGGCTGCTGGACCGGGCGGCCGAGGAGGCGGAGCGCACCGGTTACGACGAGGGCGCGGTACGGGCCCTCCAGGCGCTGCTGCGGGTGACGGCGGAACCGGAGTACCGCAAGCGGTACGAACAGGCGGTCCGCCGGCTCACCGACAACGGCTGAGCCCTCCCGGGCGGGGCCGGAAGGGCTCGGCCCTCATGCCTGCTCGTCCATTCCGGCCAGCACCAGCGGCAGCCGGGACGCTCCCCGGTCGACCACGCGGACCGGGACGCCCCAGTCCTGCTGGTGGACGTGGCAGGCCGGGTACTCGTTCGCCGGGTCGTCGTCGCAGGACGCCGCCATCGCGGACACATGCAGGACGCCCTCGGTGACGTCGTCGGCCAGCACCAGGTCACGGAACAGATCCGTCCCCGGCCCCGCACCCTCCGCCAGCAGCTCCGGCGGGGTCGCGGAGACCAGCAGCCGGGTCGAGGGACCGTACCGGGTGTCGAGCTTCTGCCCCGCGGGCGCCTGGAAGACCACATCGAGCCGGAGCGTGCCCGGGGAGATCTCGGTGGCCGCCCGCTGCGTGCGGTGCGCCCGGTCGGCGACCCGTACTGCCTCTTCGGGGAGGCGCAGCCGGGTCAGCCGGTGCCGGGCGGACTCGACGACGACGAGATCGCCGTCGACCAGCACGGCGTCGCTGGGCTCGCGCAGATCCGTGGCCAGGGTGGTGACCTCACCGCTCGCGGGGTCGTAGCGCCGCAGCGCGTGGTTGTACGTGTCGCAGACGGCGACCGACCCGTCGGGCAGCGCGGTCACCCCCAGCGGGTGCTGGAAAAGGGCCTGTCCGGCGGCGCCGTCGCGGTGCCCGAAGTCGAAGAGCCCGGTGCCCACGGCCGTGCGGACGGCGAAGCCGTCCCCCTCGCGCTCGACGTAGCGCACGGAGGACGTCTCCGAGTCGGCGACCCAGAGCCGCTCGCCATCGGCGGAGGCGGCCAGCCCGGACGGCTGGGCGAACCAGGCCTCGTCGGCCGGCCCGTCGACCAGGCCCTCGTTGGTCGTGCCCGCGGCGACCTCGACGGTCCGCGTCGCGGGGTCGTACGTCCACAGCTGGTGCACGCCCGCCATGGCGATCCACAGCCGGTCCGCGAACCAGGCGACGTCCCAGGGGGAGGAGAGGTCGACCTCGCGGGCCGGCCCGGACGTCGGCGAGCCCTGCCACCACTGGCGGCCGGTGCCGGCCAGTGTCGTCGTCTCCGCGGTCGCGGGGTCGAAGGCGCGGATGGCGTGGTTGACGGTGTCCGCGACCGCGATCCGGCCGTCCGGCAGCACGGCGAGACCCTGGGGCTCGGAGAACCGGGCCTCCTCGGGCCCGCCGTCGCCGAACCCCCGCTCGCCCGCCCCGATGTGGCGGCGGACCGTCTCGCCGTCGGGTCCGAGCTCGACCAGCCGGTGACGGGTGGTGTCGGAGACGAGGAAGCCGCCGTCCGGCAGGAGCAGCGCCTTGCCGGGGAAGCGCAGATGTGTGGCGACCGGTTCGGGCGCGACATAGGGGCCGTCGCCGCGGCGCAGGGTGCCCTTCGCCGCGTGCTCGGCCTCCAGCTCCTCGACCAGCTTCGCGATGGCGTGCGCATGGCCCTCGCCGGCGTGCTGGGCGACGACATAGCCCTCGGGGTCGATGACGACGAGCGTCGGCCAGGCCCTTACGGCGTACTGCTTCCAGGTCGCCAGCTCCGGATCGTCGAGGACCGGGTGGTGGACCTCGTACCGCTCGACGGCGTCGACGACGGCCTGGTGCTCGGCCTCGTGGACGAACTTCGGCGAGTGCACCCCGATGATCACCAGGGTGTCGCGGTGCTTCTCCTCCAGCTCGCGCAGCTCATCGAGGACATGCAGACAGTTCACACAGCAGAAGGTCCAAAAATCCAGGACCACAATGCGTCCTCGCAGGTCAGCGAGGGTGTACTGCTCGTCGCCTGTATTGAGCCAGCCGCCCTTGCCGACCAGCTCGGGGGCCCTTACGCGCGCACGTGTTGCCATGTGAACAGTCAACATCACCGTGGCGTCCACGCATTCCGCAGGGACCTCGGGGAACCTGTGAGCCATGAGATTCCTGGTGCGTGAACGGCTCTTCGCCGTCGGTGACGACTACTGGATCGAGGACGTGGACGGCCGCAAGGTTTTCCTCGTCGACGGCAAGGCCATGCGGGTGCGGGACACCTTCGAGCTGAAGGACGCACAGGGCCGCATCCTGGTCGAGATCCGGCAGAAGCTGCTCAGCCTGCGCGACACGATGCTCATCGAGCGGGACGGCGAACAGCTCGCCAGGATCAAGCGCAAGCGGCTGTCACTGCTGCGCAACCACTACCGGGTCACGCTGTCCGACGGCACCGAACTAGATGTCAGCGGCAAGATCCTGGACCGCGAATTCGCCATCGACTACGACGGGGAGCTGCTGGCCCAGATCTCCCGGCGCCGGCTGACCGTCCGGGACACCTACGGCATCGACGTCGTACGGGAGGACGCCGACGCGGCGCTGCTCATCGCCGTATCGGTCTGCGTCATCGTGCTCGCGGAGAAGGAGCACGACGACTGAGCCGTCGGCGCTGTTTCACGTGAAACAGCCGGTCATGCCCTAGGTGGGCGGGTTCAGCCCCAGGCGGCGGTCCTTGAGGGCCGGGAACTGCTCACGGGTCGTCGCCACCCTCGCCGGGTCGAACTCCACGTCGAGCACCTCCTCGGCCGCGCCCGCCTCCGCGAGCACCTCACCCCACGGGTCGACGACGATGCTGTGCCCGGACTGCTCGACCCCGGCGTGGGTGCCCGCGGAGGCGACGGCCAGGACGTACGACTGGTTCTCGACCGCGCGGGCCCGGGCGAGCAGCGTCCAGTGGGCGCGGCGCCGCTCGGGCCAGCCCGCGGAGACGATCAGTGTCTCGGCGCCCGCGTCGACCAGGCCGCGGAACATCTCCGGGAAGCGCAGGTCGTAGCAGGTGGCGAGGCCGAGCGTGGTCTGCGGCAGGGCGACCGTCACCAGCTCCTCGCCGGCGCCCATCATGACCGCCTCGCCCTTGTCGAAGCCGAAGCGGTGGATCTTGCGGTACGTGGCGGCCCGCTCGCCCTCGGGCGTGAAGACCAGCGAGGTGTTGTAGAGGGTGCCGTCGGCGGCGCGCTCGACGAAGGAGCCCGCGTGCAGCCAGACCCCGGCGTCGGCGGCGGCCTTCGCCATGATGTCGTGGGTGGGCCCCTGGAGCGGTTCGGCCTCGTCCTCGAAGGCGGTGTACGCGAAGGCACCGACCGGCCAGAGCTCGGGAAGGACCACCAGGTCCGCGTCGCGCCGGGCGGCGATCAGCGAAGCCGCGCGCTGCCTGCGGGCCTTGACGGATTCGTCCGGGTCTACTGCGATCTGGATGAGGGAGGCGCGCACACTACCACCGTCCTGGCATTCGAGCCGTCAACACGGGCCTACGATCGTCACACGAAAGCACTGCCGGGGTGCCTGCTCGCAGCGTAACTTAGCGACCGAGCCTCCCACGCAGACCGCCGCCCGCAGACCGCCGCCCGCGCCCAGCTCTCCAGCCCATGCACCGCAGAACCGCACGAGGGGTCCCGTGACCGTCCATCCCAGCCTCCAGAACTACGCCGATGCCTGGACCCACTCCATCGAGTCGATAGCCGAGCTGGTGAAGCCGCTCGCCGAGGGAGAGTGGAACCGCCGTACGCCGTGCCCCGCCTGGTCGGTGCGTGACATCGTCTCGCACGTCATCGGCATGGAGTGCGAGCAGCTCGGCGACCCGCGCCCGATCCACTCCCTGCCCCGCGACCTCTACCACGTACAGAGCGACTTCGCCCGCTACATGGAGATGCAGGTCGATGTGCGGCGGCACCACACCGCGCCGGAGATGACCTCCGAGCTGGAGTACACGATCATCCGCCGGGCGCGTCAGCTCCGCA
Organism: Streptomyces sp. NPDC127117; assembly: GCF_042677325.1. Taxonomy (NCBI): domain Bacteria; kingdom Bacillati; phylum Actinomycetota; class Actinomycetes; order Kitasatosporales; family Streptomycetaceae; genus Streptomyces; species Streptomyces sp. NPDC127117. Next base: position 9,492 of record NZ_JBHXTM010000021.1, read on the forward strand.
ACGAGACACGTGACCCCGAGACCATGGTCCGCGCGCCGCTCGGCGCCGAGCAGACCCTCGAACTGGCGCTGCGGATGCGCGTCTTCGACGTCTGGGTGCACGAGCAGGACCTGCGCGCGACGCTGGGCAGGCCCGGCAATCTGGACTCCCCCGGCGCGACCGTCGTCCGGGACACCCTGCTGGAGGCGCTGCCGAAGGTGGTCGCCAAGGACGCCGGAGCGCCGGCGAATTCGGCGATCGTGCTCGATGTGCACGGGCCGCTGGAGTTCCTGCGCACCGTCAGGGTCGACTCGGAGGGCCGGGGTTCGGTGGACGGCTCGCCGTCGCTGGGGCCCGTGGTGACGCTGGCGATGGACTGGGAGACGTACTTCCTCCTCGCCTGCGGGCGGGTGCGCGCGGGAGCGGTCGCGGACCGGGTCAAGGTCGAGGGCGACCAGGACCTGGCGACGGCGATCCTGCACAACTTCGCCGTGACGCCGTGACGCCATGACCGGCGGCGCCCGTCGCAGCTGAGGACGGGCGCGCCGCCGGCCCGGCGCGAGCCGCGCTCACGCGGGTACGTGCACGGCCTCCACCCGGCTGACCACGTGGTGGTCCCGCTCGCGGTGCGTGGCCCTGGAGTGCAGCCGCAGGATCTGTACGACGCCGAGCGCCTCCAGCACGAAGACCGAGGCGAACGCGATCCGGTAGTTGTCTCCGGTCGCGTCCAGGAGCACACCGACGGCGAACAGCGTGGTCATCGAGGCGATGAAGCCGCCCATGTTGACGATGCCCGACGCGGTGCCCTGGCGCTCCGGCGGGTTGGCCGGTCGGGCGAAGTCGAAGCCGATCATCGAGGCCGGACCACAGGCGCCGAGCACCACACACAGCACGATCAGCAGCCACATCGGCGCATGGTCGCCCGGGTAGAAGATGGCCGACGCCCAGAGCAGCGCCGTCACCGCGACCGTGCCGAGGGCCAGCGGGGCGCGGGCCGCGTGGTGGCGGGCGATGATCTGCCCGTAGACCAGCCCGAACGCCATGTTGGAGAGCACCACCAGGGTGAGCAGCTCACCGGCGGTGGACCGGCTGAGCCCCTGCGCCTCGACGAGGAACGGCAGCCCCCACAGCAGCAGGAACACCATGGCCGGGAACTGCGTGGTGAAGTGCACCCACATGCCGAGCCGGGTGCCGGGCTCCCGCCAGGACGCGGCGATCTGCTTGCGCACATAGGCGGCGCCCGCGTGCTCCGCGGGCGGCGGCTCATGGCCCTCGGGGTGGTCCTTCAGGAACAGCAGCAGCAGAACGAGGACGACGACCCCGGCGACGGAGCTGCCGGCGAACGTGGTGGTCCAGCCGAATCCGTGCAGGGCCCGTGCGATGAAGAGCGTCGAGACGAGGTTGCCCGCCATCCCGAAGAGGGCGGCGACCTGCCCGATCAGCGGGCCGCGCCGGGCCGGGAACCAGCGGGCACCGAGCCGCAGCACGCTGATGAACGTCATCGCGTCACCACAGCCGAGCAGCGCCCTGGACGCCAGCGCCATGCCGTACGAGGGGGAGAGCGCGAAGCCGAGCTGTCCGAGGGTGAACAGTACGGCCCCGAGGGTGAGGACCTTCTTGGTGCCGAGCCGGTCGACCATCAGGCCGACGGGTATCTGCATGCCCGCGTAGACCAGCAGCTGAAGGATGGAGAACGTGGAGAGCGCGGAGGCGTTGACGTCGAACCGGTCGGCGGCGTCGAGCCCGGCGACGCCCAGGCTGGTGCGGAAGATGATGGCGACGAAGTAGACGGCGACGCCGATGCCCCAGACCCACGCGGCACGCCGGCCGCCGGGTGGATCGCCGGGCAGGGACAGGGTGGGTGCGGCGGCAGAACTCACCGGTCCTCACCCCTGACCAGCACCTTGACCCGGCCGACGTGGCGCCGCACGACCTGCGCGGCACCGTCCGCGTCCCCGGCCCTGATCGCCTCCAGCAGCTCACCGTGCTCGGTGATGTTGGCGGCGATCCGCCCCGGGTGCGCCTCCATCACGGCGACGCCCATCCGCAACTGCCGGTCGCGCAGCTGGTCGTAGAGGCGCGAGAGGATGTCGTTGCCCGCGTTGCGCACGATCTCGGCGTGGAAGCAGCGGTCCTTCACGGACACCGCCGCCAGGTCCCCGGCCTCGGCCAGCTGCCGCTGCTCCTCCAGGAGCTCTTCGAGCCGGCCGATCAGCTGCGCGGAGGCGGGCACGGCCTTGCGGGCCGCGAACTCCTCGACCAGCAGCCGGGTCTCCACCACATCCGCGATCTCCTGCGCGGAGACGGCGAGGACGAGGGCGCCCTTCTTCGGGTACAGCTTGATCAGCCCCTCGACCTCCAGCCGCAGCAGCGCCTCGCGCACGGGCGTACGGGAGACCCCGACGGCCTCCGCGAGATCACCTTCGGTCAGGAGCGTGCCGCCCTCGTAACGGCGGTCCAGGACCGCCTCCTTGATGTGGACGTATACGCGCTCGGCGGCGGGCGGCTGCTTCACGGCGGACTTCACGGAGGGCTTGGCGGACGACTTCGCGACAGGCTTCACGGCTGGGGGTGCGGCAGGCATGCGCACAGCATAGATACAAGATGCGTGCATGACGAAACCGGTCCGGCATCCGGACGGGCACCCACCGGCACCACCCCACACCCCTGGCCGGAATCACCCGTAGACCCGAAATTGCCCCAGGAATCAGTACATCCATCCCCCGCTCTCGTGAGTCTCACCACCGAGCGGCACCTTCATGTGGCCGCATTCCAGGGGCATTTGGAGCATTCAAGTTGAAAATCGGCATTAAGGGTATAAGCCGCGCCACCGCCACTGCCACCGTGGCGCTGACGGCAGGCGCCGTCATCGCGGGCAGCGCGTTCGCCTCCACCGCGCAGGCCGCCACGCTGCCCAACCCCAAGATCACCGCCGCCGGCGGATACGTGATGAACAACGGAACCGCGAAGTCCCTGTTCGCCAAGACCGCGGACACCCGTCGTTCCACCGGCTCCACCACCAAGATCATGACGGCGAAGGTGGTGCTGTCGCAGAAGAACCTGAACCTGGATTCCAAGGTCACGATCCAGAAGGCGTACAGCGACTACATCGTCTCCAAGGGCGCCTCGTCGGCCCGCCTCATCGTGGGCGACAAGGTCACGGTCCGCCAGCTGCTGTACGGCCTGATGCTGCCGTCCGGCTGCGACGCCGCCTACGCCCTGGCCGACAAGTTCGGCTCCGGCTCCACCCGCGCGGCCCGCGTGAAGTCGTTCATCGGCAAGATGAACGCCCAGGCCAAGTCCCTCGGGTTGAAGAACACCCACTTCGACTCGTTCGACGGCATAGGGAACGGCTCCAACTACTCGACGCCGCGCGACCTGACCAAGCTCGCCAGCAGCGCGATGAAGAGCTCCACCTTCCGCACCGTCGTCAAGACCAAGTCGACCAAGCAGAAGGTCACCACGAAGTCCGGCGGCTACCGGTACATGTCGTGGTCCAACACCAACACCATGCTCAGCAGCTACAGCGGCGCCATCGGCATCAAGACCGGCTCCGGCCCGTCGGCCAAGTACTGCCTGGTCTTCGCCGCGACCCGCGGCAGCAAGACGGTCATCGGCACGGTGCTCGCCTCCACGTCGGCGGCCAACCGCTCCGCGGACATGAAGAAGATCATGGACTACTCCTTCAAGAAGTAGTCCCGCCGGCCACGGCAGCACACGCAGAGGGGCCCCGCACCACGCGGGGCCCCTCTCCGTTACCGCACTGCTGCTCCAGCCAGCCGCAGCCGTTGGGAGCCGCCCCGGGTCAGCGGCATCCCGGTGCCGGTCACGAGGTCGTACGCCGCAGGGCCGATCCTCATGCCGGAAACCCGCCCGCCGTGCGCGGCCTCGACACTGGCCGGCCGGGTCGCCGACCGGAGGGCCCGCCAGGCCAGACGCGTCTGATCGGTCAGGAGCCGATGCCGCTCCGGCCCGACCTCCGGTTCGTCCCAGCGCACCGCGAGGCGGCCTGCTTCGAGGGCTTCGCCCGCACCGTCCCGAAACCGGCGCGAGCACAGGAACTGCAGCACGGCGGAGCGCGAAAGATCGGAACGGGAGACAGCCCCCTCGGCCACCAGGACGTCCTCGGGCGCCCCGGCCCCCTCCGGCAGCAGCAGGAACGCCTGGCGGCCACCGCAATCCAGGGCCTCGACGAGCGAGGGATGCAGGTGCACCTCGTGAAGACCCTTCGGTCCCGGCTGACTGCACAGCCAGCCGGACCGGGGCAGGACATCACCGATGCGCTGCCCGACGACCCGCTCGTCCTCGGGCAGCAGCCACACATCGGTCGTTCTCGTACGAGAACCGGGAGGCGCCATGGGCGGAGATGCTCAGTCGAGGCAGAACTCGTTGCCCTCGATGTCCTGCATGTTGATGCACGACTCGTTGTCCTCGTCGGCATACAGCACCTTCGTGCACACCGCGCCGAGCGCCACCAGCCGATCGCGTTCGGCCTCAAGCACCGCCAGTCGCTCCGCGCCCACGAGCCCGGTACCGGCCCGCACATCGACGTGCACCCTGTTCTTGGCGACCTTGCCTTCGGGGACGCGCTGGAAGTACATGCGCGGGCCCTCACCCGTGGGATCGGAGCACGCGAACCACGCACCGCGCTCCTCGGGCGGCAGCGATTCGTTGTAGGCGTCCCAGGAGTCGAATCCCTCCGGCGGCGGGGGCGCGACATACCCCAGCACCTCGCACCAGAAACGGGCGACGCGCTCGGGGTCCGCGCAGTCGAAAGTGATCTGGATCTTCCTCACCGATGCCATTCGGTCACCCTAACAGCGGCCTGCAGCGGGCCTCCTCCCATTAACCACCGCTGGATATCCGCACGTTGACCAGCAGCACGACGGCCTCCAGGGCGGTGAGCAGCAGCGCGAGCGGCCCCTGCGAGGCAAGGGGAGTTGACGGCATTCGTACGATGGAGACGAAACGCATCAACGCCCGCCCCGGGCTCTGAGCCGGGCGGGCCGAGCGGGGGAAGAAAGGTGCGTGCCCGGTGTCTGTCGGGCTCCTCTCCACGATTGCCGCCGTGTTCTACGGGGGCACGGTCTCCGTCCTCGCCCTCACCGCGACCTTCGCCCGGCGTCGCACACTGCGACGTGAGGCGCGCAGCACGCTCGCCCTGCTGGTGCCGGGGAGGGCGATGGAGTCGGAGCGTTAGCCGGCCCGGCCAGGTCGGTCCGACGACCGGACCAGCCCGGCCCGAACAATCTCGCAGCCGGGCCTTGACCTCAAGTCCGCTTGAGATCCCAGAGTGATCCGCATGAACACCGAAACCGCAGACATCGAAGCCATCGAACAGGTCGTCGCCACCGTGGAGCGCGCTCAGCGTGCCAAGGACGTCGAGGGCTTCCTCGCGCTCTTCCACCCCGACGCCCTCTGGACGACCGGCCACGGCAAGGTCCTGATCGGCTTCGACGCGATCGCCGAGTTCACCCGCACCGTGCTGCCCGCGGCCAGCTGGGAGGGGGAGATCACCTACGAGGCAGTGCACACGCAATTCCTGCGGCCCGACGTGGCGGCCGTGAAGGTTCGGCAGCTCTACCACTCACCGGAGGGCGAAACGGAAGGCGCTCCGCTCTACGTCATGACGAAGCAGGATGACGGAAGGTGGCTGCTGCACGCCTGCCAGAACACGGCGGTGTGGGCCGAATAGACAGCTCGAAGTCACGGACGGCGACGGCGCGGAGGATGTCGCAGGCACCCTCCCCGCCCTCGCCGTCCCACCGCCGCGCCTACGGTTGCCGGCGCAGGTCCGCCGTGAAGCTGGCCCACGCGGCGGGAGCGAGCACGAGAAGCGGGCCGTCGGGGCGCTTGGAGTCGCGGACGGCGACGGTGTGGGGGAGGTTGCGGGCGACTTCGACGCACTCGCTGGATGTCGCGCTGTAGCTGGACTTGCAGAAGCGAAACGCAGTCACTTACTCATTTCCTTCGCGATGCTGTCGATGAACTGGATCGAGTCGTAGGGCGACAGGCTCATCCGGGAAGCCTGGTTGAAGAGGCTGACAAATACCTGGCTCTCGTCCGCGTCCTCGACCCAGATGGTGGACCGTGGGGTATCCATGTGCACGACATCCACCGCCTCATCCTCGCCGAATGACAGAACGTTGAAGGGGCCGCCGATGCAGGGATGGCCACCGGCGCGGAACGGCAGTACCTGAATGTGCACATTCGGAAGTTCGGCCAAGCCGCACAGGTGCTCAAGCTGGCGCGCCATCACCGAAGGCCCGCCCATCAGTTGACGGAATGCAGCTTCCCAGATGACAGCATGAATCCGCAGGGGTGCGTCACCGTACAGCCTGGCCTGGCGCTTCGTCCTGCCCGCGACAACGTCCTCGATCCTGTCGATATCGTCCCATGACATGTCAGCCACGCCCATGGCTCGCGTGTACTCAGCAGTCTGGAACAGGCCGGGGATGAGGGCCATCTGCCACTGCCGCACCTTGACAGCGGCATCCTCCATCGCGATGTACTCAACCTGCGTCGCGAGCGTCGGAGTCTCGTTCCACCACCCCTTGACCTTGCGTCTCTCGCGATCGGTCTTCGCCAACTCCAGCAAGTGGGCAAGAATCCTTGGCTCGCTGACTCCGTACAAGGTGCAGAGCGCCGCGATGTCCGGATCCCGCATCGGAACCCACCCGCTCTCCATCTTCACGACCTTCGTCGGAGTCGCGCTGAGCGCTTCAGCCGCCTGGCGCTGAGTCTTGCCCGCCGCGACCCGCAGGCCTTGAAGCTCCCCACCGAGGCGCCGACCGAGAACGGTGGAGACTCGGTTGCCGTTCGCCCTCTTGCCCATTGCCTGCATGCGGACCTCCCGTCCCTGTGAACCCCGCAAGTGTCGCAGCATGCCCAACAATCGCGAGGCCACTAGCTCGTACGGGGAATATATCTCCCAGAGACTTGAGTCCTGGATGCTCGCGGCACTACGTTCGGCGCGTAGCCGCTCGCACAGCGGAGCCGAAACCGGCGGAAGTGCACCGCCCTGCCCCGCGCCGGAACCGGCGCCCCGCAGGCGCGGCATCGCCACCGCCCGCACCCACGGAGGCACGCGCCCATGACCGCAGCCGAACAGATCTCCGTCCCCGAACCCGTCCTCCGCGAGGACGGACTCGACTTCACGCCGACCGCCCGCAGCGTCACCTTCTCCCGGCGCCGTACCGCGCGGCTCGTACGGGAGTGGGGGTATCCGGGGCTGGCCGGCGACGCGGCCTTGCTGGTCAGCGAGTTGGCGACCAACGCGTTACTGCACGGCGCCATCCGGGGGCGGCTCTTCCGCGTGCACCTCACGCTCACCGCGACCGCACTCCGTATCGCGGTCAGTGACCCGCGCGGTGAGCGGCTGCCCGGGCTGCGCGAGGCCGCGGGCGACGAGTGCTACGGGCGGGGGCTGCTGATCGTCGAGCGGATCGCGGACCGCTGGGGCGTCGAGCCGCGCACCGTCGGGAAGACCGTGTTCGCCGAACTCGACCTGCGACAGGGGCCGGACATGCCGAGGGGCCCGCGCGAAGCCGTTCGCGCGGGCCCACCTTGTAGCTGAGTCGGCCTACCGCAACGGGCACTCCAGTCCCGGCATGGCCCGATTCGAAGAACAGCACACCAGAGCCAGAGACAAGAACGAAGGCCGCTCCAGGTAGAACCCGTGTGACACGTCCCCACCCCAACCGATCCGGTCAGAGGCGGAGTTGACCAATATCGCCATGCGCGCACCCTCGCGGTCCGAATCGGAGACGAACCGGGGTGCGTGCTCGGTGAGCCGTTCCCCGAACCATTCCGCTGCCTCCCTCGGCTGCCCCCAGGTTCCGCGTACCAACTCCCGTGGCTTGATGAGCCAGTACGCCGTTTCGAGCGGCGGGAGGTCCACAACGGGAAACTCCGCCTTCACTTCCTTGTACCGCTGAGCCAACTCCGGCTTGCCGTCCGCCGAGGGCGGATCAGGATGAGGAGGCCGTCTCAGGGCCTCATCGTCGAAGCGCTGCTTGGCACCGGTCCATACGTAGCCGTGATAGTGCAACTGCTCCTCCTTTTCCGCGCAGTTGAAGGCGATCTCCGCTCTTCCGGGTGCGCAGAGATCGCCAGCCGGCAGGGGCGGGCCGCTCAGGCCGAGATGGTGAAGCGGGTCGGGTCGACGCCGGCCGCGTTCAGTTCGGCAGTGGTGAACCTCAGCGGCTCCGCACCGGGCCGCTTGCTGTCGCCCAGCGCCCATGCGTCGGGGCCGATCTTCGCCAGCGTGGCGCAGGACTCTCCGTCCGGATGCGTGTTGCCTCCGCACGCCTTGCGGAACGTGACTTCCTCGACGGGCAGGCTGTACAGGTCTGTTTCGGACATGGGTATGCCTTTCTACGCGATCAGCGACGGGTAGATATGCCGACCACCCTCTGCCTGTAACTATTCGGCCCGGTCGGCATGGATTCATCATCGGACTGCCGATGATGAATCTCCAGCTTTATTCGCGTTACCGAATAAAGATCACTGACGGAATGACCAGGCCCATTTGGCCAATAGCACTCGCGCATCGTCCCCGAAGAGGGCATGTGTCTCGACCGGTAAACCGGTCGAGGAGCGAACGAACATCCTTGGGGTTACGAAAGACGGCTGCACCAAGGTCCGTCTCAATGGTCGCCAAGCGGTCGTCGTAAACGGTGAACGTACTCAATGGAGCGTTGCTGAACTTTACCCGCATGGGCAGGACACCAACCCGGATATTTTTTTGCAGGGCGAGCGAGGCCAGCCGGTCGATCTGAATGGCCATCGCGTCCATCGGCAGCAGCGGATATCTGACGGCCTGCTCGGTGAGGAGAAACGTGAAGCGCTTGGCTCGGTCGAACAGCACGGACTGCCGGTTCAGCTTCATACCGATCGCCTTGGCCTGTTGCGCCGGTGGAGCGTGGGCGATGCTCTCCCCGATGTACTCCGGCATGGCCGGCAGGCCCGTGTTCATGGACAGCAGGAAGTGCCGGAACTCACTGGTCGCGGCCTCCAACCCGGCCAGCTCAAGTTGCTTCTTGTCCAGCCCCTTCCGATGCAGAGCTTTCCGGTCCTGCCATTCCGTCTGGGCTATCCGAGCCATGGCCATCACTTCAGCTGCCACGACGGGGGAAGCTCCGATTCCCATCAGGATCTGCTCAACGTCCACCAAGGACGGCCGGATCTTGTTCCCTTCGATCCTGCTGATTTTGGACTGAGAAATATTGCAACGCACAGCAAGCCGGACTCCCGAGAGTCCGGCTTGCTTGCGCAGATGCTTGAGCATGGCCGCCAGTTCCAGACCGGACTGGTCAAGCCGGTCAGGCTCGAAGGCCACCGTTCACGTACTCCTCGAAAGGGACCGACTCGGCTATCGCGACCCGCTGGTATTCGATGAACGAGGAAACATCACCCTCGAACACCTCACGGCTGATCTGGCTCCCGTCCACCTCGTAGTTCATGAGGACGACTTCTGCCTGGTCGAAAATCCAGAAGTCTTGAACCTTGCCGAGGGGATTGGCCCGGTTCGTCACATCGAGAATCCGGATGTCATCCCCCACCCGACTGTGCACCTCGTAGTAACGGGAGAACTCGAATCGCAGGTAGTCGGAGAGCGGCTGCGTGACGATGTGCACCCGCCCGTTTCGCTTCCCCTCGGCGCGCTGACGGGAGACGCGTTCCGTGTACGAGGAAGTCGAGTACGGGGCGATCGGCCGACCCTCACGAAAGGCTGCGAACTCTTCTGCCTCGTGCGCTACGAGGTACTGCGGCAACGCCTCAAGCCGCCATGCCTCTCGCTTGATCTCCGTGAACCGCCGACGCCACTCGTCACCATCCAAGAGCACGTACGGCCTCCTTCAGCACTTCTTCCGGAATCTCTACCAGGGCCTCTCCGGTCGGCGGCACGAACGCCTCGGAGACGCTTCCCTGAACGACCAGTGTGCCGCTCGACGTCCGGTAGACGTTCGGACAGTCCTCGTCGCCGCAGGTGCCATTTCCGTTACCGGTGAGCCGGGTCAGTTCCTCGCGTGCCATAGCTGTCGAGCCCCCTTGCCCTGGCCCCCTGCGGGCCGGTCGCCACGACGCTACGGCGGGGCAGAAGGGACGTCTACGTACAGAGGCACCTTATGCGCGTACTCGCATAAAGATCATGGTGGATGACCTCGTGCGCCTGCGGAGGACATCCGTGATCGGTTACCCCGATTCCAACCACATGCCGATGGGCCCGCGCGAAGCCGTTCGCGCGGGCCCATCTCGTACAGGTACCGAAGTGACTGCTACGCCCAGGTGATCAGGCGCTTCGGCTGTTCCAGGATCGCGGCGACGTCCGCCAGGACCTTGGAGCCGAGCTCGCCGTCGACCAGCCGGTGGTCGAACGACAGGGCCAGCGTGGTGACCTGACGGGGCTTCACCTTGCCCTTGTGGACCCACGGCTGGAGCTTGATCGCACCGACCGCGAGGATCGCGGACTCGCCCGGGTTCAGGATCGGGGTGCCCGTGTCCACGCCGAAGACACCGACGTTGGTGATGGTCACCGTGCCGCCCGCCATCGCGGCGGGTGACGTCTTGCCCTCGCGGGCCGTGGAGACCAGCTCTCCCAGGGACGCGGCCAGTTGCGGGAGCGTCTGCTCGTGCGCGTCCTTGATGTTCGGAACGATCAGTCCGCGCGGGGTCGCGGCGGCGATGCCCAGGTTGACGTAGTGCTTCTGCACGATCTCCTGGTTGGCCTCGTCCCAGGCGGCGTTGACCTCCGGGTTCCGCTTGATCGCGACGAGGAGGGCCTTGGCGATGATCAGGAGCGGGTTGACCCGCACCCCCGCCATGTCCTTGTCCTCCTTGAGCTCCGCGACCAGCTTCATCGTGCGCGTCACGTCGACGGTGACGAACTCGGTGACGTGCGGAGCCGTGAAGGCGCTGCCGACCATGGCCTGGGCGATGGCCTTGCGTACGCCCTTGACCGGGATACGGGTCTCGCGGGCGCCCACCGTGGTGACCACGGCCGGAGCCGGGGTCTCGGGAGCGGCCTCGGCCGCCACCGGAGCGGCGGCGATCGGCGCCGGGGCCTGTGCCGGTACGGGCTTGGCCGCCGCGTGGACGTCCTCGCGGGTGATGATCCCGCCCTCGCCGGTCGGGACGACCGTCGCCAGGTCGATGCCCAGGTCCTTGGCCAGCTTGCGGACCGGCGGCTTGGCCAGCGGCCGGCTCTCCGGGACGACGGCGGCGTGGCCGTTCATCTCGCTCTGGATCGCCGTCGCGGCAGCCGACGCGGCAGCGGCCGTGCCCTTGCGGGCCCGTCGCTTGGTCGAGCTCTCGGCCACGCCGTAGCCGACCAGGACCGGCTGACGGCCCTTGGGGGCCTCCGGCTCCGACGGTTCCGGTTCGACGGCCGGCGCGGGAGCTGCGACCGGGGCCGGGGCCGCGTCACCGCTGCCCGGGGCCACGTCCACCGCGATGATCACCTGGCCGACGTCGACCGTCGTGCCCTCGGGGAAGCGCAGCTCGTGCACCACGCCGTCGAACGGGATCGGCAGCTCCACGGCCGCCTTCGCCGTCTCGACCTCGCACACGACCTGGCCGTCGGTGACGGTGTCGCCGGGCTGGACGTACCACTTGAGGATCTCGGCCTCGGTCAGTCCCTCGCCCACGTCGGGCATCTTGAACTCACGGAAGCGAGCAGCGTTGGAAGTGTCGGTCATCGTTGTCACGTCCCAGTCCTCAGTACGCCAGCGAGCGGTCGACGGCGTCGAGCACGCGGTCGAGACCCGGCAGGTACTCGTCCTCCAGCCGCGCCGGCGGGTACGGGGCGTGGTAGCCGCCGACCCGCAGCACCGGTGCTTCCAGGTGGTAGAAGCAGCGCTCGGTGATCCGGGCGGCGATCTCGGCCCCGGAGCCGTAGAACACCGGCGCCTCGTGGACCACGACGAGCCGGCCGGTCTTCTCGACCGAGGTCTGGATGGCGTCGAAGTCGATCGGGGACATCGAGCGCAGGTCCAGGACCTCGATCGACTTGCCCTCCTCCTGGGCGGCCGCGGCCGCCTCCAGGCAGACCTTCACCATCGGGCCGTACGCGGCGAGCGTGAGATCGGTGCCGGTGCGGGCCACCGAGGCCTTGTGCAGCGGGCCCGGGATGGAGTCGGTCTCGACCTCGCCCTTGTCCCAGTAGCGGCGCTTGGGCTCGAAGAAGATGATCGGGTCGTCGCTCTGGACGGCCTGCTGCATCATCCAGTAGGCGTCGCTCGCGTTCGACGGCGAGACCACCTTCAACCCCGCGACGTGCGCGAACAGGGCCTCCGGCGACTCGCTGTGGTGCTCGACCGCGCCGATGCCGCCGCCGTACGGGATGCGGATGACGACCGGCAGCTTGATCTTGCCGAGCGCACGGGCGTGCATCTTGGCGAGCTGGGTGACGATCTGGTCGTACGCGGGGAAGACGAAGCCGTCGAACTGGATCTCCACGACGGGCCGGTAGCCGCGCAGGGCCAGGCCGATCGCGGTGCCGACGATGCCGGACTCGGCGAGCGGGGTGTCGATCACCCGGTCCTCGCCGAAGTCCTTCTGGAGCCCGTCGGTGATCCGGAAGACGCCGCCGAGCTTGCCGACGTCCTCACCCATGATGAGGACCTTGGGGTCGGTGTCGAGGGCCTTGCGCAGCGACTCGTTGAGAGCCTTCGCAATGGACATCTTTTCCATGGCCATGGCTACTTGCCCTCCTCGGCGGTGTCTGCGAACGATGCCTGGTAGGCGGCGAACTGGGCGCGCTCCTCGTCGACGAGGGGGTTCCCGTCCGCGTAGACGTTGTCGAAGATCGCGATCGGGTCGGGGTCGGGCATCGCCCGTACCGCCTCGCGGACCCGCTTGCCGAGGGCCTCGCTCTCCTCGTCCAGCGCGGTGAAGAACGCCTCGTCGGCGGCGCCCTCCTTCTCCAGGTACGCGCGCAGCCGCAGGATCGGGTCCTTGGCCTCCCAGGCGGCCCGCTCCTCGTCCGCCCGGTACTTCGTCGGGTCGTCGGAGGTGGTGTGCGCGCCCATCCGGTAGGTGAACGCCTCGACGAGGGTGGGGCCTTCGCCCCGGCGGGCCCGCTCCAGCGCCGACCTGGTCACGGCCAGGCAGGCGAGTACGTCGTTGCCGTCGACCCGTACGCCGGGGAAGCCGAAGCCCTGCGCGCGCTGGTAGAGCGGGACGCGGGTCTGCTTCTCGGTCGGCTCGGAGATCGCCCACTGGTTGTTCTGGCAGAAGAAGACGACCGGGGCGTTGTAGACCGCGGAGAAGGTGAAGGACTCGGCGACGTCCCCCTGGCTGGAGGCGCCGTCACCGAAGTACGCGATCACGGCCGAGTCCGCGCCGTCCTTGGCGACGCCCATGGCGTAGCCGGTGGCGTGCAGGGTCTGCGAGCCGATGACGATCGTGTACAGGTGGAAGTTGTTGGTGTTCGGATCCCAGCCGCCGTGGTTCACGCCGCGGAACATTCCGAGCAGATTGGTCGGATCGACCCCCCGGCACCAGGCGACACCGTGCTCCCGGTAGGTCGGGAAGACATAGTCGTCGTCGCGCAGGGCCCGGCCGGAGCCGATCTGGGCGGCCTCCTGGCCGAGCAGCGAGGCCCACAGGCCCAGCTCGCCCTGGCGCTGGAGGGCGGTGGCCTCGGCGTCGAAGCGGCGGGTCAGGACCATGTCCCGGTACAGGCCGCGCAGCTCCTCCGCGGTCAGGTCGATCGAATAGTCCGGATGCTCCAAGCGCTCGCCCTCGGGCGTCAGCAGCTGTACGAGCTCGGGCTCGGAACTCTGTGGCGTCTTCGCGGACGTCTTCGCGGTCGTTTTCACGGCGCTGGTCCGCTTGCTGCTGCGTCGCGGTTTGCGCGCGGCAGTGCTCTCCACGGTCACGTGCGTGCTCCTCCGTCGGTCCGGCCCCCGGGGTCTGCCGGGAAGCCAGTGCGGCTCGCCTGTGTCCGTACCCGTGCACGGGGTGGGTGCCGCTCGGTCCGGGAACAGGCGTGACAGGTGCCCCGGCGAGCGCCCTGCCGAATGCACGTTACCCAGTACGCCGCATAACTGCGAAACCCTATCTGACCTGCGATTTTGCTTGGATTTCCAAGTAAATCGAAAAAGTCGGGAACTCTCGCTGGTCACAGCACTGGTAACAGCCTCGCAGGCCGCCGGAACAACGGCACGTTATCCCGCCGTTCGGCGGCAGGGAAGAGGTGAGTGTGTGAGACTGCGTTTTGTGAGCGAACAAGGAAAAATCACCGTTTTTCTGTTGGACGACCATGAAGTCGTCCGGCGCGGAGTCCATGAATTGCTCTCTTCCGAGGACGACATCGAGGTCGTGGGGGAGGCCGGCACCGCGGCGGACGCGCTGGTCCGTATCCCCGCGACCCGGCCCGATGTGGCGGTGCTCGACGTACGGCTGCCGGACGGCAGCGGGGTGGAGGTCTGCCGGGAGGTCCGCTCGGGGGACGAGAACATCAAGTGCCTGATGCTCACCTCGTACGCCGACGACGAGGCGCTGTTCGACGCGATCATGGCGGGTGCGTCGGGATATGTGCTGAAGGCGATCCGGGGCAACGAACTGCTGAGCGCGGTACGTGACGTGGCGGCCGGGAAGTCGCTGCTGGACCCGGTGGCGACCGCGCGGGTGCTGGAGCGGCTGCGGGACGGCAAGAAGGGCCGGGGCGACGACAAGCTCGCCGGCCTCACCGACCAGGAGCGCAAGATCCTCGACCTGATCGGTGAGGGCATGACGAACCGGGCGATCGGCGAGCGGCTGCACCTGGCCGAGAAGACGATCAAGAACTACGTCTCCAGCCTGCTGTCCAAGCTGGGCATGGAACGGCGCTCGCAGGCCGCCGCGTACGTGGCCAGGCTCCAGGCGGAGAAGCGCTGACGAACGCGGAGAAGCGCTCGGGAGCGCGGGGAGCGCGGGGAGCCCGGGGAAGCGCTGGGAGCGCGGGGAGCGCGGGGAGCCCGGGGAAGCGCTGGGAGCGCGGGGAGCCCGGGGAAGCGCTGGGAAGCGCCGGAAAGCCGGTGATCTTCGGGACTTTGGTCCCGGATCAACCGGGGCCGCAGCCTCTTTCTGCGGCTTCCCCGGTGGCGGAGAGTGGAGGTCATGTCCTCCGAGGAACTCCAGGCCATCGAACTGCTCGGCCGCGTCCGGTACGGCCGGCTGGCGACCAGCATGCGGGCCCTTCCCTTCCTGTCGGTGGCCCGGCACGTCGTGATCGACGGGCATGTGGTCCTGCGGATGCACAGCGGTTTCGGCTATCACAACGCGTGCGACGGCACGGTCGTGGCGTACGGCGCGGACAACTTCGACACCGCCGCCCAGGGGGGCGACAACGGCCTGTGGGCCGTGCAGTTCACCGGCACCGCCGAGATCGTGCGCCCCTCGGCCGACCGGCGCGAACTGTTCGGCGACGGTCCCGCCCGGGTGAACGGGGAGCCCTTCGACCCGGCGTACCTCAGGATCGAGCCGCACTTCGTCTCTGTGCACACTCTGGACTTCAACGCAAGTCAGACGATCGGCCACACAGCGTGATCTAACATCTGGTGAGTGCCGCGCTCATTTGTCACCCTTCCGTCCGCTTCGTCGGCCGGCGGGGTCCTGTTCCCTTCCGTGCCCGCCCCGCCCGTGTCCCCGGTGGACCGGGCGATGTTCCCCTCCGCACCACCGCCGCCCGTGTCCCCGGTCGACCGGTCCCGCTTCCCGTCCGTGCCACGGCAGCCGCCGGCACCTCCCGTGCCCCCGGTGCCGCCGGTGAACGAGGTACTGCGCCGCTACCCGGACGCCGGTGAACCCCTGAGCTGCAAGCCCATCACCAAGGGGCTGCTCAACCACGGCTACCGCGTCTCCACCACCCGCGGCTCGTACTTCCTCAAGCACCACCTCGACGACTCCACCGGTGACCGCGCCACGATCGTCCGCCAGCACCGCGCCACCCAGCGGCTCCAGTCGCTGGGCGTGCCCGTCGCCCCGCCCGTGCAGGACACCGAAGGCGACACGGTCACGGAGATCGGCGGCCGGTGCTACGCCCTGCACCCCTGGGTGGACGGGCTGCACCGGGCGGGCGCCCAGCTCACCACCGCCCAGTCGGAGCGGCTCGGGGCGCTGCTCGGGACGGTGCACACCGGGCTCGAACAGGTCATGGGCCCGTGCACCGGACCCGCGCACCGCTCCTGCGGATACCGGAGCGCCGATCCCGGCGACACCTTCGCGCTCATCGACGACCTGCTGACGGCCACGCGCCGGCGCCGCCCCCGGGACTGCTTCGACGAGCTGGCCGAGCACCGCCTGCTGGAGCGGCGCACTCTGCTGGAACGTCACGCCGACCGCAGGCCCCCCACCCCCGGCGCCCCGGCCACCGGCTGGGTGCACGGCGACTTCCACCCGCTGAACGTCCTGTACCGGGGCACCGACCCGGTCGCGATCCTCGACTGGGACCGGCTGGGGGTCCAGCCGAGGGCGGAGGAGGCGGTACGGGCCGCGGCGATCTTCTTCGTGCTGCCGGCCGGGAAGCTGGAACTGGAAAAGGTACGGGCGTACGCGCGGGCCTACCGGCTGGCGGCCGGGGCCGGGGCCGCCGAACTGGCCGCCGCGGTGCACCGGGTGTGGTGGGAGCGGCTCAACGACTTCTGGATACTGCGCTGGCGGTACTGCCTGGACGACCGAAGGGCCGACCCGCAGTTCCCTGCGGTGTCGGCCCTGGCGGTCTGGTGGACGCGCGAGTACGAGACGGTGCGCGAGGCGTTCACGGGGTGAGTGCTTCCGTGAACGCCCGGGTCAGCGGGTGTTCACGGGGTGGCGCCCGTACCGGCCGCCGCGGACGCGCCTGCCGCCGCGGACGTACCGGTGGTGGCACCGCCGTCGGCCGTGCCGGTGCCACCGTCGGCCGTGCCGGTGCCGCCGTCGGCCGTGCCCGTACCGCCGTCCTCGTTACCCGTGCCGCCGTCCTCGTTACCCGTGCCGCCGTCCTCCGTGCCCGTGCCTCCGTCCTCCGTGCCTCCGGTGGCCGGGGTGGACGGCTGGTTCGACGGCGGTACGGAGGGCTGGGTCGGGGTGGTCGACGGGGAGTAGGTCCGCGGGGGCGGGGTGTCCTGCTGATTGCCGGTGGAGTTCCCCGGCAATTCGGTCTTCTGGCTCTCGTCGTCGGTCGGCCCGGACGAACTCTTCTCCGGGGTCGGCGAACTGGAGACCTTGTCGGGCTTCTTCTCGTGCTTCGCCCCGGTGTCGTTCGCGGCGTTGACCGCGATGGCGACGCCCGCACCGATCGCGATCAGCGCGAGCACGACGAACAGCCACAGCTTGCCGCGGCCGCCACCGCCGTTGTGCCCGCCCTCGTAACCGCCGTCGTCGGGGTTCATCGGCGGCAGGATCGGGCCCTGCGAGGTGTCCCCGTGCGGCGGGTGGCCCATCGCCATCGTGCCGCCGGCCATGCCCATGGCCGGGGTGTGCCCGCCTTCGTGCATCGCGACCGGGCCGGTGTTCCACGTACCCGTGTGGCCGCCCTGCACCTGAAGCATCTGGAGGCTGTACTGGACCAGGCCGCGCATCTCCTCGGCGCTCTGGAACCGGTCGTCCGGGTCCTTCGCGAGGGAACGCATGACCAGCCCGTCCAGCTCCGGCGGCACCGCGCCCAGGACCTCGGACGGCGGGACCGGAATGTCCTGGACGTGCTGGTACACGACGGAGAGCGGCGTCTCACCCGTGAACGGGGGCCGCATGGCCAGGAGTTCGTACAACAGGCAGCCGGTGGCGTACAGGTCGGAGCGGTGGTCGACGGCCTTGCCGAGCGCCTGCTCCGGGGAGAGGTACTGCGGTGTGCCCATGACCATGCCGGTCTGCGTCATCGTCGACTGCGCGCCGTGCAGCGCACGGGCGATGCCGAAGTCCATCACCTTGACCGCACCGGAGTTGGTGATGATCACGTTGGCCGGCTTGATGTCGCGGTGCACGATGCCGTGCTGGTGCGAGTACGCGAGCGCTTCCAGCACGCCCGAGACGATGATCAGCGCCTGCTCGGGCGGCGGCGCCTCGGCGCTGATCAGCAGGTCGCGGATGGTCCGCCCCTCGACCAGCTCCATCACGATGTAGGGGACGGTCGCCCCGCCCACGACGTCCTCGCCGGAGTCGTACACGGCGACGATCGCGTGGTGGTTGAGCCCGGCGACCGACTGCGCCTCGCGCGTGAACCGGGCCTTGGAGACGGGATCCTCGGCGAGGTCGGAACGCAGGAGCTTCACCGCGACGGTACGTCCGAGCCGGACGTCCTCGGCCGCGAAAACCTCCGCCATGCCGCCCCGGCCGAGGCGGTGGGTCATCCGGTAACGTCCGTCACCGACAACACCGCCGATGCCCCAGGAGTCGGTGCCATCCGAAACTCCGCCGCCGTTTGCTTCGGAATCGGGTGCCATCAGTCCTCGCCGTCGTATCTGTCCGCGCGTCCGCGGGTTCTCACGGTGTCTAGCTGCATTGCCACGTCACGCTACAGCCTCATCCGGACACACCGTTTCCGAGAGGGACCGGTTATCCAACCGCCCGGCGTGCCGTCCACGCAAATTTCATGCGGGTCCTGTAACGCTTCCGAGACGCTTCTTGTGCGTAGGGTCACGGAACGGGCACCTGGCTTGACGTGTCGTACCCCTCGGGCAGACTTGGCGCGTAATGGATGATCGCGTGAGTCGCGCGCCGAGGGGGAGCAAGTCATGAGCCAGGACGGCGCACACGGCGCTCAGGGTCGCTATGCGGGCGGTTCGGTCGCCGGCGGCCGCTACCAGCTTCGCGACCTGCTCGGCGAGGGCGGGATGGCGTCCGTATACCTGGCGTACGACACCGCCCTGGACCGCCAGGTCGCGATCAAGACACTCCACACGGAGCTGGGGCGCGAGCAGTCCTTCCGCGAGCGGTTCCGGCGCGAGGCGCAGGCCGTCGCCAAACTCCAGCACACCAACATCGTCTCGGTCTTCGACACCGGCGAGGACGAGCTCGGCGGCGCGCTGATGCCGTACATCGTCATGGAGTACGTGGAGGGGCAGCCGCTCGGCTCCGTGCTCCAGGCCGACATCCAGAACCACGGCGCGATGCCGGCCGACCGGGCGCTGAAGGTGACGTCCGACGTGCTGGCCGCGCTGGACACCAGCCACGAAATGGGCCTGGTCCACCGCGACATCAAGCCCGGCAACGTGATGATGACCAAGCGCGGCATCGTGAAGGTCATGGACTTCGGCATCGCCCGCGCCATGCAGTCGGGCGTCACGTCGATGACGCAGACCGGCATGGTCGTCGGCACCCCGCAGTACCTCTCCCCCGAGCAGGCCCTCGGCCGCGGCGTGGACGCCCGCTCCGACCTGTACTCGGTCGGCATCATGCTCTTCCAGCTGCTGACCGGGCGGATCCCGTTCGACGCGGACTCCCCGCTGGCCATCGCGTACGCGCACGTCCAGGAGGAGCCGGTCGCGCCCTCCACCATCAACCGGTCGATCACCCCGGCGATGGACGCGCTGGTCGCCCGCGCGCTGAAGAAGAACCCGAACGAGCGCTTCCCGAGCGCGGCGGCGATGCAGGACGAGATCGCCCGCGTGCTGGCCGCGAGCGGCTCCACGGGCGCGCCGGTGATCGTCGCGGGCGGCGGCGCCCCGGCGAACAGCGGCTCGGGCGTCGGCTCGGCGGTCTTCCCGCCGGTCGACCAGTCCGGCGGCATGCCCCAGAGCGTCCAGACGCCGTACCAGCCGGGCCCGTACCAGTCGGGCGCCCAGCCGGGCCCGTACGGCACGCCGACCCCGGCCCCCACCCCCGCCCCGTCGTACGGCTACCCGCAGTCGGCCCAGCCGTACCAGAGCCAGGTCCCGGCCCAGCAGACCCCGCCGCCCTACACGGTCTCCCCGCAGACGCACGCCGGCTCGGGCGGGGGCGGCTCCAAGCGGAACATGCCGGTCATCGTGGGCTCCATCGTGGTCGCCCTGATCGCGATAGGCGGACTGATCACGGTCCTCTCCCTGAAGGACTCGGGCGAGAAGGACGATCCCACGGCTGGCCAGTCCCCCTCCGGCGAGCACAAGGATCCGGAGCGGAACCGGACGATGGACACCGAGAAGTGCACGGACGCGCTGGAGGACAGCGACGACCCGAACAAGGTCGACGCCCCCAGCTTCCTCTACAAGGACGTCCTCTCCGCACGAGCCTGCATGGACGCGGCGGGCTGGACCGTCAAGCTGATCAAGGTGCCGGGTAACACCTACGCCGAGGACCAGGTCATCGACCAGTTCCCGACCTCCGGCACCGCCGTCCCGAAGACGGGTGCCCACTTCGAGCTGCGCATCGCCACGGGCGACCCGGCCTGATCCAGGGCCGGCACCAGGGGCAAGGCCCGGCTCGTACGAGGGGCAAGTTCCGCTTGTGCGGGTGCGGGCCGGGCTCGTTCGGGTGGGCCGGGCTCGTGCGGGTGCGGGTCGGGCTCGTGCGGGTGGGTCGGGCTTGTGCTGGTGTGGGTCGGGCTCGTGCGGGTGGGCCGGGCTTGTGCGGGTGAGGCCCGCGCCCTGGGGTTCTGCGCATCCGAGATGCCGGACATACCGCCACATGTGACGCTTTGCCCATGTCTCCAGGACTTCTGTCTTCACACCCCACGAGGTGCGTGGCCTGCCTGGTACTGACGGCAGGCGCGGCGTTGGGGGCCGCGGCGGGCGAGGTGCAGGCCGGGCAGCGTGCGTCCGGTGGGGCGGTGGGACAGTTCAGCACCCCGGTGGTGCCGCCCGCACACACCTCGGGAAGGCTCTCCATACGGGGTTCCGGCGCCCCGGGTGCCGTTCCGTCGGCCGAGAAATCAGCCCGCCCTTCGGCCACGCCCTCGACCATACCGACGGCCGTTCCCCCGGACGGCGGACCGGCCGCGCCTCCGGGATCTCCGCGGCCGTCCGCCCCGGCCTCCGGCTCTCCCGCCGACTCCGGGTCCGAACGCGACTCCGCGGCGGCTTCTTCCAGCCCGGCCCCGTCCGACGGCTCAGGGGCCGGCTCCGGGGTCGACTCCGGGTCCGGCTCCGGGTCCGGCTCCGGCTCGGACGAGGAGCCGCCGCCTGCCGATGCGCAGTCCCCGCTGGCCGGGCGCGAGGCCGGGGAGGGGCGGCCGCGGCCCGGGCGACAGCTCTCGCCGTGGGAGCTCGCGCACGCGGACGGTTCGCTCCAGAAGCCCGATGCGCCCCCCGCCGCAAGCGAGCCGGGGCTCGTTCCGGCGCCGGCGAAGACACCCGCGGTGAGTACGTCCACCGGCGCCGACCCGCTCTCGCAGCAGGCCCTGGACACGCCGTTCGTGCGCCAGGTGAAGCAGGTGTCGCTGGGGGCGGGAATCGCGCTGATCGGGATGGGGCTGGGCTTCCTGGCGTTCCGCATGCGCCGGGCCGACTGAGCCGCCCCGGGCCCCTCACCTGCACCCGCGCACCCCGGGGAGGGATTTGCGTCGGACAACATACTCGGTATACATACTGAGTATGTCGATCCGCCACGGGCTGCTGGCCCTTCTGGAGCGGGGGCCCAGATACGGCTCCCAGCTCCGTACCGAATTCGAGTCGCGCACCGGCTCCACCTGGCCGCTCAACGTCGGCCAGGTGTACACGACACTCAGCCGGCTGGAGCGCGACGGCCTGGTCGTCCAGGACGACGAGGACGACCAGGGCCACGCCCTCTACGCGATCACCGACGACGGACGCACCGAGCTGCGGAGCTGGTTCGAGACTCCCGTCGACCGCAGCAACCCGCCCCGCGACGAGCTGGCCATCAAGCTCGCGATGGCGGTCGGCGCACCCGGTGTCGACATCCGTGCCGTCATCCAGTCCCAGCGCCACCACACCCTGAAGGCGATGCAGGACTACACCCGCCTCAAGGCGCAGTCGCTGAGCGACGTCCCGGCCAACCGCGACGAGGTCGCCTGGCTGCTCGTACTGGAGCAGCTGATCTTCCAGGCGGAGGCCGAGGCACGCTGGCTGGACCACTGCGAGACCAGGCTGGTACGCCTCGCCGATGCCGCCGCCACGGAGCCGGACCCCGAGGTCCGTACGACCGGACGCACCGCGTCCCGCGTCGTCCTCCCGCGCAGCCGACGCTGAGCACACACCGCACACCGCGCCAGGCGCCGAGCACACACCGCAGCACCGCACACCGCGCCAGGCGCCGAGCACACATCCGCACGCCGCCTCCCGCACGCCGCAGCCGGCCCCGACCACCGCCGGCGCGGAACCCGCGCCGCAGGCCACCCACGTACGCACCGAACAACGGCACGGTCCGCCACGGACCACTCCGCCGTCCCGGCGCCGTCGCCCCACACACCCGTTCCGAGGGGGAACCGCTCACCATGTCCTCACCCGTCCCGCCCCGATCCGCGGCGCCGACCGGCGCACCGATACCGGCCGGCGCACCGGTGCTCGAACTCCGGGCACTCACGCGCACCCACGGATCCGGCATCGCCGAGGTGCACGCCCTGCGCGGCATCGACCTCGCCGTGCACGCCGGTGAACTCGTCGCCGTGATGGGCCCGTCCGGTTCCGGCAAGTCGACCCTGCTGACCATCGCGGGCGGCCTCGACACCGCGACCAGCGGCCAGGTCGTCATCGAGGGCCAGGACATCTCCGGACTCGGCCGCAAGGGCATCGCCGCCCTGCGCCGCCGCAGCGTCGGCTATGTCTTCCAGGACTACAACCTGATCCCCGCGCTCACCGCCGCCGAGAACATCGCCCTGCCGCGCGAGCTGGACGGCGTCTCCGTGCGCAAGGCCCGCAAGGAGGCCCGGGCGGCGCTGGAGGAGATGAAGCTGCTGGAGGTCGCGGACAGGTTTCCGGACGAGATGTCCGGCGGCCAGCAGCAGCGGGTCGCGATCGCCCGTGCGCTGGTGGGGGACCGGCGCCTGGTGCTCGCCGACGAACCGACCGGAGCACTCGACTCCGAGACCGGCGAGAAGGTGCTCGCGCTGCTGCGCAACCGCTGCGACCAGGGCGCGGCCGGTGTGATGGTGACGCACGAGCCGCGGTACGCGGCCTGGGCGGACCGGGTCGTCTTCCTCCGGGACGGTTCGATCGTCGACCAGACGCTCACCTCCGACGCCGACTCGCTCCTCACCTCCGAGGCCGCCAAGTGAGCGTCTTCACCGGCTGGCGTGCCGCCCTGCGGATAGCCCGGCGCGACGCGATGCGGTCCAAGGGCCGCAGTGCACTGGTGGTCGCGATGATCGCCGTACCGGTGATCGGCGTCACCGCCCTCGACGTGACGTACAACAGCGTGACACCGACCACGGCCGAGCAGCTGACGGCCGACATGGGCTCCGCCGACGCGCTCTTCAGCGATCCGCAGATCGGCCCCATCGAGCAGCTGCCCACCGGGGACCGGTACGAGCAGGTCGACGAGAACGCGCCGCTGGACGAGAACACCCCGCCGATCGACATCAGCACCACGTTCCCCAAGGGTTCGCGGGCGATCAGCTTCCAGTCCGTCCCGGCGAGCATCACCACCGGGTACGGCATCGCCGACACCAACATCCACGAGTTCCGGACCTCGGACGAGCTGGCCCGCGGCAGGATCGAGCTCGTACGCGGTGAGTTCCCGCACGGCAAGGACGAGCTGGCCGCCACCGAACCGTTCCTGAAGTCGGCCGGGCTGCACGTCGGGTCGGTCACCACCGTGCGCAACTTCGGCAAGAAGTACACGATCACCGGTGTCGTCGAGGAGCCCGACTCGCTCAACACCAAGGCGCTGTACGCCGACCCGGGAGCGGTCATCGCCCCGTGGAAGGCCAGGTCCGACCAGGACAAGAAGGTGCTGCCGCCGAACGCCCGCACCAAGGACTGGCTGGTCAAGGGCCCCGAAGGGGTGGGAGTGACCTGGCCGGACGTCATGGCCGCCAATGAGTCCGGCGTCCTCGTCACGTCCCGTCAGCTCGTCCTCGACCCGCCGCCGGACTCCGAGGTCCCGCTGGCCAGGAAGGGCGGCAGGCCGTACCAGGACGGCTCCGAGGAGCCGAACGCACCGCTCATCACCGTGATCGCCATGGCGGTCCTGGAGATCGTGCTGCTCGCCGGCCCCGCCTTCGCGGTCGGTGCGCGCCGCTCACGCCGCCAGCTCGGTCTGCTCGGCACCTGCGGCGGGGACCGGCGCCATGTCCGGGCCGTGGTGCTCGGCGGTGGCCTGGTGCTCGGCGGCGTCGGAGCCGTGACCGGTGTGGTGGTCGGGCTGGTGGCCACCTCCGTGTTCCGCCCGATGATCGAGGCGTGGGCCGGGCAGCGCTTCGGCTCCCTCGCCCTGGACCCGATGGAGATGCTGCTCATCGCGGTGATCGGCCTGGTCACCGGCGTTCTCGCGGCGTTCGCCCCGGCGATCGTGGCGAGCCGGCAGTCCGTGCTGGAGTCGCTCACCGGACGCCGCGGCGTCCGCCGCTCCTCCCGGGTGATGCCGATCCTGGGCGCCTGCGTACTGGCCCTCGGATGTGCCGTCGCCATCTACGGCGGCACCAGCGGGAACTCCTCGCTGGTCGCCGGCGGCTCGGTGGCCGCCGAACTCGGGCTGCTCGCCTGCATCCCGATGGTCGTCGGCTTCCTCGGGCGGCTCGGCCGCGGGCTGCCGCTCTCCCCCCGGCTGGCGCTGCGCGACGCGGCCCGCAACCGTGGCCGTACCGCCCCCGCGGTCGCGGCCGTGATGGCGGCGGTCGCCGGATCGGTCGCCATCGCCACGTACATGTCGAGCACCAAGGCCGAGTCCGAATTCAACTACGCCCCCACCCTGACCCAGGGCACCGTCCTCCTCTCCGTCTCCGCCTCCGATACCGAGACCGCCATCCAACTCCCGCAGGCGCGGGCCGCCGTCGAACGGAGCATCGCCGTCACCGGCGGACACGCCGACTTCCGACGGGTCTGGGCGGGCAGCGACTGCGACCTCTACAGCACCGACGAGAACAGCTGCGGCTCGCTCGAACTGGTCAAGCCCCCCGGCAAGGACCGCGTCTGCCCACTCACCGACAAGGGCGCCAAGCAGCTCGCCGCGCGGCTCTCCTCCGACGAGCACAGGAAGCTGATGCGCTCCCCCGCCTGCCTCGCAGGCATGACGTCGGGCGTCTTCAACAGCGGTGAGAACGGCATCGTCGTGGCGGACGAGGACATGCTCAGCACCTATGTGAAGCTCGACGACCCCGCAGCCGCCGAGGCGCTGGCGGCGGGCACCCCGGTGCTGCTCAACGAGGTTTTCGCGAAGAACGGCGAGGCCACCATCAAGGCGGTCCACCGCTACAGCGCGGAGGACAAGAAGAACCGGAAGCTGCACCCCGGCAAAGCCCGGACCACCACGGACAGGCTGAAGGTGTACGTGGCACCCGCGGAGTACGCCGCCACCCCCGGGATCAACATGATCCTCCCGCAGCGGACCGCGGAACGGCTCGGCCTGCACACAGCCGAGAGCGGCAGCGTGTACACCGTCGATCACACACCCACGGAGGCCGAGCAGCAGCAGGCCTCCGGCGCGATCGAGCAGGCCGGTGGCGGCGCCTGGGTCCAGTCCGAGTCCGGCCCCGACGGACGCGTGGACGCCATGCTGCTGATCCTGACCCTGTTCGCCGGAATGGTGACGCTGGGCGCCGCCGCGATCACGACGGGGCTCGCCAAGGCGGACGCGGAGGCCGATCTCAACACCCTCAGCGCGGTGGGCGCGCCCCCGAGCGTGCGGCGGAGGCTGTCGGGCTTCCAGTGCGTGGTGGTGGCACTCACGGGTGTGGTCCTCGGCACACTGGCGGGACTGGTGCCCGCGGTGGCGCTGCGGCTGGTCGATCTGCGCCTGGCGCTGCAAGCGATGCGGGTGGATCCCACGCTGTCGGCCTACACACCGATCGAGCTGCCCTGGGCCACTCTCGCCCTGCTCGTGGTGGGCGTCCCGGTGCTGGCCGGTCTGCTCGCGACGGCACTCACCCGCTCGCGCCTCCCGCTGGCGCGCAGGGCCGGGTGACGCCTGCCGCGGAGCGATCGGCGCGGCAGGCCGGCCCACTGGTGCCCCCGCGAACGGTGGATCAACCGTTCGCGGGGGCACCAAGGTGTTGTACGGCAGGTGTGCGAGACAATGGCGCCATGGAGATGCCGAGGAATGAACGGTCGCAGGAGCACCCCCAAGTCCTCGTGGTGGGGCAGGACGGCATGGCGATCGGCGGCGGTGGCACTGACGACGAGTCGCGTGAGGTCCCGGTGACGGAAATGGTCGAGCAGCCCGCGAAGGTCATGCGCATCGGAAGCATGATCAAGCAGCTCCTGGAGGAGGTCAGGGCGGCTCCTCTCGACGAGGCGAGCCGGGTCAGGCTCAAGGAGATCCACGCCAGCTCCGTGAAGGAGCTGGAGGACGGCCTCGCGCCGGAGCTTGTGGAGGAGCTGGAGCGGCTCTCCCTGCCGTTCACCGAGGAGTCGGTGCCCTCCGAGGCGGAACTCAGGATCGCCCAGGCACAGTTGGTGGGCTGGCTGGAGGGCCTGTTCCACGGCATCCAGACGGCACTGTTCGCCCAGCAGATGGCGGCCCGGGCCCAGTTGGAGCAGATGCGCCGCGCCCTTCCGCCGGGCAGCGCCCACGAGGACGAGGACGGCAGCGGCGATCCGCACGGGGCCATCCGGTCGGGCCCGTACCTCTAGAGGGCCTGCCCCCCAGGGGGCTTGCCCTCCATCCGGTCGGGCCCGTACCTCTAGAGGGCCTGCCCCCCAGGGGGCTTGCCCCTCAGGGGGCCTGCCCAGCCCTGCACCTCCGATGTCCCGGTCCGTACCCGTACCACTCTGACGGAGAGCAACACCGAGGCCCGGCACACATGGTCTACGACCTGTGTGCCGGGCCTTTCCGTGCGGTCTGCCCGCCCCGGGTGGGGGCGGGGGCGGGGGCGGGACGCCGCGGTCTGCCTGGGAGGGCGGGGCCGGGGCGTCGCGGTCTGCCCAGGAGGGCGGAGCTCAGCCCGGCGGGGCCGGAACGTCGCGGTCTGCCCAGGAGGGCGGGGCTCAGCCCGGCGGGGCCGGGGACATCGCGGTCTGCCCGGGAGGGGCGGGGCGACGGCCCGGGAGGGCCGGAACGTCAGCCCGTCGGGGCCTGCAGCAGCACCTTCCCGATGTGCGCGCTGGACTCCAGCACCCGGTGGGCCTCGGCGGCGTCCGGCATCGGCACGATGCGGTCCACGACCGGCCGCACGACCCCGTCCGCGATCAGCGGCCAGACGTGCTCGCGCACTGCGGCGACGATGGCCGCTTTCTCGGCGAGCGGGCGGCCTCGCAGCGAGGTCGCCGTGATGGCGGCCCGCTTGTTCAGCAGGGCGCCGAGATTCAGCTCGCCCTTGACGCCACCCTGGAGGCCGATGATGGCCAGCCTGCCGTTGACGGCGAGCGCCGCCACGTTCCGGTTCAGGTACTTCGCGCCGACGATGTCGAGGATGACGTCCGCGCCGGCCCCGTCGGTCGCCTTGTGCAGCTCCTGTACGAAATCCTGCTCCCGGTAGTCGATCAGGATGTCGGCCCCGAGTTCCGCGCAGCGCGCCAGCTTCTCCGGTCCCCCGGCGGTGACCGCGACCCGCGCGCCCACGGCCTTGGCGAGCTGGATCGCCATCGTGCCGATGCCGCTCGACCCGCCGTGCACCAACAGCGTCTCGCCGGGGCGCAGATGGGCCACCATGAAGACGTTGGACCAGACCGTGGCCGCCACCTCGGGCAGCGCCGCGGCCAGGGCCGGTTCGATGCCGTCCGGCACGGGCAGCAACTGCCCGGCGGGCACCGCGACCTTCTCCGCGTAGCCGCCGCCCGCGAGCAGCGCACACACCTCGTCACCGATCGACCAGCCGGTGACACCGGGCCCGATCGCCGAGATACGGCCCGAGCACTCAAGGCCGGGGTACGGGGACGCGCCCGGCGGCGGGTTGTAGAACCCCTGCCGCTGCAACACATCGGCGCGATTGACCGCGCTGGACACGACATCGACGAGGACCTCGCCCTCGCCGGCTACCGGATCGGGCACCTCGGCCCAGACAAGTGCCTCGGGGCCGCCCGGTTCAGGGATCGTGATCGCATACATGGCGGCGAGGCTACTCCGTGGCGGATCAAGGACCACGAAGGACGCAGTACGGGGGCGGGACGGGCGTGAGGAACGGGGCGGCCCGCGCGTGAGGCGGGGCAAGCCGGGCGTGGGGCGGGCCGGACGTGGGAAACGGGGCGGGGCGGATCAGTCGCGTGGGCGTGGCAGGCCCGTGGACGGACCGTCCGACGGCGATTCGTTCGTGGCGCGCACGATGGTGATCAGACGGTCCGTCAACTGCAACGGGCTGGCCGCCGGATCGTCGTAACCCAGCAGCCGGTGCCCCCGCAACACGCTGACCACGAGGTCATCGGTCTCCCGGACGCTCTTGCCCACCTCGGCCTTTATCACCGGCCGTTCGACGAGATCGAGCCCGCTGCCCTGCTGGATCAGGTCCTCCATCACCGTGCCCGCGCTGGGGCTGAGGACCGAGAGACCCAGCAGCCGGCCCGCCGCACTCGCGCTGGTGATCACCGCATCGGCACCGGACTGCCGGAGCAACGGAGCATTCTCCTCCTCGCGCACCGCCGCAACGATCTTGGCGCCACGGTTGAGCTGCCGGGCCGTCAGAGCCACCAGCACCGCCGTGTCGTCGCGCTGGGTGGCGATGATGATCTGACGCGCCTTCTGGAGCTCGGCCCGCAGCAACACCTCGCTGCGTGTCGCATCGCCGACCACACCGACGAACCCTTCGGCGTTGGCGATCTCGATCACCTTGGTCGCCGGGTCGACGATGACGATCTGTTCCTTCTTCAGGCCGGTGGCGCACAGGGTCTGGATGGCCGAGCGACCCTTCGTCCCGAAGCCGACGACAACGGTGTGATCACGCAAGTTGGTTCTCCAACGCTTCAGCCGAAAGTCCTCGCGGGTCCGTTCGGTGAGGACCTCAAGAGTGGTGCCGACCAGGATGATCAGGAAGAGCACCCGCAGTGGCGTCACGAGCACCACATTGGTGAGCCGGGCGGCGTCCCCGTACGGGGTGATGTCGCCATAGCCGGTCGTGGAGAGGGTGACCGTCGCGTAGTACACCGCGTCCAGCAGATCGACCTTGTCGTCGGCGGCATCGTGATAGCCGCCGCGGTCCATCCAGACGATCAGTACCGTCGCGGCAAGCACCAGCAGCGCCATCATCAGCCGCTTGGCGACCTGCCGCGCCGGTCCGTCGACGACCCTGCGCGGCAGCAGCACCCGTGTGGGTACGACATGCTCGTCAGCGCGCCTGGCCATCGCATCGTGGCCGGGAAGTTTCACGTGAAACACCCTTCCGTCCACGGCATTGCCGAGGCCCACGGTAGATCGAGGATCTCCACTTCGGTGCCGGACCGTACCCCGCCGGGCGGTACGACGGCCAGCCCGTCGGCGGCAGCGATCCCACGAAGCATCGCAGGACCGTTGTAACGCAGCGGTACGACGTACTCCGCACCGCCCCCGGTTCCCGTGCCAATGGTTCCCACGCCGCCGGTTCCCGTGCCGCCGGTGCCGTACCCGCCGGCCGGCCGTCCGTCGGCGGCGCTGCCCGCCCGGTGGACCACGGGCACCAGACGGGTGTCATGCGGGTGCCCGTGCACGTCATCGCGCACGGCGACCCGGTACGACCCTTCCGTCTCCCGGCCCGCCAGCCCGCGGAGAAGAGGCTCGGCAAGCGTGAGGAGCCCGGAGACGGCGGCCAGGGGGTTGCCCGGCAGCCCGACGAGATACGGGCCCCCGTTCCTTGCCCCGCCGCCGTTCCGCGCCCCGCCGCCGTTCCGCGCCCCGCCGCCGTTCCATGCCTCGCCGCCGTTCCGCGCCTCGCCGCCGTTCCGCGCCTCGCCCCGGCTGCCCGTCGAACCGTCCGCTGGTTCCTCGTCCTTCTTGAGCCGGGCCAGCAGCATCGGGTGGCCGGGGCGGACGGCGACTCCGTCGACCAGCAACTCCGCCCCGATCTCGGCAAGGACCGGGTGGACGTGGTCGACGGGGCCCGCGGCCGTTCCACCGGTGGTGATGATCAGGTCGGCGCCGGAGGTGGTGAGGGCGTGCCGCAGGGCGGCCGCGTCGTCACCGAGCCGCTGCGGGGCCGATACCTCGGCGCCCAGCGCACGCAGCCAGGGGCCGATCATCGGGCCGAGCGCGTCACGGATCAGCCCGTCGTGCGGCAGACCGCCGGTCAGCAGTTCGTCGCCGAGCACGAGGACGTCGACGCGGGGCCGGGGGACCACGACGAGCGTGTCGTACCCGGCAGCGGCGGCCAGACCGAGAACGGCGGGCGTCACCAGCGCTCCGGCGGGCATGAGCCGATCGCCGGCCCGGCACTCCTGGCCGCGGGGCCTGATGTCCTGCCCGGGGAGCATCTGATGTTCCGCGTGGAGCAGCCGCGTGACCTCGTCCACGCGGGCGTGTTCGCTGCGGATCACGGCGTTGGCGTCCGCCGGAATGCGGGCGCCGGTGGCGATCCGTACGGCATCCCCGTCGGGAAGCCTGGCAGGGGCGCTCCGCCCGGCAAGGATGCCCAGATCCCGGGCCGAGGCCGAGGCCGGGGCCTGGGACCGCGCCTTGGCCCCGGCCGCGTCGTCAGCCCCGGACCCGGTCTCGGCTCCGGTCTCGGCTCCGGTCTCGGCTCCGGTCTCGGCTCCGGTCTCGGCTCCGGTCTCGGCTCCGGCAGCCTCGCGGACGTTCCAGGGGCCAGGTCCGGAGACGACCCAGCCGTCCATGGCGGAGGTGTCGAAGGGCGGCAGATCGGTGAGAGCGACGAGCGGCTCGGCGAGTACGTGCCCGAGCGCCCGGCCGAGGGGAAGCCGAACGGCCCGGACCCCGACGTCCGCCCCGGCCGCCCCGGCCGACCCGGACCACTCGGGCTGCACGGCCCCTCCGGACCGGGCGGCCAGTGCACGCGCCTCCGACCAGGAGGCCGTGGCCCCTTCCCGGCGCCCGTGCCAACGCCTGTGCCCGTGCCCGTGCCGGTCCTGCTCGGGGGCGGTGTCGGAGCCCCGGTCCGGGGCCGGCGAACGGGGCGCGGCCCCGGGGCCAGCCGTGGGCTCGGCCCCGGGCTCGGCCGTGGCTTCCCCTGCGGGTTCACCTGCGGGACGGGGCGTCTCCGGGGAGTGCGACTGCCTCGGGGAACCGGAATCCATTTCTGCGGATTGCGGCAGATCCGTCGTGTGCGACCGCCCCTCGGGTCGGGGCCGCCCTGTCGGGCGGGGGTCACTGGACGACCGGCCCCCGACCAGAGCTAGAGCTTGCTCGACGGCCCGTTCCTCCTCAGCAGCCTCGGCCGCCCGCACCTCTTCCGGAGTCGGGAACCGCTCCCCACCCCGAGGCCGGTCACACTCCGAAGCCCCGAATCCTGCCACCGGCCCGGCACCCGCCACCGGCCCGTCAACTGCCGAAGATCCAAAGCCCGCCACCGGCCCGGCGCCCGGCGCAGGTCCAACACCCGCCGAAGCGATATCCGCAGCCGGAGGCCGGTCCGACCCGCCGCTGTCGGCGGTCATTGCGTCTCGTTCTCGTCCGCCCAGCGAAGGGCGAGCGCCGCAGCCTTCCGGGCGGCCTCGGCCACCGCCGTGGCGCCGTCGCCGTCGCCTTCGCTGCTCGCCATGGCCGCCGCGTACCCGACCAGGAAGGTCGTCAGCGGCGCGGCGGGCCGGGCGACACCGTGGGCGGCGTCACGGGCGAGGTCGAGCAGGACGCCGGTGTCGACGTCCAGTTCGATGCCGAGTTCGTTCTTGACTGCGGTGATCCATTCATCCAGCACGGTCCCATGCTCTCTGATGCGGGCCCGCGCCGACGCAATGTCCTCCCAGGTGTCGCAGTCGAAGGAGGCGAGAGGATCGGCCTCCACCCGGGCAAGGTCGAGTTCATGCGTCAGCAGGCGCAGGGGGAGCCCGGACAGACCGCCGTGCTCGGTGGCGAGCAACGCGAGCTCACGGCGCAGCGGCTCGGCACGGTAGACGGCGACGAGAGGCTGGTCGCGGCCCTCCTGGTCGGCGCACAGAGCCCCGTCCCGCTCGCCTTCCCCGGCGGCGGCCAGCAGCGCGGCGACGGTCCCCGCCCCGAGGAACGGAAGGTCGGCGGAGAGTACGAGAACCCGTTCCGCCGTGGTCCGCCGGACCCCCGCGTCGAGCGCGGCCAACGGACCACCGCCCCGGGGCTCTTCGTGCGTCCAGACGACCGGCCGCACGGTGGAGCGGCGCCCGCCCACCACCACCGTCGTCGACGCGTCGGCACACGCCGCGAGCACCCGGTCGAGCAGCGCACGACCCCCGACCCGGATCCCGGGCTTGTCGGCGCCGCCGAGCCGCTTGGCGGCCCCTCCGGCAAGAACGATGGCGTCATACGCGGTCATGCATCCGAGTATGCGGGCCGCAGGCTTCCGTCGATCCGCCCGGTCCGCGATCGGGCCGATCGACCGGACCGAGCGAGGGGAGGAAACGGAAGCCTGCGGCAGCTCTCGCCTACAACGTGCGCAGCAGCACCGCCGGTTGTTCCACGCAGTCGGCTATGTAGCGCAGGAAGCCGCCCGCCGTACCGCCGTCGCAGACCCGGTGGTCGAAGGTCAGCGAGAGCTGGACCACCTGTCGTACGGCCAGCTCCCCCTGGTGCACCCAGGGCTTGGGCACGATCCGGCCGACGCCCAGCATCGCCGCCTCGGGGTGGTTGATGATCGGGGTCGAACCATCGACTCCGAACACCCCGTAGTTGTTCAGCGTGAACGTCCCGCCGGTCAGCTCCGCCGGGGTCAGCCGCCCGGCCCGCGCCGCCTCGGTCAGCCGGGCGATCTCCGCCCCGATCGACTCGGCATTCCTGGCCTGCGCGTCCCGCACCACGGGGACGACCAGACCCCGCTCGGTCTGAGCCGCGAACCCGAGATGGACCTCCGGCAGCCGCACGATCTCCCGCGCTTCCAGGTCCACCGTGGAATTGAGCTCGGGGAACCGGGCCAGCGCCGCGGTGCAGATGCGCGCCAGCAGTGCCAGCACCGACACCTTGGGCCCCGCGGCCGGACCGGTGGCGCCGTTCATCGCGGCTCTGGCCGCCATCAGCTCGGTGGCATCGGCATCGACCCAGCACGTCGCGTCGGGGATCTCCCGCCGACTGCGCGAGAGCTTGTCGGCGACCGCGCCCCGTACACCGCGCAACGGAATCCGCTGTGCGGCCGAGCCCGCCACCGTACGGCCGGCCGACGGCGCCACCGACACGGGAACAGCCTCCGCCTCCGGAACGGCCCCGGCCTCCGGCGCCGCGCCCCCGGCCGACAGCGGGGCGGCCGTACCCTCCGCCAGCGCCCTGATCGCGGATTCGACATCGGCCCGCAGGATCAGCCCGTCCCGTCCGGAACCCGCCAACTGCCGCAGATCCAGATCATGCTGCCGTGCCAGCTTCCGTACCAGCGGGGACACCACGGCCACCGGCCCCGGCACCGCATCCGGCACCGGATCGGAAGCCGCGACCGGAACCGCCGGAACCACCGGAGCCCGTGCCGGAACAGCCGCCGCCACCGCCGTGGGACGGATCCGCCGACGGCGCGCCACCGGTGCGCCCGTCCCGTACCCGACCAGCACATTGCCGGACGACTCCACCTCACCGGAACCAGCGCCGGCCTCGGCCCCGACCCCGGCCGAACCGGAACCAGCACCGGAGGCAGCCCCCGCCCCCTCCTCCGACCCCACCGAGACCGCCACCGTCAACAGCGGTGCCCCGACCGGAAGTTCCGAGCCCTCCTCGCCGAACCGTGCGGTCACCACACCCCCGTACGGGCACGGCACCTCCACCATCGCCTTGGCCGTCTCGACCTCGACGACCGGCTGGTCGATGGCGACGACATCGCCGACCTCCACCAGCCAGCGCACGATCTCCGCCTCGGTGAGCCCCTCGCCGAGGTCGGGCAGCTTGAATTCGAGTACCTGGGGCATCAGCTCTCCGCCTCCCACTGCAAGCGGGCGACCGCGTCCAGCACCCGGTCCACACCAGGGAGGTGGTGCTTCTCCTGCATCGGCGGCGGATACGGAATGTCGAACCCGGCGACCCGCAGCACCGGCGCCTCCAGATGGTGGAAGCAGCGCTCGGTGACCCTGGCCGCGATCTCACCGCCCGGACCACCGAAGCCGGAGGACTCATGGACGACGACCGCACGCCCCGTACGCCGGACCGAGGCGGCAACGGTCTCGTCGTCGAACGGCACCAGCGAACGCAGGTCCACGACCTCCAGGTCCCAGCCCTCCTCCACGGCCGCTTCCGCCGCCTCCATGCAGACGGGCAGCGACGGCCCGTACGTGATCAGCGTCGCGCTGCGGCCCGGCCGCCGGACCACAGCCCGGCCGATCGGCTCCACAGCCACCGGCGCCTGAGGCGACCAGTCGGCCTTCGACCAGTAGAGCCGCTTCGGCTCCAGGAACACCACCGGATCGTCGGAGGCGATCGCGGCCCTCAGCAGCCCGTAAGCGTCCTCGACCGTGGCGGGCGTGACGACCTGGAGGCCGGGCGTCGCCATGTAGTACGCCTCCGAGGAGTCGCTGTGGTGCTCGACCCCGCCGATCCCGCCGCCGTACGGCACCCGGACCGTGATCGGCAGCGGCATCGCGCCCGCCGTCCGGTTCCGCATCTTCGCGACATGGCTGATGAGCTGCTCGAACGCCGGATAGGCGAAGGCGTCGAACTGCATCTCCACCACGGGCCGCAGCCCGTACATCGCCATGCCCACGGCAGCCCCGAGAATGCCCGCCTCGGCCAGCGGGGTGTCCGTGCAACGGTCCTCGCCGAACTCCTTGGCCAGACCGTCGGTGATCCGGAAGACCCCGCCGAGCGTGCCGACGTCCTCACCGAGTACATGCACGGTCGGGTCCTGCGCCATCGAGTCGCGCAGCGCCCGCCCGAGCGCCTGCGCCATCGTCGCGGGCTTGGCCTTCGCCGTCCGCTCTCCGGCCGTCGCCGCTGCGGTGGTCATCGCCCTTCCTCCACGTCGTCCTGGCCGTGCTGGTCCTGCTCGGCATCCAGCTCGACACGCAACCTGGCTGCCTGCTCACGCAGTTGTGCGGTCTGTTCCGCGTAGACATGGGCGAACAGATCCATCGGGTCAAGCTCCGGATCGGCGTTCATCCGCTCGCGCAGCGCCGCCGCCATCCGCTCCGCGGCAGCGCGTGCCTCCTCGATCCCCTCGTCGCCGAGCAGCCCGCGCCCGGTCAGCTCCCGCTCCAGAAGCTGGATCGGGTCATGCGCACGCCAGGCCTCCACCTCGCTGTCGACGCGGTACCGGGTGGCGTCATCGGCATTCGTATGGGCGTCCATGCGGTACGTCACCGCCTCGACGAGCGTCGGCCCGCCGCCGCTCCGGGCCCGTGCCACCGCCTCGCCGAGGACCTGGTGCACCGCGGCCGCGTCGTTCCCGTCCACCAGCCGGCCCGGCATCCCGTACCCCACGGCCTTGTGCGCCAGGGACGGGGCGGCGGTCTGCTTCGCCAGCGGCACGGAGATCGCGAAGCCGTTGTTCTGTACGAGAAAGACGACGGGGGCGCGCCAGACGGCCGCGAAATTCAGCGCCTCGTGGAAATCGCCCTCGCTGGTCCCGCCGTCGCCGACCATGGCGAGCGCCACCACGTCGTCGCCCTTGAGGCGCGCCGCGTGGGCAAGACCGACCGCGTGCGGCAACTGGGTGGCAAGGGGGGTGCAGAGCGGTGCGATGCGGTGCTCGCGCGGGTCGTAACCCGTGTGCCGGTCGCCGCGCAGCAGCGTCAGTGCCTCGACCGGGTCCAGGCCACGCGCCACTGCCGCAAGGGTGTCCCGGTAGCTGGGAAAGAGCCAGTCCCGCTCCTCCAGCACCAGCGCGGCCGCTATCTCGCAGGCCTCCTGCCCCGTGCTCGACGGGTAGACGGCCAGCCGGCCCTGCTTGGTGAGCGCGGTGGCCTGCGCGTTGTACCGCCGGCCGCGGACCAGCTCCGCGTAGAGCCTCAGCAGCAGCTCGGGGTCGGCATCGGCCACGGCATCCGTACCGAGCACGCGATACGGCTCGGGGTCCGGGAGCAGCGGCGCGGGATCGGTCAGCGGCTTCCAGGCCGGGGGCGGCGTGGGCCGGTAAGCAGCCGCGCCGGGCAGCTCTTGGACCGTCATGACAAGCACCTCCTGGCATCGAGGGTTTTCGAGCGGCGTCTGTCGGCATCAGGGGATCGTCCGATGCCGAGGGGTGTCGAAATACTTCGAAATGTCGAGCGCTGTCCGAGGCACGAATGCGGGGCGCCTCACCTACCGATTGTTCGGTCGCGAGCGCATTTTGGCTACAGGCACCTCCAGCCTGTGGACAAACGGTTCTCCACAGCCTGGGATAGAGGCAGGTCGTCCAGGACGGGAAGGCGGGGGCACATGTCAGCTGAACAAATGGCCGACGGGGGCGAGGATCCCGGCAGGCTTCCGCCCGCACGGCCGCTCGACGCCATCGATCGCGGCATCCTGCGACTGCTCCAGACGGACGGTCGCGCCTCGATACGGTCGGTGGCCGATCGCGTCCATGTGTCCCGGGCCAACGCCTACGCCCGGATCAGCCGGCTCATCGACGACGGCGTGATCCGCGGATTCACCGCGCGCGTGGACCATGAGCGGGCGGGGCAGGGAGCCTCCGCGTACATCACTCTCAAGATCGTCCAGAATTCCTGGCGCACGGTGCGCGAGGAGCTCCAGGCGCTGCCGGGGGCGACCCATATCGCGCTGGTCAGCGGCGACTTCGATGTCCTGCTGCTGGTGCACACCCAGGACAACAGGTCCTTGCGCGAACTGGTCCTGACAAAGATCCAGGCCATCCCGGAGGTGCTCTCCACCCGCACACTCCTGGTGTTCGAGGAGACGGACCTGACCCCGGGCACGGACAGACCCACCGAGCTGACCTGAGGGCGTCCAGCGATCACCGGAGAATCAGGCCGTGCACCGAAGCCCTGTCGCCTCGGTGCACGGGCGGCCGGCGACCGTCAACGGTTCAACGACTGGAGCGCATCCCCTCGAAGGCCACCCGGACGAGCGTGTCCGCCAGGCGTTCGCCGTCGGCCCCGCCGTCGGGCAGCGGCCGGTACCACTCCACCAGGGAGTTGACCATTCCGAAGAGCAGCCGGGTCACCAGCCGTATGTCCACGTCGGAGCGGAGGTCACCCTCCGCGACCGCGGCCCTGAGCAGGTCGGTCACCCGGTGGTCGAACTCGCGCCGCCGCTCCATGGCCCAGCGCTCGGTCTTCGTATTGCCCCGCACCCGCAACAACAGCGTGACGTAGGGCAGTTCGGCTATCAGTACATCGACGGTACGACGGGTGACGTACTCGACCCGCTCGATCGCACGCCCCTGAGTCGCCCCGGGCTCGTCCAGAATCCCGAAGAGCCCGTCCAGTGCACGGCTGACCGCGCGGCGCAGGAGCTCCTCCTTGCCCGCGACATGGTGATAGATGGACGATTTGGAGATGCCCGCCGCCTTGGAGAGGTGCTCCATGGACGTGCCGTCGTAGCCGCGCTCGTTGAAGACACGGACGGCAACGGTGAGCAGAGTCTCCGGGGTGTACGTGTCCCGCTTGGCCGTGGTCATGTCCGCGATCCTCCCCTACGAGTTGTCCACAGGTTTGGCGGGCCCCCTTGTCCCGACCGATCGTTCGGTTACTCTAACTCTGTCCGCCCGTCCCTGCCCAGCTCGATGAGGAGTTGGTCCGTCATGGCCGCCGAGCTCTCCCCGCAACTGCTGTCCGAGAAGCACCGCCCCACGCTCGACCAGGCCCTCGACGCGATCCGTACGCGCGCCTACTGGTCCCCGCACCCCGAGCATCCGAAGGCTTACGGCGAGGGCGGTGCCCCCGGCAGCCTGAGCGCCGCCGAGGGCAAGGCCGCATTCGACGCCGTCCTGAACACCCGGCTCGACCTCGGCCAGCCCGGCACCGACGGCTGGACGGGCGGAGAGGTCTCTCCGTACGGGCCGGAGCTCGGCGTCGAGTATCCGCACGCCGATCTGGATGTCCTGCTTCCGGCGATGCGGGCGGGCATGCCCGCCTGGCGTGCGGCCGGCCCCGAGACCAGGGCCCTGGTCTGTGTGGAGATCCTCGCGCGGATCAGCGCCAGGACCCACGAGTTCGCTCACGCCGTGATGCACACCAGCGGCCAGGCCTTCATGATGGCGTTCCAGGCGGGCGGCCCGCACGCCCAGGACCGCGGCCTGGAGGCGGTGGCGTACGCGTACGAGGAGCAGATCCGCACCCCGCGGAGCGCCGACTGGTCCAAGCCGCAGGGCAAGCGCGACCCGCTCCAGCTGCAGAAGTCGTTCACCGCGGCCCCGCGCGGCATCTCGCTCCTGATCGGCTGCAACACCTTCCCCACGTGGAACGGCTACCCGGGCCTCTTCGCCTCCCTGGCCACCGGCAACCCCGTCCTGGTCAAGCCGCACCCCCGCGCCGTGCTTCCGCTGGCGCTCACGGTGCAGCTGGCCCGTGAGGTGCTCGCCGAGGCGGGCTTCGATCCCAACCTGGTCGCCCTGGCCGCCGAACGACCGGGCGAAGGCATCGCGAAGACCCTCGCCCTCCGGCCCGAGATCAGGATCATCGACTACACCGGGTCGACCGCCTTCGGCGACTGGCTGGAGACCAACGCCCGTCAGGCCCAGGTCTACACGGAGAAGGCCGGGGTCAACACGATCGTCCTCGACTCCACGGACGACTACCGCGGCATGCTGTCCAACCTGGCGTTCTCCCTGTCCCTGTACAGCGGCCAGATGTGCACCACCCCGCAGAACCTGCTGATCCCCCGGGACGGCATCACCACCGACGCCGGCGACAAGACGTACGACGAAGTCGTCGCCGACATCGCCGCCGCGGTCACCGGCCTGCTGGGCGACGACGCCCGGGCGAACGCGCTGCTCGGCGCCCTGGTCAACCCCGATGTGAAGGCCCGCCTGGAGGCAGCCGCCGATCTCGGCGAAGTCGCCCTTCCCTCCCGCGAGGTGGCCAACCCGGAGTTCCCCGACGCCGTGGTCCGTACCCCCGTAGTCGTCAAGCTGGACGCCACCAAGCCGGACGACGAGGAGCACTACCTGTCGGAGTGCTTCGGTCCGGTCGCCTTCGCGGTAGCGGTCGACTCGACGGCCGACGCCGTGGAGCTGCTCCGCCGCACAGTCCGCGACCGGGGCGCGATGACGGTCGGCGCGTACACCACCTCACCGGAGGTGGAGCGCGCGGTGGAAGACGTCTGCCTGGACGAATCGGCCCAGCTGTCGCTGAATCTGACCGGCGGGGTGTACGTCAACCAGACCGCTGCCTTCTCCGACTTCCACGGCTCGGGCGGCAACCCGGCGGCGAACGCCGCGCTGTGCGACGGAGCCTTCGTATCGAACCGCTTCCGCATGGTGGAGGTCCGCCGCCAGGCATAGCCACGTCTCCCGCGTCCCCGCTCCCCCTCAGCCCCTCCGGCATTCGAGGAGCGGGGTACGGGAGGGTCAGGCCCCGGACACCGGACCCCGGTCCCTGATCCGGCCTGATCCAAACGAGAGGCCCTAGCTCCCCGCCTCGGGGATCTCCGCGTAGCGCTGCACCCACGCGTGCATGGCGATGGCTGCCGCGGCCCCCGCGTTGATCGACCGCGTCGATCCGAACTGCGCGATGGAGCACACCATCGCCGCGTGCTTACGGGCCTCCTCGGTGAGCCCTGGCCCCTCCTGCCCGAAGAGCAGTACGCAGCGCCGGGGCAGCTCGGTCCGCTCCAGCGGCACCGCCCCCGGCAGGTTGTCGATCCCGATGATCGGCAGGCCCTCGGACTCGGCCCACGCGGTCAGCGACTCCGTGTCGGGGTGGTGCCGCACATGCTGGTACCGGTCGGTGACCATCGCACCGCGCCGGTTCCAGCGCCGCCGCCCCACGATGTGGATCTCCTTGGCGAGAAAAGCGTTCGCCGTGCGCACCACGGAGCCGATGTTGAAGTCGTGGCCCCAGTTCTCGACCGCGACGTGGAAGTCGTGGCGCCGCAGATCCAGATCGGCGACGATCGCCTCCCGGGTCCAGTACCGGTAGCCGTCACCCACGTTGCGCCGGTCGCCGTGGGCGAGCAGCTCGGGGTCGTACCGCTCGTCCACGGGCCAGGGCAACGGGTGCGGGCCGACGCCGATCTCCGTCCCGAACCCGTCGTCGTACTGTGCCGGTTCCGCGTCCGCACCGGGCCCCGCCGGTGCCGCGGACACCACGGGCACCTCAAGCCCGGCGGCCTCCTCGATCAACGATTCCCCGCCGCCACTGCCTGCGCTGCCCGTACTGCCGCTCTCACTGCTCACCCGACGAGCGTATGGCCCCCGTCGCCGCTGTGCTGCGGGGCCTCCTCGTCATCCTCGCCAGGCCGCGGCCCGGGCACCTTTCTCCGGGCCGGGAACAGCAGCCCCCTGGCGAGGGTCACCCGGCCACCGAGCCAGACCAGGAAGACGGTCGGCAGGAAGACGGAGTCGGCGGCGATCATCGCCATGGAGAAGAAGGGCAGCCCGAGCAGCAGAGCGATGCCGGCGTGCTCAAGCATCATGGCGACGAGCAGAACGTTCTTGACCCGCCGGTTGAAGAGGGTGAAGGGAAACGCGACCTGGACGATGACCGTGCCGTAGGTGAGCACCATCACCATCACGGCGTTGGAGGCGAGGATGTCCGACAGTCCGGGCCAGGGCGTGAAGTAGTCGAGCTTGAGCGGGTAGTACAGCGCCGTGCCGTCCTGCCAGCGCGAACCCTGGATCTTGTACCACCCCGCGGTGGCGTAGATCAGACAGACCTCGGCCATGATCACGACGAGGGTCGCGTTGTGGGCGAGGTTGGCGACGACATCGAGCAGGATCCGCGACTGACTCCGCGGTGCGAAGCGGTTCACGGCCCACCAGGAACCCTCGCCGACCCACAGGAACCAGAGCAGGGTCGGCAGCCACCAGGTACCGCCGAGCCCGTCCGTCACACTGGCCACGATCAGCACGAGGCCGAGCACCGCCCAGAGCACCGGACCGGCCACATTGCCGAGCACCGGGCCCCGCGCCCCGTCCGCCTCCGCACGCTCCTGCCGCGCCGCCCGCCGGGCGTCCAGCGACCAGACCTGCCCGCAGCGCGTGAGCACCAGATAGATCGCCATGAGGTGGATGACGTTGTCGCCGCCGTCGCCCATGAAGATGCTGCGGTTCTGCAGGGAGAGCACACCGGCCATGAAGAGGACCGACATGGCGCGGGTGTGCCAGCCGACCATCAGCAGCGCCGCGGAGATCAGCGCGACCGCGTACACGACCTCGAACCAGATGGTGTTGTCCGACCACATGAGCGCGGTGAACGACTGGTTGCCGGATATCAGCTGCTGCGCCATGTCCCAGCGCCACGGGGCGTCGGGTCCGTACATCTCGTGGCGGTGCGGCAGCTCGCGCAGCAGGAAGAACAGATAGGTGGCCGAGAAACCGATCCGGATGACGGCACTCTGGTACTTACCGAGGGCCGTGGAGGTGATGCGCTGGATACCGCGGGCGACCTTGTGGTCGGCCTTGCGGTCGGGAGTGGCAGTCACTTGTCCGCCCCCTCGGCGTTCTCGGGAAGGTCACCGGGAGTGACCGTCCACCACGGCAGTACCCGGTAGGACGGCCGCGTACTGATCTTCTCCTCGCTCCACGCGGGCGCCGCGACGGACCGCACCTCGGAACGGACCTGGATGCGCTCGACGGTGCCGCCGTAGTCGTGTTCGCCGAGGCGCAGCATCACGATGCGGCGGATGTAGCGCTCGGAGAGCTGACCGCGAAGGCCATTGGCCCGGTTCTCGTTGTCGTGGGAGCTGAGGTAGAAGTCCCAGCCGCGGCGGAGTTCGTTCTGATCGACGTGGCTGGGGAGGAGATTGCCGCGTATCGCCTTGCCGTCCTCGCCCGAAAGGCTCATCCAGGGGGTGGTGCGGCGACCGTCCGCGCCGGCTATCTCGGCCCGTACGTGAACGGCGATGTTCTGCTGGAGCGGATTCGGGGCGAAGAGCTTCCAGTTCTGCTCGAACTCGGGATAGACCCACTCGTCGACCACTTCGCCGTGCTGCTTGGTCAGGGTGTTGGAGGGCGCGACGTGCAGAAACACCATGACCAGCTGTCCACAGGCGACCAGCCCGATCACCGACAGTGCGACCGCGGCGACGATCTGGTACGGAAGAGACAGGGCGGCCATCCCGTCACGAGGATCCGACTCCAGGGCCTGACCAGCACCGGAAGGCTCGTCCTCGACCCGATCCGACCCTGGCTCGGGGCTCCCGTTCCCGCTTTCGGAGCCCCTGTCGTCGTACGAATCCATCCCGCCCCGATCCCCGTCGATCCCCGGTCAGTT
The DNA here is from genome assembly GCF_042677325.1 of Streptomyces sp. NPDC127117. Lineage (NCBI taxonomy): Bacteria > Bacillati > Actinomycetota > Actinomycetes > Kitasatosporales > Streptomycetaceae > Streptomyces > Streptomyces sp. NPDC127117. The sequence continues at coordinate 51,794 of NZ_JBHXTM010000021.1, forward strand.
ATCCACAGGGTTGACACCCTACGGGCCCCCGACTCACCATTGAAGACATTGAACCGAACGATCGGTCGGTAGGGAGCCCGGGATGGCGGCAGTGACTGCGGACCAGACAGCGCAGGCGGGAGCAGACAGGCCCGAAGGGGTGGACGCGGCCCTGGAGGCGGTATTCGACGCCGCGGTGGCGGCGGACGAGCGCATCGAGCCACGCGACTGGATGCCCGATGCGTACCGGGCCTCGCTGGTCAGGCAAATGGCCCAGCACGCCCACTCCGAAATCATCGGCATGCAGCCGGAGGCCAACTGGATCTCGCGCGCGCCCTCGCTTCGCCGCAAGGCGATCCTGATGGCCAAGGTGCAGGACGAGGCGGGCCACGGGCTCTATCTGTACAGCGCGGCGGAGACCCTCGGCACCGGCCGCGAGGAGCTGCTCGACAAGCTCCACGCGGGCCGCCAGAGGTATTCATCGATCTTCAACTACCCGACGCTGACCTGGGCGGACGTCGGCGCGATCGGCTGGCTCGTGGACGGCGCCGCGATCACCAACCAGGTGCCGCTGTGCCGCTGCTCCTACGGCCCGTACGCCCGGGCGATGGTCCGCATCTGCAAGGAGGAGTCCTTCCACCAGCGCCAGGGGTACGAGCTGCTGCTCGCCCTCAGCAACGGCACCGCCGCGCAGCACGAGATGGCGCAGGACGCGGTGAACCGCTGGTGGTGGCCGTCCCTGATGATGTTCGGCCCGCCGGACGACGCTTCGGCCCACTCGGCGCAGTCGATGACCTGGAAGATCAAGCGGCATTCCAACGACGAGCTGCGGCAGCGCTTCGTGGACATCTGTGTCCCGCAGGCCGAGGCGCTGGGGCTCACCCTCCCGGACCCGGACCTCCGGTGGAACGAGGAGCGCGGACAGCACGACTTCGGGGCGATCGACTGGAAGGAGTTCCAGGAGGTCCTCAAGGGCAACGGCCCGTGCAACGAGCAGCGCCTCACCCAGCGCCGCCGGGCGCACGAGGAGGGCGCCTGGGTCCGCGACGCGGCGGTTGCCTACGCCGAGAAGCACACAGCGACACACACAGCAGCGAGGAACGGGGAGGCGACAGCATGAGCAGCTCGACCGAATGGCCACTGTGGGAGGTGTTCGTGCGCTCCCGCCGCGGGCTTTCCCACACCCACGCAGGCAGCCTGCACGCCCCGGACGCGGAGATGGCCCTGCGCAACGCACGCGATCTGTACACGCGCCGCTCCGAGGGCGTCTCGATCTGGGTGGTCCCGTCCGCACAGGTCACGGCCTCCTCTCCGGACGAGAAGGACTCCTTCTTCGAGCCGGCCGGTGACAAGCCGTACCGGCATCCGACGTTCTACGAGATCCCGGAAGGGGTGAAGCACCTGTGACCGCGGCCCTCGCCCTGGGCGACGACGCGCTGGTGCTCTCGCACCGGCTGGGGGAGTGGGCGGGCCATGCGCCCGTGCTGGAAGAAGAGGTGGCCCTGGCCAACATCGCCCTTGACCTGCTGGGCCAGGCCCGACTGCTGCTCTCCATGGTCGGGGACGAGGACGAGCTGGCGTATCTGCGCGAGGAGCGGGCCTTCCGCAACGTCCAGCTGGTCGAGCAGCCGAACGGCGACTTCGCCCGCACCATCGCCCGCCAGCTCTACTTCTCCGCCTATCAGCGGCCGCTCTACGAGCAGCTGGCCTCGGGCGGGAGCGCGTTCGCCGGCCTGGCGGCGAAGGCCGTCAAGGAGGTCGCGTACCACCAGGACCACGCGGAGCACTGGACGCTGCGGCTCGGCGACGGCACGGAGGAGAGCCATGAGCGGATGCAGCGCGGCGTGGACGCGCTCTGGCGGTTCACCGGCGAGCTGTTCGAGCCCGTCGAGGGCCTGGAGATCGACTGGCAGTCGCTGCGGAGCGACTGGCTGGAGTCCGTCGCCGCGGTGCTGGACCGTGCCACGCTGACGCTTCCGGACGGTCCGCAGTCCGGGGCCTGGACGGCGGGTGCGGGGCGCCAGGGCATCCACACGGAACCCTTCGGCCGCATGATCGCCGAGATGCAGCATCTGCATCGCAGCCACCCGGGGGCGTCATGGTGACCGAGACACTCCTGGAGGAGGAGCTGCACCGCCTCGCAGGCTCCGTGCCCGACCCCGAGCTGCCGGTGCTGACGCTGGACGAGCTCGGTGTGCTCCGGGGCGTGGACGTCCTCGCCCCCGGCAAGGTCACCGTGCGCCTCACCCCGACGTACACGGGCTGCCCCGCGATCGAGGCGATGTCCGCGGACATCGAGCGAGTGCTGCACGACCACGGCATACCGGAGGTCTCCGTGGTCACGGTGCTCTCACCGGCCTGGTCCACGGACGACATCAGCGCGGAAGGGCGGCGTAAGCTGGCGGAGTTCGGCATAGCGCCCCCGCGCCCGCACGACGTCACGGCCCCCGCGGGCGGCCCGGTGCCGCTCACGCTCTCGGTGCGCTGCCCGCACTGCGGCTCGACCGACACGGAGCTACTGAGCCGGTTCTCCTCCACCGCGTGCAAGGCGCTGCGCCGCTGCGTGACGTGCCGCGAACCGTTCGACCACTTCAAGGAGTTGTAGATGTTCCATCCGCTCCGGGTCCGCACCATCGAACGGCTCACGGACGATTCGGTGGCCGTCACCCTCGCCGTGCCGCCCGAGCTGCGGGAGACCTTCCGCCACAAGCCCGGTCAGCATCTCAATGTCCGGTACACGGTCGACGGCGAGGAGATCCGCCGCTCGTACTCGATCTGCTCCCCGGCCGTCGAGGAACCGGCCGATCCGGTGCTGCGGGTGGGCATCCGGCTCGTCGACGGTGGCGCCTTCTCCACGTACGCCCTGAAGGAACTCGCCGTCGGTGACGTGGTCGAGGCGATGTCTCCGATGGGCCGCTTCGTGCTGGCGCCCCGCGCCGGACGCTTCGCGGCAATCGTCGGGGGCAGCGGGATCACGCCGGTGCTGTCGATCGCGGCCACGCTGCTGGCGCGGGAACCCGACGCCCACTTCTGCCTGATCCGCAGCGACCGGACAGCGCTCTCGACGATGTTCCTGGACGAGGTCGCCGACCTCAAGGACCGCTATCCGGACCGGTTCCAACTGGTCACGGTGCTCTCCAGGGAGGAGCAGCAGGCGGGTCTGCCCTCCGGCCGGCTGGACCAGGACCGTCTCACCGAGCTGCTGCCCGCGCTGCTTCCGACGGCAGAGGTGGACGGCTGGTATCTCTGCGGGCCGTTCGGGCTGGTCCTGGCCGCGGACCGGGCACTGCGCGGCCTGGGCGTCGACCGGACCCGCATCCACCAGGAGATCTTCCATGTGGACGACGGCCCGAGCGCCTCGGCCCGCCGCCGGATCGAATCACCGGCCCACAGCAGACTCACCGCGACCCTGGACGGCCGCTCCGGCACCTGGCCCGTGGAGGAGGGCGAGTCGCTGCTGGAGACCGTGCTGCGCAGCCGCGCCGACGCACCGTACGCCTGCAAGGGCGGGGTGTGCGGGACCTGTCGGGCGTTCCTGGTCTCGGGCGAGGTGCGGATGGATCGCAACTTCGCGTTGGAGCCCGAAGAAACGGGCGCGGGCTATGTGCTGGCGTGCCAGTCCCATCCGGTCACGCCGGAGGTGGAGCTCGACTTCGACCGCTGACCGATCCCGTCGCCTCTCCCTCCCGTGTTCCCTTCTCGTAGAACCTGTTCTATCTTGACGATCCGTCAGATTCGGTCGGGCATCGGTCAACGGGAGGCCAGGACAGTGGACTTCACCTTCACCGAGGAACAGCAGGCGGCCGCGGAGGCAGCGCGAGCTGTCTTCTCGGGAGTCGTACCGGACGGGGTTCCCAGCCCCGCTCTGGTGCCGGGCGCGGTGGCCGAGGACATCGACCGCCCGCTGTGGGCCGGGCTCGCGTCGAGCGACCTGCTGAGTCTTACGCTGCTGCCGGAGCACGGCGGCGCCGGGCTCGATCTCGTCGCGCTGTGCCTGGTGTTGCGCGAGTCCGCCAAGGTGCTCGCGAGAGTGCCGCTGCTGGAGACCTGTGCGGTCGCAATGGCGCTCCAGCGGTACGGAGACCCGCGGCTGGCCGCCGAGTTGCTGCCCCGGATCGGCCGGGGTGAGCTGGTCCTCACCGCCGGGGCCAACGGCCGCTCCGGCCACGATCCGGCCGAACGCGCCGTCAAGGCCCGCCGGAAAGCGACGACGGGAACCATCAGGAACGGCATGCCCCCCGGCGGGGCCGCCGCTGCCCCTGCCGGCGAGGGTGCCGGCTGGGTGCTCGACGGGATGCAGTCAGCAGTGCCGTGGGGGCAGGCAGCGGACTGGATCGCGATTCCGGCCCATACGGACGAGGGCCGGGCGGTCATCGCCCTGATCCGGCCCGGCCAGGACGGCGTCACCCTGGCCGAGCAGGTCTCCACGAGCGGCGAACGGTTTGCCGAGGTCCGGCTGGAGTCGGTACGGATCGACGACCGCGCCCTGATCGACGGTGCCGGGGCCTGGGAGTGGCTGCGCGCGATCCTCACCACCGGGACGTGCGCGCTCGCACTGGGCCTGGGTGAGGCCGTGCTCGCCATGACGAGCCAATACACCGGCAAACGCGAGCAGTTCGGCTTCCCGGTGGCAACGTTCCAGTCCGTCGCGGTGCAGGCGGCGGACCGGTACATCGACCTGCGTGCCATGGAGGTGACGCTCTGGCAGGCGGCCTGGCGGATCGCCACCGGGGCCGACGGAGCACTGCCCGCCGAGGGCGACATCGCCGTGGCGAAGATCTGGGCCTCGGACGGCGTCCGCCGGGTCGTACAGACGGCACAGCATCTTCACGGCGGTTTCGGCGCGGACACGGACTACCCGCTGCACCGCTTCCACGCCTGGGCGAAGCAGATCGAGCTGTCCCTCGGCCCGGCGGCGGCACACGAGGAGGCACTGGGCGATCTCCTGGCCGCGCACCTGCTCGACTGACCCCGGCCGGTGCCGCCCCCCGAGCAGGAGCGGCACCCCGGCCCGGAACAGTCCCCGGCCCGGAAAACAGCTCCCCGGACCGGAACGCGTGATCAGACTCAGAACAGCTCCCCGGCTCAGAGCACGAACGCCGGGTCGCCGCTTTCCGTGACCATCGGGCGTCCGGCGCCGTCCCAGGCGAGCATCCCGCCGTCGATGTTCACGGCGTCGACGCCCTGCTGCACCAGATACTGGGTGACCTGGGCCGACCGGCCACCGACCCGGCACATGACGTGCACGCGCCGTCCGTCGTCGGCCGCCTCGGTCAGCTCTCCGAAGCGGGCCACGAAGTCACTCATCGGGATGTGCAGGGCGCCCTCGACATGTCCGGCCGCCCACTCGTTGTCCTCCCGGACGTCCAGCACGAAGCCGTCCGACGGAACCGCCGCAACGTCCACCGAGGGCAGCGGGGCGAAATTCATGGGTCATGCCTTCTCTCGTACGTACGCTCCAGAGTCACCCGGAACGCTACTGCACCATGCCCGCCAGCTCCGCCTCGCGCTGCGCGACCTCGCCCAGCAGCTGCTCGGCGATCTCGTCGAGCAGCCGGTCCGGATCGTCCGGCGCCATCCGCAGCATGGACCCGATCGCGCTCTCCTCCAGCTCCTGGGCGAGCACCGTCAGAAGCTCCTTGCGCTGGGTCAGCCAGTTCAGCCGTGCGTAGAGCTCCTCGCTCTCGCTGAGCTCCGTCTCCGGGGCCGCCGGACCCGCCGCCCATTCCTGCGCCAGCTCCCTCAGGAGAGCCTCGTCCCCCCGACCGTACGCGGCGTTCACCCGGGCGATGAACTCGTCCCGGCGGGCCCGCTCCGTCTCGTCCTGCGCCAGGTCCGGGTGGGCCTGGCGTGCCAGGTCGCGGTAGAGCTTGCGAGCCTCCTCGGTCGGCCGGACCCGCTTGGGCGGCCGGACCGGCTGCTCGGTCAGCATCGCCGCAGCCTCGGGGGACAGCCCGTCGGAGTCGATCCAGTCGTGGAACAGCTCCTCGACGCCCGGCATCGGCATCACGACCGCCCGGGCCTCCTGCGCCTTGCGGATGTCCTCCGGATCGCCCGTCCTGGCGGCCCGGGCCTCCGCGATCTGTGCGTCGAGCTCATCGAGGCGGGTGTACATGGGCCCGAGCTTCTGGTGATGCAGCCGGGAGAAGTTCTCGACCTCGACCCGGAAGGTCTCGACCGCGATCTCGAACTCGATCAGCGCCTGCTCCGCCGCCCGAACCGCCCTCGCGAGCCGGGCCTCGGGGCGCTCCCCCTCAGCACGACCATCCGTCCCGACACCGGCCTCCCCGCCCGATGGTCCGCCGGCGTCGCCCGCTGACCCACCGGCGGCCCCCTCAGCAGCCCCGACCCCGGCACTGCTCGCAGCGGCTCCGGAACCACCATCAGCACCGGCCTCCGGACCGGCACCGGCCGGCCCGTGCTGCGCCGACGGCTCGCCCTGCCCCTGCTGCTCAAGCGGCTCGCTCGGGGCATGCTGCTCGCGCTGCCGGTCGTTGTCCTGCCGGTCATCGTCGTTCCGGGTGGTCGGCACCCCGGCGGCTTCGTGGGTCACCCGTCCAGCGTATGGCCACCGCCCACGTCCCGAGGACGCGCGGTCGGCCCGATCCCCCTCAGACGCCCAGTTCGGCGGCTATCCGCCCCGCCCCGACGGCCCGCACCAGCTCGGCGTGGTCCGCCTCCGTACGGTCCGCGTAGGTGACCGCGAACGCCGACACCGCCTCGTCCAGTTCCTCGTTCTTGCCGCAGTAGCCCGCGAGCAGCCGAGGATCCGCGCTGTGCGCATGGGCCCGCGCCAACAGCGCACCGGTCATCCGGCCGTAGTCGTCGACCTGATCGGCCGCCAGCGCCGCCGGGTCCACGCTGCCCTTGCGGTTCCTGAACTGCCGGACCTGGAACGGGCGCCCGTCCACCGTCGCCCAGCCCAGCAGGATGTCGCTGACCACCTGCATCCGCTTCTGCCCGAGCACCACCCGGCGCCCTTCATGCGCCACCTCCGGCACATCGAAGCCGACCACCGGCAAGTACGGCGCCAGCACGGAGGGCCGCGCCTCCTTCACCTGGAGCACCAGGGGCTCGCCGCGGTGATCGAGCAGGAGCACCACGTACGACCGGGTGCCGACGCTCCCGGTACCGACCACCCGGAACGCCACGTCGTGGATCGCGTACCGGGCAAGAAGCGGAACCCTGTCCTCCGAGAGCGTGCCCAGATAGTCGCCGAGCCCCGCCGCGACCGCCGCGGCTTCCTCGTCCGGCACCCGCCGCAGCACCGGCGGCGCGTCGATGAAGCGGCGTCCGCCGTCCCCGGAGTCCTCGGTGGACTTGGCCGCGAAGCGGGCGCTGGTGTTGTTGCGGGCCTTCTCCGAGACCCGCTCCAAAGTGCCCAGGAGATCCCGCGCATCCGTGTGCGAGACCAACTCCTCATCCGCGATGGCGTTCCAGGCGTCGAGCGCGGGCAACTTGGCCAGCAGCCGCATCGTCCGCCGGTAGGCGCCCACCGTGTCGTACGCGCCCTGCCGGCAGGTGTCCTCGTCCGCCCCGGCCTCGCGCCCCGCGAGCACCAGCGAGGTGGCCAGACGCTTGAGGTCCCACTCCCACGGGCCGTACACGGTCTCGTCGAAGTCGTTGAGATCGATGACCAGGCTGCCCCGCGCATCGCCGTACAGCCCGAAGTTGGCCGCGTGCGCATCGCCGCAGAGCTGGGCGCCCACCCCGCTGACCGGTGTGCCCATCAGGTCATGGGCCATCAGCCCGGCCGAACCGCGCAGAAAGGCGAAGGGCGTGGCCGCCATCCGCCCCACCCGGATCGGAGTGAGAGCGGGCACTCTGCCCCGGCTCGACTCCTCGACCGCCCGCACCGCGTCGGGCCGGCCGGACGGCAGGTCCAGGAGCGCGTGCGAGGCCCTGGGCACCTGCTCCCGCAACGCCTTGCCCGCCGCCTTCGGCGACTGTGCCGCGCCCCCGCCCGTCGCAGCCGCCCGCCGCGCGAATCCGGGCACGACCGGAATCCGCGGAACACCCGTCACGGCCCGCTGGACCGGCACTGTCACTTCGATGTCACCCATGGCGCGCAGCCTCCCCCGCTCTCGCCCTGCGCTTTTGGCCCGACGCCCTGTCGCAGATCAATTGCGACGAAGGTACCGCCGTCGGCCGAGAGTCGTCTCCCCCTGTGGAAAACCCACCGCGCGGCCTGTGGACAACGATCCGTCCTGGTCAGACGCCGACGGCTTCCTCCAACTCCTCCTCGATCTCCTCCGCGTCGCCCGCCTCGGTCCGGGTTCCGGCCCCGGCCCTGGCGGCGTGCTTGGGCCCGTGCGCCCCGCCGGCCTCGGCGGAACCCACGACGGCGCCGCCGTCGGCCGCCGCCGTCTCCACCGCGGCCTTCCGCCGCTTCGACTCCGCCAGGCCCGCCAGGCCGATCAGGGCCAGCCCCACCACGAACCAGAGCGCGAGCACCAGCACATGCCGGCCGAGCCCGTGTCCGCCGAAGTACACATGGCTGCGTACGCCCTCGACAAAGCCCGCACCGTTCCAGAAGGAGTGCAGCGAGGCGAAGAAGCCGGGCTGGAGTTCGGGCCGGAAGATGCCGCCGGAGCTGGTGAAGTTGAGCATCACGAACAGCACCATCAGGCCGAGCGTCGTCCACCGCTTGAGGAAGGTGTGCAGTCCGACGCCGATCAGCAGGATGCCCGCGGAGTACAGCCAAGCCATCGCCCACAAACCGCCGAGCCCGTGGTCCACGAGGCCGAACAGCGGCCCCGCGAACACCACTCCGATCACGCTCACCACCAGCGACGCGGCAACAGCGAGGGCGGCCCTGATCCGCAGCGCCAGCACGGCACCCGCGCCGCCGATGACCGCGACCGACGCGTACGAGCCGATGCTCACCGCGACCAGCAGGAAGAAAATGCCCTGGCCGGTCGGATCGCCGTCCGCGGTAGGCGCCGTGTCCGTCACCTTCAGCGGGTCGCCCTGTCCGGCGGCGACCTTGGTGAACACCTTCTCGACCACCGTGGCGCTGGTGTCCGAGGAGGCACTGGCCACGAGCAGCTCGGGGTGCTTCCCCGGCAGATAGGCACCGTAACTCGCCTGTGTCTTCAGGTGGTCCACCGCCGCGGCCCGGTCGGGAACGGTACGTACGCTCAGCGCCCCGTCGCTCTTGTCCTGCAGCGTCTGCGCGAGCACCTGCGCGCTCGGACCCGAACCGACCACGTCCACCCGGAGATCATGCGGCTCCGGGGCGTGGAAGGCCCCGAGATAGGCGAGCCCCATGCCGATGCACATCAGCAGCGGCGTGACGAAATGGCCCAGCACATGACGGAGAGCGGCGGCGGTGGAGCCGGAGGCGGCACTCGGGCCTGTGGACATGCGGAACTCCAATAGTTGGCTTTTACAACTCTCAACTCGTTGTACTATACAACTGAAACCGGAGAATCGCGAGACGGAAGGCGGAACAGTGCCAGACACCCACGAGGAACGCGAGGAATCGCTGGACGTCATCCAGCGGGAACTGACCGCCTTCGCACGCCGCGCGCGAGCTGCGGCGGCCCGCCTCCACCCGGAACTTCCACTCGTCTCGTACACGCTGCTGGCGCACATCGAGGACCGGCACGGCTGCCGCGCCACGGATCTGGCCGCCCACTACATGCTGGACAAATCGACGGTCAGCCGGCAGATCGCCACCCTGGAGAAACTGGGACTGGTCGAGCGCCATCCGGACCCGGACGACCACCGGATCCAGGTACTGCACCCCACCCCGGCCGGAACCCAGGCCCTCGCCTCCACCCAGGCCAGCCGCCGCACGGCCTACCAGGAACGCCTCGCGGACTGGACGGAGGAGGATCTCGCCCGGTTCGCGGAGTACCTGCTGCGCTACAACTCGGCCGGCGACACCACCACGGCCACCCCACAGACACCGCGAACCTGAACCGAAAGCCCCATCGACTCCCAGGACGTCTCAAACAAGACGTTTCACGTGAAACAAGAATCCGGGAGTGAACGCGAAAGAATACGCGCGACCAGAATTGGGAACGAAGAAGCCCCACAGGCCGTTGGCCTGTGGGGCTTCTCCCTTGTGCGCGAGGGGGGATTTGAACCCCCACGTCCCTAAGGACACTGGCACCTGAAGCCAGCGCGTCTGCCGTTCCGCCACTCGCGCAAGAGTGGTGTTTCCAGACTCTCCCTCACCGTTTGGTGCGAGCGCCTGGCGACATCCGGAAGATTAGCACGCTGGACAGGGTGGATTCACATCCGTTGTTTCACCGGCCGACTGAAGGGAACCGGGAACGCCGAGCGGCCGCCCCCACTCCTCCTCTGTGCACCCCGGGTGCGGGACACTGTGAGGAGGCCGCCTCTACGATCCGTGTGAGAGGTGACACTCATCCACAGGGCAGACAAGGGGAACCAGCCGATTTCCCGACGCGTGGATACGATCAGTAAGCAGTACAGGGACGACTACAACGGAGGAGGTGCCCCATGGGAGTCATGAAGCGTTTCGAGCAGCGTCTCGAAGGTCTGGTCAACGGCACCTTCGCCAAGGTCTTCAAGTCCGAGGTCCAGCCGGTCGAGATCGCGGGAGCCCTCCAGCGCGAGTGCGACAACAACGCGACGATCTGGAACCGCGAGCGGACCGTCGTCCCCAACGACTTCATCGTCGAGCTCAGCACCCCTGACTACGAGCGGCTCAGCCCGTACTCGGGCCAGCTGGGCGACGAACTCTCCGGGCTGGTCCGCGACTACGCCAAGCAGCAGCGGTACACCTTCATGGGCCCCATCAAGGTCCACCTGGAGAAGGCCGACGACCTCGACACCGGGCTCTACCGGGTGCGCAGCCGCACCCTGGCGTCGAGTTCGTCACAGCAGGACCCCCAGGGCCACCAAGGACTGCAGGGCCAGCCTCCCTACCCGGGTCCGGGCCGGTCCGCGCAACCCACCGGCGGCTACGGGTACCCGCCCAGCTCCGCCCCGCCCATGCCCGCGGCCCCGCCGCCGGGCGTCGGCAGGCCCGGAGCATCCAGCACCGACCGGCACCCGCCGGCCGGGCCCAGCCCCCTGCCGAACGCGCAGGTGCGACGCTGGATCGAGATCAACGGCACCCGCCATCAGATCTCCCGCCCGACGCTGGTGCTGGGACGCAGCACCGACGCCGACGTGCGGATCGACGACCCCGGCGTATCCCGCCGGCACTGTGAGATCCGGACCGGAACGCCCTCGACGATCCAGGATCTCGGATCTACCAACGGCATCGTGGTAGACGGGCAGCACACCACCCGCGCTACGCTCCGCGACGGCTCGCGGATCGTCGTGGGCAGCACCACCATCGTTTACCGGCAAGCCGAAGGGTGAAGCGGGGGCAATGTCAGAGCTGACCCTGACGGTCATGCGGCTAGGTTTCCTGGCTGTTCTGTGGCTGTTCGTGATCGTGGCCGTTCAGGTCATTCGCAGTGACCTGTTCGGAACGCGCGTCACGCAGCGCGGCTCACGCCGCACTGCGAACGACGCACGGCCTCCACAGGCACGCCAGAATGCTGCGGCGCCGCCGCAGCAACGCCAGCAGCCGGGCCGGCAGCGCCGGGGGGCACCCACAAAGCTGGTCGTCTCCGAGGGCAGCCTCACCGGCACCACGGTGGCGCTCCAGGGGCAGACCATCACGTTGGGCCGGGCGCACGATTCAACGATCGTGCTGGACGACGACTACGCGTCCAGCAGGCATGCCAGGATCTACCCCGACCGTGACGGCCAGTGGATCGTCGAGGATCTCGGGTCCACCAACGGCACGTATCTCGACCGGACCCGACTCACCACCCCGACACCCGTTCCGCTGGGCGCGCCGATCCGGATCGGCAAGACCGTCATCGAGCTGCGGAAGTAGTACGACAATGAGCGAGCGGAGCGAGCGAGCCGCGGCGGTCCGGGCAACGGACCCCGCCCGGCTCCCGACCGGAGGGTGGGCAGTGTGGCTCGAGACCGGCTGTACCCCGAGCCGACGGGAGAGGTGCGCATGAGTCTTTCCCTGCGCTTCGCCGCCGGATCGCACAAGGGCATGATCCGGGAGGGCAACGAGGACTCCGGCTACGCCGGGCCACGCCTTCTCGCCATCGCCGACGGCATGGGCGGCCAGGCAGCCGGTGAGGTCGCCAGCTCCGAGGTGATCTCCACGCTCGTCCAGCTCGACGACGACGTCCCGGGCTCGGACATCCTCACCTCGCTCGGTACCGCGGTCCAGCGGGCCAACGACCAGCTGCGCATGATGGTCGAGGAGGACCCCCAGCTGGAGGGCATGGGCACCACGCTCACCGCCCTGCTCTGGACCGGCCAGCGCCTCGGCCTCGTCCATGTCGGCGACTCCCGCGCGTACCTGCTGCGCGACGGCGTACTCACCCAGATCACCCAGGACCACACCTGGGTGCAGCGGTTGGTCGACGAGGGCCGGATCACCGAGGAAGAGGCCACCACCCACCCGCAGCGCGCCCTGCTGATGCGGGCACTGGGCAGCGGCGACCACGTCGAACCCGATCTCTCCATCCGTGAGGTCCGGGTCGGCGACCGCTATCTGATCTGTTCCGACGGGCTGTCCGGCGTCGTCTCCCATCAGACGATGGAAGAGACGCTCGCCAGCTACCAGGGTCCGCAGGAGACCATCCAGGACCTGATCCAGCTCGCCCTGCGCGGCGGCGGCCCCGACAACATCACCTGTATCGTCGCCGACGTCCTCGACGTCGACAGCAACGACACCCTGGCCGCTCAGTTCAACGACACCCCGGTCATCGTCGGCGCGGTCGCCGAGAACCAGGCGGCGCAGATGAGCGACGCCGAGAGCACGGCCGCCATGCAGACCCCCGCCGGACGCGCGGCCGGCCTCGGTCGGCCCGTACCGCCGCCCCCGGGGGGCTTCGGCCCGCCCGGAAGCGGCGACGGCGGCGGCTACGGCGGGATGCCCGACGGCTCCTTCGACACGTACACCGACGACGACTTCATCAAGCCCGGTGGCGGCCGCAAGTGGCTGAAGAGGTCCCTGTACACGGTGCTGGCACTCGCCGTCATCGGCGGCGGCCTCTACGGCGGCTACCGCTGGACGCAGAACCAGTTCTACGTCGGCGCGAAGAACGAACACGTCGCGCTGTTCCGCGGCATCAGCCAGGATCTGGCCTGGGTCTCGCTCTCGAAGGTCGAGAAGGACCACCCCGAGATCGAACTCAAGTACCTCCCGCCCTACCAGCGCAAGCAGGTCGAGGCGACCATCGCCGAGGGCAACATCGCCGCCGCCCGCGAGAAGATCGGCGAACTTTCCGTCCAGGCGTCCGCCTGCAGGAAGAACGCCGAACGACGAGCCGCCGAGAAGGCCAGCGCCGACGAGGCCCAGGCACCGGGTACGGATGCGGATGCGGATGCCGCCGGGACCACCGGTGGCGCGAAGACGTCCGACACCGCCAAGACCAAGCCGACCAAAACTCCCACTCCTGGTCCCAGCCTCTCGGAGGAAGAGAAAAAGCTGGTCCCGCAGTGCGGTAAGCAGTAAAGCCGTAGGGGGCCTTCAGCACCATGAGCGTTGTCACCAACACGACCACGATCGGCGCGATCGACGCGCCGAGCCGTCGCAACACCGAACTGATGTTGATGGTCTTCGCCGTCGCCATCTCGGTGTTCGCCTATGCCAACGTCGGACTCGCCCTCAACGGCAAGCTGCCGTCCGGCATGCTCGGATACGGGCTCGGACTCGCCCTGCTCGGCGGCATCGGCCACCTCGCCGTCCGCAGATTCGCTCCGTACGCGGACCCACTGCTGCTGCCACTGGCGACGCTGCTGAACGGGCTGGGACTGGCCATCATCTGGCGTCTGGACCAGTCCGAACGGTTCCAGGCAACCGATAACTTCGTGGCCGCCGCCTCCAAGCAGCTGCTGTTCTCGGCTGCGGGCATCGCGCTGCTGGTCGTCGTTCTGCTTGTCCTGAAGGACCACCGCATTCTGCAGCGTTACACCTACATCTCCATGCTGGTGGCGCTGTTCCTGCTGATCCTTCCGATGTTCTTCCCCGCGGTGAACGGCGCCAAGATCTGGATCAAGATCCCCGGCCTCGGCACGATCCAGCCGGGAGAGTTCGCCAAGATCATCATTGCGGTGTTCTTCGCCGGCTATCTCATGGTCAAGCGGGACGCGCTGGCCCTGGCCAGCCGCCGTTTCATGGGCCTCTATCTCCCCCGGGGCCGTGACCTCGGCCCCATCCTCATGGTCTGGGCCTTCTCGATCCTGATCCTGGTCTTCGAGACCGACCTGGGTTCGTCCCTGCTGTTCTTCGGCATGTTCGTCGTGATGCTGTACGTGGCCACCGAGCGCACCAGCTGGATCGTCTTCGGTCTGCTGATGTCCGCCGCCGGCGCCGTCGGTGTGGCCACCTTCGAACCCCACGTACAACAGCGTGTCACCGCCTGGCTCGACCCGTTCGACGGATGGGGCAAGCTGGCGGCCAGCGAGCAGATGGCCAAGTCCCTGATGGCCTTCGGCTCCGGCGGCACCCTCGGCACCGGGCTCGGCCAGGGCAACTCCGACCTGATCGGTTTCGCCGCGAACTCCGACTTCATCCTCGCCACCGTCGGCGAGGAGCTCGGCCTCGCCGGAATGATGGCCATCCTGCTCGTCTACGGCCTGATCGTCGAGCGCGGCGTCCGCACCGCCCTCGCCGCCCGCGACCCCTTCGGCAAGCTCCTCGCGATCGGACTCTCCGGCTCCTTCGCCATCCAGGTCTTCGTCGTCGCCGGCGGTGTCATGGGGCTCATTCCGCTGACCGGTATGACCATGCCGTTCGTGGCGGCCGGCGGATCGTCGGTCATCGCCAACTGGGCCTTGATCGGCATCCTGCTCCGCATCAGCGACACCGCGCGCCGCCCAGCCCCGGCCCCGGCGCCCTCACCCGACGCCGAGATGACCCAGGTGGTCCGACCGTGAACAAGCCCCTTCGCAGGATTGCGATCTTCTGCGGGCTGCTCGTCCTCGCTCTCCTGGTACGCGTCAACTGGCTCCAGTACGTCCGCGCCGACGAACTGAACGCGAACGAGCACAACCGCCGCGTCCAGATCGAGCGGTACGCCCACGAGCGCGGCAACATCATCGTCGACGGAAGCCCCGTCACCGGGTCCGTCGAGACCAAGGACAGCGACTTCAAGTACAAGCGGGTCTGGAAGAACGGCCCCATGTGGGCCCCCGTCACCGGCTACTCCTCGCAGGCGTTCGACGCCTCGCAGCTGGAGAGCCTTGAGGACGGAATCCTCACCGGCAACAGCGACCAGCTGTTCTTCGACCGCACGCTGTCCCTCTTCACCAACGACAAGAAGACCGGCGGCAACATCGTCACCACCCTCAACGGCGCCGCCCAGAAGGCCGCCTTCAAGGGACTCGGCAGCAAGAAGGGCGCCGTGGCCGCGCTCGACCCGCAGACCGGTGCCATCCTGGCCCTGGTCAGCACTCCTTCGTACGACCCGTCGGTCTTCGCGGGCAATTCCCTCAAGGACGCCGAAGCCCGGCAGCAGCTCCTGAAGGACAAGGACAAGCCGATGCTCAACCGGGCATTGCGCGAGACCTACCCGCCCGGCTCGACCTTCAAGGTCGTCACCGCCGCCGCGGCCCTGGAGAACGGGCTGTACAAGGGGATCGACGACAAGACGAACTCCCCGCTGCCCTGGCGGCTCCCGCTGACCACCGGCAACCTCGCCAACGAGGGCAACATCCCGTGCGAGAACGCCACGCTCCGGGAAGCGCTGCGGTGGTCCTGCAACACCGTCTTCGGCAAGATCAGCGATGACCTCGGCAACCAGAAGATGATCGACGAGGCCGGCAAGTTCGGCTTCAACAAGGAGATCTTCACCCCGGTACGCGCCGACGCCAGCGTCTACCCCAAGGACAACCGTCCGCAGAACGCCATGGCCGGCATCGGCCAGGCATCCAATCGCGCCACCCCGCTCCAGATGGCGATGGTCGCCGCGGCCGTGGCCAACGACGGCAAGCTGATGCAGCCGTACATGGTCGCCGAGCGCCAGGCCCCCAACCTGGACGCGATCTACACCCACGAGAAGGAGCAGTTCAGCCAGCCCCTCTCGGGCGAGAACGCGCAGAAGCTCCAGCAGATGATGGAAACAGTCGTCAAGAACGGCACGGGAACCAACGCCCTCATCGACGGCGTCACTGTCGGCGGCAAGACCGGTACCGCCCAGCACGGCCTGAACAACAGTGAGAACCCGTACGCCTGGTTCATCTCGTATGCCAAGACCGACAGCGGCTCCCCGGTCGCCGTCGCCGTGGTCGTCGAGGACAGCCAGGCCAACCGCGACGACATCTCCGGTGGCGGCCTGGCCGCCCCGATCGCGCGGGACGTGATGAAGGCGGTCATCGACAGCAAGAAGTGACGCCCATCACATCGGGTGCCATACCTGCACATCGGGATACCGGTCAGGTATCAGGTCCGGACTCCGGGCCGATCAGGTAGTGCGCGGCCGGTAGCGTATGCGCGAGCAGCACACCGCCGGACCACACACCGGTGCGGTCGGGACTGACGGAGAGGGCTGGAACAGTTATGGAAGAGCCGCGTCGCCTCGGCGGCCGGTACGAGCTGGGCTCGGTGCTCGGCCGTGGTGGCATGGCCGAGGTCTACCTCGCACACGACACCCGGCTCGGCCGCACCGTAGCCGTGAAGACGCTCCGCGCCGATCTGGCCCGCGATCCGTCCTTCCAGGCCCGGTTCCGCCGTGAGGCCCAGTCCGCCGCCTCGCTCAACCACCCGGCGATCGTCGCCGTCTACGACACCGGCGAGGACTACGTCGACGGGGTCTCCATCCCGTACATCGTGATGGAGTACGTCGACGGGTCGACGCTCAGGGAGCTACTGCACTCCGGCCGCAAGCTGCTGCCCGAGCGCACCCTTGAGATGACCGTCGGCATCCTCCAGGCGCTGGAGTACTCGCACCGCGCCGGAATCGTCCACCGAGACATCAAGCCGGCGAACGTCATGCTGACGCGCACCGGTCAGGTCAAGGTCATGGACTTCGGCATCGCCCGGGCCATGGGCGACTCCGGAATGACGATGACCCAGACCGCCGCCGTCATCGGCACCGCCCAGTACCTCTCCCCGGAGCAGGCCAAGGGCGAGCAGGTCGACGCGCGGTCCGACCTCTACTCGACCGGCTGTCTGCTCTACGAACTGCTGACGGTACGGCCGCCGTTCATCGGTGACTCACCGGTCGCGGTCGCCTACCAGCACGTACGGGAAGAGCCGCAGAAGCCCAGCAACTTCGACCCCGAGATCACGCCCGAAATGGACGCGATCGTGTTGAAGGCCCTGGTCAAGGACCCCGACTATCGCTACCAGTCGGCCGACGAGATGCGCGCCGACATCGAGGCCTGCCTCGACGGCCAGCCGGTCGCCGCCACCGCGGCGATGGGCGCGGCCGGTTACGGCGGCTACGACGGATACGGCAACGACCAGCCGACCACCGCGCTGCGCGCCGCGGACCAGAACGGCGCGCAGACGTCGATGCTGCCCCCGGTCAACCCGGACGACGGCGGCTACGGCTACGACGACCGCCCGGACCGCCGCCGCCAGAAGAAGAGCAACACCTCGACGATCCTGCTGATCGTCGCGGGTGTCCTGGTGCTGATCGGCGCGATCCTGATCGGCCAGTCGGTGTTCAGCAACCGCAACAGCGACGGCGACAAGATCGATGTGCCGACCATGGTCGGTTCGACCGTGAAGGAAGCCCAGCGGCTCGCGGACAACGCCGGCGTCGTCCTGAAGATCGGCTCGCGCGAACCCTGCGAGGACCAGCCCAAGGGCAAGATCTGCAGCCAGACCCCGAGCGACGACGAGACGATGGCGAAGAAGGAAACCGTCACGGTCGTCGTCTCCACCGGGGCGCCGAAGGTCGATGTCCCGGACGTCGTGGAGAAGACCGAGGCGACGGCGCGCAAGGACCTCGAAGCCAAGGGCTTCACGGTGAACGTCACCGCGGTCGAGTCCGAGAAGACCGCCGGTACGGTCATCAAGCAGAACCCGGGGGGCAACTCGAAGGCCGAGAAGAACTCCGAAGTCACCATCACGGTCGCCAAGCAGGCCACCCAGAAGGTGCCGAACGTCGCCGACCGGGACTACAACGCGGCCGTGGCGCAGCTCAACGGCCTGGGCTTCACCAACGTCTCCAGGACCGATGTCGATTCGGAGAAGCCGGCGAACCAGGTGATCAGCCAGACGCCGCCCGCCGACTCGATGCAGCCGCTGACCGCCCAGATCGTGCTGACGGTCTCCAAGGGCCCGCAGCAGCCCGAGAAGACCACGGTTCCGGATCTCCAGGGCAAGACGCTCGGGGAGGCCAAGGGCCTGCTCACCGCGGCCGGACTGCAACTCGGCCAGGTGCAGGGGCCGAACGACGACAACGCGAAGGTCGTCACCTTCCAGCCCGGCGCGGGCCAGCCGGTCGACAAGAACAGCGCGGTCACCGTGGTGACCATGCCGGGCGGCGGAGACGGCAACATCTTCGGCGGCCCGTCCGGCAGACACCGCTGACACCGCTGCACCGCCCCGAAGGGCCCCGGCGCCGCACGGCGACCGGGGCCCTTCGTCGTACTCACCGCGTGCACCGCGTGCATGCCGAAAGAGCGTGCCTGCCGAAGGCCGTGTCCGCCCGAAGACCGTGCCCGCCGGGCGTCCGGCCGGGGGGCCGCGGGCCAGCTGTCAGCGCAGCTCAGCCGGCTTCGTACGGTCCTTGTCCACCTTCTCCGTACGCACCAGCTCGCCCCACACGATGTAGCGGTACTTCGACGTGTAGACCGGCGTGCAGGTCGTCAGCGTGATGTAGCGGCCGGGCTTCTTCGCGCCCGAGCCCTTCGGTACCGCCTGCAACACGTCGACGTTGTACTTCGACGTCTCGGGAAGCTCCTTGAAGACCTTGTAGACGTACCAGGTGTCCTTGGTCTCGAAGACGACCGCGTCCCCGGTCTTCACCTTGTCGATGTTGTGGAACTTGGCGCCGTGCCCGTCGCGGTGGGCGGCCAGGGTGAAGTTGCCCTTCTTGTCCCACGGGAGGGCCGACTTCACCGGGTCCGTGTAGTAGCCGGCGATGCCGTTGTTCAGGTTCTCGGTGTCGGTGCCCTTCTTGACCAGCACCTCGCCGTTCTTCATCGACGGGACGTGCAGGAAACCGATGCCGTCCTTCGTGTCCAGCGCGCCCGGTCCGTCCGCCCAGCGGTCGCGGATGGTGTGGCCCTGTTTGGTGGCCTCGCGGTCGGCGAGCACGTTCGTCCACCAGAGGGAGTAGACGACGAAGAGTCCGAGCACCAGGCCTGCGGTGATCAGGAGTTCACCGAAGAGGCTTACCGCGGTCGCGACGGGATGGCGGCCCCTGCGCCGGGGCGGAGGCGCGGACTCGCCGGTTCGCTCTTCGTGCTCGGTCCTCGCTGTCACCGCACCCGTCCCTGTCGTGATGATGATTCAGCCCACGAGCGCGTCGGGCTTCCCCTTGCTGCGCGGTCGTTCGTCGACCATCTTGCCCCAGACGATCAAACGGTACGTACTCGTGAATTCCGGCGTACAGGTCGTCAGAGTGATGTACCGGCCCGGCCCGTTGAACCCGGAATCGCGCGGCACCGGGTCGATCACCGAGACGTTGGACGGCGATGTCTGCGGCAGGGTCCTGGCCGTCTTGTACGTGTAGTACGCGTCCTGCGTCTCGACCACGATCAGATCGCCGGGGTTCAGCCGGTTGATGTAGCGGAACGGCTCGCCGTGCGTGTTGCGGTGACCGGCCAGGGCGAAGTTGCCCTGCTTGGCCGAGGGCATCGCGGTGCGGAGCGTGCCCTCGCTGTAGTGGCCGACCATGCCCCGGTCGAGGACCTTCTCCTTGCTGATGCCCTCGGCGATCGGAGCGACCACATCCAGCTTGGGGATGTGGATGATGGCGAATCCCTGCCCTGCTTCGAACACCCCGGGGCTGCGGTCGCCCTTCGCCCAGTCGTCCTGGATCTTGTGCGCTTCCTTGCCGGCGTACTGGTCGGCGCGCACGTTCGTCCACCACAGCTGGTAGGTGACGAACAGCAGCATCAGCACGCCGAGCGTGATGAACAGCTCGCCGGTGACCCGGCTGGCCACCACGGCCGGGCTGTCCTTGGCCGCGCGTGCCGCACGCCGTGCCTCGACGCGCGACATCGGCCTGTCGGGCTGCGTGGCGGCCGTCGCTGCGGCCTCCGGCCGCTGATCGGCACGGCGACGGCCCCGTCCCTTGGCGGCACGACGGCGCTCGGCACGGCCTCCGGTACGCGGCTGCGCATCGGTGTCGTCGGAGTCCGGATCGGGGTCCGTCGCGGAATGCGGAGCCACAGAGCGCGAAGTCGTGGAGTACGAGTCGGGGTCCGCCGCTGATTCCGGAGCCGGCCGCCGGGTCGTCGTCGCCGGGCCGTCCGGGCGGTGGCTGCCGGCCGTCCGCAGACCGACCGTCTCGTCGCCGGCCGGAAAGACAACGGCGAGCGGCTGCGTCAGCGGCTCCGGAACAAGCTGCTGCGGAACGGGCTGCTCCGGATCAGGCTGCCGCAGAACGGGCTGTTCCGGAACAGGCTGCCGCAGAACAGGCTGCTGCGGAACGGGCTGCTGCGGCATGGGCGTCGGCACGGGCCGCGCCGTGGGCCGCGCCACCTGCTCCGGGACGGGCGTCGGCATGGGCGCCGGTACGGCCTCCTGCTGCCCGTACCAGTCCCGCGCGAACCCCTCGGGGTCGTACCACTCCTGCGGAGCACTCTGGGGGCTCTGCGCCCCGTACGACGCCTGGGTCCGGGCCTGCTCCTGGGCCGACCCCGGTCGCGGCTGTGCCGGCCCGTCCGGGGCACGGTGCTGCCCCCGCCCGGCTGCCGGTGCCCCGGTCGACTCGGCCGGGACGTCGCCTGCCCTGAACCACGGCGAGGTGCGCGGACCCGGCAGCGGATCGGTCAACGGGTCCGCCAGCCGGTCGACCGCCGCCTCGAACGCGCCTGCGGCCCCGTACGCCCCTAGCTCGTACGGGCCGTCCTGACCGGCGTCGGGCTCGGGGCGGGGCGAAGTCACGCGACGGCCTTGCCCACCACCGGCGCGAGCCCCGCCGACCGCGCGACGGCCCCCGTGTCGCCGCACTGCACCAGCCAGTTGGCCAGCATCAGGTGCCCGTGCTCGGTCAGCACCGACTCCGGGTGGAACTGCACGCCCTCCACCGGCAGCTCACGGTGGCGCAGCCCCATGATGATCCCGTCGGCGGTCCGCGCCGTCACCTCCAACTCCGCCGGGACGGTGTCCGGTTCGGCGGCGAGCGAGTGGTAGCGGGTCGCGGTGAAGGGGGACGGCAGGCCCGCGAAGACGCCCGTGCCCTCATGGGTCACCTGCGAGGTCTTGCCGTGCAGCAGCTCGGGAGCGCGATCGACCACGCCGCCGTACGCCACCGCCATCGACTGCATCCCCAGGCAGACCCCGAAGACCGGGACGCCCGTCGCCGCGCAGTGGCGCACCATCTCGACGCAGACGCCCGCCTGCTCCGGGGTGCCGGGACCGGGCGACAGCAGAACCCCGTCGAAGCCGTCCTGGGCGTGTGCCGTGGTCACCTCGTCGTTGCGCAGCACCTCGCACTCGGCGCCGAGCTGGTAGAGGTACTGGACGAGGTTGAAGACAAAGCTGTCGTAGTTGTCCACGACGAGAATGCGGGCGCTCACTGGCCGCCCTCCGTCCCGGTCGAGCCGTCGACCGTCACATCACCGAACGGAAGCAGCGGCTCCGCCCAGGGGAAGACGTACTGGAAAAGCGCGTAGACAACAGCCAGTACCAACACGAGCGAGATGAGCGCACGCACCCATGCGTTGCCCGGCAGATGCCGCCAGATCCAGCCGTACATGTTGTCCCCTCCATTCGGTACGAGACCAGACTAAAGGGCCGGGGCAGAAGCGTGGGTCAGCTGTGGAAAGCCGCCGGCTTGCCTTCGGACACGGGCCGGGTGGCATCGAGGTGGGCCCAGGCGATCAGCCGGTGGCTGCTGCCCCATTCCGGCTCGCAGGTGGTCAGTGTGAGATAGCGGCCGGGCCCGTCGAAGCCGGACTTGCGGGGTACGGGATCGATGACCCCGATGTCGCTCGGCACGGTCCGGTAGGGCCGCTTGTCGATGCGGTACGTGAACCACGTCGCCCCGTCGGTCAGCACCACCGCGTCGCCCGGACGCAGCTTCGGGAAATCCTTGAACGGATCCCCGTATGTACGACGGTGTCCGGCCACCGCGAAATTGCCGATCGCACCGAGGCGGGCGGTCCCCGAGTAGTGCCCGAGCCCCTTCTGCAAGGTCCTGACCTCGGTGTTCTCCAGGACGGGCCACTCCCAGTCCTTGCCGAAGCGAGGTATGTACAGCATCGCGAACGGCTTGCCGTCCCGGTACGCGGCGGGGGCGGGGGACTCCTTCGGCGCCTTCGGCGTCCCGGGCGCCCCCGGCGTCGGGGAGGGCTGCGGCTCGGGTGCGGACACCGGCCCCTGCGCCCAGCGGCTGTGCAGGTCGTCGATCTGCCCCTCGGTGGCGTCGGCCGCCTTCACCCCGGTCCAGAACAGCACGTACACCACAAAGAGAACGATCAGGGCGCCGACGGTGATACAGAGTTCGCTGAACGTCCTGACGATCAGTCGCACCGACACCTGGCCGGCCTCCCCACAGCCGCTCGCCGATTCACAGCTTCACGGCCGCTCGCTACTCCACGGGCTCCGCATAGTGAAGGTCCACTGTGCCCGAGTAGCCGGGAAGAGTCACCGCCTCGTGCTCATCGACTTTCCAGCCGAGCCCGTACGCCTTCACGTACAGCAGGTAGTTGCTGATCGCCGGGGAGTCGTTCAGCGCCTGCTTGAGCTTGCCCGGGTCGCCGACCGCGGTGATCTTGTACGGCGGGGAGTAGACCCGGCCCTGGAGGATCAGGGTGTTGCCGACGCAGCGCACCGCGCTCGTCGAGATCAGCCGCTGGTCCATGACCTGGATGCCCCGGGCGCCGCCCTGCCAGAGGGCGTTGACGACCGCCTGGAGGTCCTGCTGGTGGATCACGAGGTCGTTGGGCTGCGGGTCGGGGTAGCCGGGGTTGGCGGTGGCGTTGGGCGGGGCGTCGTCGAGGGTGACGGACACCGACCGGCCGGTGAGCTTCGTGGTGCCGCCGGCCCGCTCCAGCTCCTTGAGCCGGGCCTCCTCCGCCTCGGTACTGCCGTCGTCCCGCCGGACGAGGGCGTCGATGTCGTCGCGTACGGCCGCGGTGGTCTCGTCCAGCTGGGCGTTCTTGTTGCTGCGCTGCTGGATGAGATCGGAGAGCTTCAGCAGCGAGGAGTCGGTGCGGATGTTGGTGCCCTTGGCCGTATTGGCGCTGGTGACGAAGATCAGTCCGGCGAGGGCGAAGACGGCAGCGGTGAGCACACGGGCCGGGTGCCGGAAGGTGCGCCGGACCGGGCCTTGGGGGGAGTCGGCAGAATTGCTCAACGTACCCTTATCTCCTTCGGCGCCAGGGAAGCACTACGCTAACGGACGCCCGAGGGAGGCAGCATTCCCCTCGGGCTCCGCCCCGGCGCCAGCCACAGTTCCCTGCGCGGTCACGCAGCGCATCGACAGGAGAGTTCCTCGTGCCGAAGTCACGTATCCGCAAGAAGGCCGACTTCACGCCCCCTCCGGCGAAGCAGGCAACCAACATAAAGCTGACCAGCCGCAGCTGGGTGGCGCCGGTGATGCTGGCGCTCTTCCTGATCGGTCTGGCCTGGATCGTCGTCTTCTATGTGACCGACGGCGACCTGCCGATCAAGGACCTGGGGAACTGGAACATCGTCGTCGGCTTCGGCTTCATCGCCGGCGGCTTCGGCGTCTCCACCCAGTGGAAGTAGCACCGCGGCGGAATTAGCACCGCAGCGGAGGAAGCACCGCAGCCCTCGTGGTCGCGGTGCCCTTTGCACAGCGGGCCCCTGTCCCGCAACCCTTGCCCCGAGTTACCCACAGCGTTATCCACAGGCGGGGGAAAAGGTCAGACGATCTGTGGATAACTCCCTGACGGTTGACGCCGATGTGACTGCAGTCTCCCCCATCGGGGGATGGCACGCCCCTTGTCCCTGCTGGAAAAACCCAGCTCAGCGACAAGGGGCACAGTTGTTCCCACAGAATGCACAAGATCCGGCACCCGCTGTGGACAACTACGGCTGTGGAAGCGCGGGCCGGGGACGATGTCCGCTCAGGTGAGCGCGGCCGTTCTGATGACGACGACGAGGATCACGGCCGCCAGGACCAGCGCACAGGTGCCGTACTGCACCAGCGCGCGCCGCTCGCGGGGCGCGTGCACCATGCCGATCGCGATCAGCGTGCCCGCGACCAGACCGCCTACATGCGCCTGCCAGGCGATCCCGCCCCAGGGGTTGAAGGTGATGACCAGGTTCACCGCGAGGAGCGCGAAGACCGGGCGCATGTCGTAGTTGAGCCGGCGCATCAGCACGGCGGTGGCGCCCAGCAGTCCGAAGATCGCCCCGGAGGCTCCGAGCGAGCCCTGCTGGGGTGCGGAGAGCCAGTACGTGAGGGCGCCGCCGGCCAGCCCGGACAGCAGGTAGAGCGTGAGGTAGCGGGCCCGGCCGAGCGCCGCTTCCAGCGGCCCGCCGAGCCACCACAGCCCCAGCATGTTGAACGCGATGTGCCACATCTCCTGGTGCAGGAACATCGACGTCACCAGCCGGTACCACTGGCCCTCCGCGACACCCTCGGGCGGGCCGCCGTAATAGGTCGCGGCACGGCCGAGCAGCATCAGATCGTCGACCAGTGCGGTGCCCCTCGCCAGCACCGCGAGGTACACCGCGATATTGATGCCGAGCAGGATCTTGGTGACCAGGCGGGGATCGGCCGTGATGCTGCCGCCCGCGACAGTGCGCGGCTGATCGGCAGCCGGCCCGTGTCCCGTACCCGACCCCCGGCGGACGCAGTCCGGGCACTGGAAGCCGACCGAGGCGTCGATCATGCACTCGGGGCAGATCGGACGCTCGCAGCGGGTGCAGCGGATGTTCGCCTCGCGACCGGGGTGGCGGTAGCAGCTGAGCGAGCCGTCCGCGGCGGCGGACTGGTCACTGCCTCCCGGCGGCTGCTGGTCCATCGGTCCCATCGCTTCCCGGTCCCTTCGGTCCTGGTCATGACGGGCACGGCACGCACGACGCCGCCCTGCTCGTCCGCTATGTATCAGTACGGACGGGCAGGGCGGTTGGTTCCCGAAAGAGAGATCAGCGCGTGATCAATCGATGACCACTGGTGATCAACGGGTCTCGATGACGACCGACTCGATCACGACGTCCTGCACCGGACGGTCGGTACGGGCGTTGGTCTGGGTACTCGCGATGGCGTCCACGACCTTCTGGCTGGCCGGGTCGACGACCTCACCGAAGATGGTGTGCTTGCCGGTCAGCCAGGCGGTCGGCGACACGGTCACGAAGAACTGCGAGCCGTTGGTGCCCGGGCCGGCGTTGGCCATGGCCAGCAGGTACGGCTTGTTGAAGCTGAGGTCGGGGTGGAACTCGTCCGCGAACTCGTACCCCGGCCCACCGGTGCCGTTGCCGAGCGGGTCGCCGCCCTGGATCATGAAGCCGCTGATGACACGGTGGAAGACGGTGCCGTCGTACAGCTTGTCCGTCGACGTCTCACCGGTCTCGGGGTGCGTCCACTCACGCTCACCCTTGGCGAGCTCGACGAAATTCTTGACCGTCTTGGGCGCGTGGTTCGGCAGAAGCCGGATCTCGATGTCGCCCTGATTGGTCTTCAAGGTGGCGTAAAGCTGCTCGGCCACGATCTGCCTTCCGTAAGTCTTCGGTGACGTTGAGTCTTCTTCGGTGACGTTGCGTCTTCAGTGACGCCACCGATCCTCGCACGGACCGTACGTCCCGGCGCCCGGCCACCACCGTCGAGCACACGGCACTCACCTTCCTGCCCCATTACGCATTCCGCATTCCGCGGCCCGCAGCAGCAAATGCGGCCAAGCGCGTGACGAAGCGGCGCGGGCGGGGGCGAACCGTGGCATTGTCGTCGACGAGCACCCCTTGCACCGCATTGCCCGAGGTGTCACTCGTGACCTGAATGACCCGGATGCCCGCCCCGCATGCCATACAGGAATTCGGCAGGCATGATCTCGAAATGGGTGGAAAGGCGGAGTGTCTACCCGCCACCAAGGAGGAGGATCCCGTGACCCGCATCGACAGCGTGCGCGCCGCAACCGACTCGGCGAAGGACAGCGTGCAGCACGCCGCGGAAGTGGTGGCGCCCTATGCCGACACGGCCAAGGAGCAGGCCGCACATCTCGCGTACGAGGCCCGCACGCGGCTCGCGCCGAAGGTGTCCAAGGCGGCCCAGCAGGCCCGCGTCCAGTACGACGCGCATCTGGCACCACGTATCGAACTCGCCCTGGCCCACGTGCCCCCCAAGGTCGACGAGGCCGGCCGACGCGCCGCGCTCCGCACCCGCCGGGCGGCCCGGACCGCCGCGGACTACACGGTGCCGCGCGTCGAGCACGCGATGGCCGTCGCCCAGCCGGTGGCCGAGGAGGCCTCGGCCCGCAGCGCAGCCGCCCTGGCCGCACTGCGCGGCCAGGTCACGGCACAGGAGATCAAGCAACTGATCAGGAAGCACGAGCGGCGGGCGAGGGCCGGCCGGCTGTTCAAGGGGCTCGTCGTGGCGGGCCTCGTGGCGGGCGGCGCCTACGCCGCCTGGCGGTGGTGGGACAAGCAGGCCAACCCCGACTGGCTGGTCGAGCCGCCCGCCGCCACGGAGGTCTCCGACCGCGCACCGCTGACCTCCGTCGACGGCAGCGGCCCGACCTCGCTCGATCCCGAGGTCCGGGCCAAGCAGGCCGACGCGGAGGCCGACGGGACGGACGGCCCGGAAGGCGTGAACGGCACCGGCCCGGACGACCGCCGCTGAGCCGAGCGCCGGCCCGACGGCCGGCCGGCCGGGACTCGACGAAGGAGACCCCATCCGGCTCCGGCCCGAATCCCTCGCGGTCCACGGCCTCGACCGTGCGCTCGAACCCCACATGCACGAAAAATGCCCTCCGATACTACGTTTGCGCAGGTCGGAGGGCATTTCATTGAGTGGAGCCCAGGAGATTCGAACCCGAGATCGTCACCTTCCCGACCTGGGGTTTTCCGGAGAAATGGGATAAATTCCCCTGTTCCCGTCCTCCTGCGTCCCGCTCGATCCTCCTCGGCCCGGGCCCCGCGCTGACGTGTCAGCACGGCTGCCAGCGCGATTGCGCTTGCGATTCGAGCGGGTCGGGAGGGCCGGTTCTCCGGCTCGGGGCGGGCTGCTAGCCGCGGCCCGAGGGCCCTTTTCCCCGTGCGGCGCCAGGACAGGCGTCACGGCCAGTGCGCCGTATCTCGACGCGGGCGCAGATCACCGCGCATCGGATGGTCAACGGCTACGAGTGGGGCGACTTCAAGGGCGATCCGGTCGCCCTGGTGGAGCGGCACTCCGACGCGCACCTGTACTTCGCCGACTGGAGCAGCCGGCGACCGGTGCTCCGGGTTGCCGCCGCCCGGGTGCCCCTGGAAGCGGCGCTTCCGGCTTACGACCACCGGGATCACGAACATCCGTGACGAAGTATCAGAATCAAATGGCTCCACCGAATGCGTGGGCGCGGCCCACCCGTACTCCGGGGCCCTGGGCAGGATCGGTCTGTGCCAGGTCGCAGTCCATCTCACCTACGCCGCGGTGCACGGCAACGCGTTGATCGACCGCGCCCGTGGCCCGGGAACAGCGGCCCGGTGGCGGGCCGGGGACGAGGTTCACAGCGGGAAGGAACTCAGGGGGCAGGCCCGTCGGCTCGGCTTCGACTACGCACCGGCCGTCCGCAGTGATACCCGTGTGGAGACCGCCGTTGGCCGCCTAGAGGGTGAGCGAGCTCGCGACCCGGGTTCCGAAACGGAACTGGATGCGCATCCACATTTGACTGGACATGCGCCGGGTCGACCGGCATACGCACGCCCGACGATCACGCTCCAGCCGGGCCTTGACATGGTCACCGAATTTGATGTTAACGTACCGGAGGTCCGCAGCGAGAGCTGTGGATTGCCCACAGAAGGCAAGGCGGGATGGGATCCGCATTCTTTGCCAGCCCGGCCATTGCTTCACAAATGGCCGATGAGTTAAGCGAGATCAAATCGACGCGTTCGTCGATTTCTGCTCCAGTGGGTCCGGTGGTGTGACCGGTTCAGTGAAGATCGAGATGGCCTTGTCCCATCTTTCAGCAAGTCGTCGGATTACCCGTACAACATGGACAAGCTGCAGGCCTTGTCCGACACCACACGAACAACCGACAGCGGGCCGGTTAATGCACTCGGCCCGTCCGGCCAAAGCGGTCGATGTCGCGGACTCGAAGGGCTGTCGTTGTACACGAAGCGAGTTCCAACGGTTTTACTTTCTCTGGTAGGAAGCTGTCAGCGTAAGTTAGGTTGGCCAAATTGACCTCCCTCATCGACCGTTACGATCTGATTCTGCTGGATATCGACGGCGTCCTCGTGCTCGGCCAACAGCCCATCCCAGGTGCGGCGGAGACAATTGCAGCTATCCGTACCAAGGGCGTGCCGCTGCGCTTCACCACCAACAGCCCCCGCCGCCGCCCCGGCGAGGCAGCAGAAATGTTGAACAAGGCGGGCATCGGAGCCACTGCCGACGAAGTGGTAACCCCTACCGGTATCGCCGCCGCCACCCTGGCTCAACGCCTCCCATCCGGCGCAGCAGTTCTTGTCGTCGGATCGGATGCGTTGCGCGACGAGGTGGCAGCCGTCGGACTCAAGCCCGTCAACTCCGCTGACGACAGGCCACAAGCCGTGGTGCAGGGCTTCGCCCCCACCATCGACTGGCCCAGCCTCGCAGAGGCCGCCCTCACCCTGCAACGTCCAGAAACGCTGTGGCTGGCAACCAACTTGGACGCGACCTGGCCCTCCGAGCGCGGTCCGGTCCCCGGCAACGGTGCCTTCATCGCAGCGCTCACAGCCGCCACGGGCCGCGAACCGGACCTATCTGTCGGTAAACCCGAGCCGACCCTGTTCCAGCAGCAGGCCAAGGCCCACAACGCCCAACACCCACTAGTGGTGGGCGACAGGCTGGACACCGACATCGAAGGCGGGCGCCGAGCCGGGTTCGACACACTGCTGGTTCTGACAGGCGTGACAACCCCGGACATGCTGGCCGACTCCGACGTCCATCCCACCTACATCGGTGAGAGCATCACCCACCTTCTCGCCGAACTTGCGGCTCTCACCGATGCGGTGAGGCGTTGAGGGCATGCATCCCGCGGAGAATGGTGAGTACCCCATGGCATCGTCGAGACTCCCGAGCCCTACGCGTATGAGTACCGTGCTGGTCATCGGAATGGGCAACATGGGAGAGCGGCTCGCGTACCGATTGGCGGAGGGCGGGCGCGTGCAGCGCCTTGTGCTGGCCGGGCGGTCCGTCGAGACGGTCGAGGCCATCGCCGGCGCCGCCGCCAGCATCTCTGATTGCGTGGTCGAACCGGTCACGGTGAACGCGACCCGGCAAGACGAAGTCGCCGACCTCCTCACCCGCACCCGGCCCGACCTGGTGGTGCAATGCGCGGCCGTGCGTGGGCCCTGGGCGCTGGCGGGGCGGGAGGACGCGGCAGCGTCGGCCGTTCTCAGCGCCGGTCTGGCCCTGCAACTGCCCTATCAGTTACCGGCGGTGCTGGCCGTCATGCGAGCCACCCGGGATGCCGGTTACACAGGGCCGGTCGCGAACCTTTCGTTTCCTGACGTGACCGGACCGGTCCTCGCCCGTCTCGGGCTGGCCCCAACACTCGGACTCGGCAACGCCGCGATGATCCAGCTTCGCTGTCGCGCCGCGCTGCGCGCCGCCCGGTCCGATGCCGGGGTACCGCGCATCCGCATCATCGGTCACCACTCTCAACTGCTCGGCGCGATGCTGTCCCGTGAACCGGCCGATCCCGCCGACCGCTGCATGGTCTTCCTGGGCGAAGACGGACAACGCGACGACAAGCTCGCCTACCAGGCGCCACCGATCACCCGGTCCCAGCGCTACAACGAGGTCACGGCAGCCGCCGCGATCCCCGCGCTGCACGCTCTCCTTCCCGGCGCGGCACCTCTGCGCTGCTCGACTGCCGCACCCGGCGGACTTCCGGGTGGCTATCCCGTACGGATCAACGATGGCGCTGTCACCCTTGACTTGCCGCCCGGGGTCGATCGAGCCGAATCGATCGCGTTCAACGAAAAGCAGGCGCGCGGCGACGGTGTGGAGCACATTGACAGCAATGGCACCGTTCATTTCGCCTCGGAGGCTCGCGACGCGGTCGCCGGTCTCGACCCCGGCCTTGCCGATCCGCTTCCGGTCGCCGACCTGGAGGAACGGGCCAGACTCCTCGACGCACTACTCGTGTGATCAGTGTCAGGCCATATTCAAAGGCCACGCTCCACATCGAGATTGCCATGTGTGACAGGTTGTGCCACCAGGCTGGCACTTGAATAATCACAAGGAATCACCATGTCAGATCAGGAAGCCGACCTGACCATGCCCTACCGCGTGGTTGTAAATGACGAGGAGCAGTACAGCATATGGCCTGAGGGCAGGGAGGTCCCTGCGGGCTGGCGGGTCGTCCGGGAGGCCGCCCCTAAAGCTGACTGTCTCGAATACATAGAAGAGGTCTGGACTGATATGCGCCCGTTGAGCATTCGCCGCCGGGCGCCCAAGTCGGAGCCAGTACCTGGCGCACGCTGATCGAATTCCGGCGTGCAGGATTTACCGCGTTGATGTCCACTCTGCCAGACCGTCGAAATTCGCCGTTCAGACATCTCGTATCTTAATCCGGCAGGAGCAGACTTGAGCAGCATTGAGGATTCCACCCTCAACGAATTGATTCAGGCTCCAGTGGATCAAACTTCTCTCCACGAACTGTTCGAAGCCCAGGTGGACCGCACCCCCGAAGGCACTGCACTGGTCTTCGGAGACCAGGCGTGGACCTACCGGCAACTCGACGATCGAGCCAACCAGATCGCTTGGGGCCTGCTCGCAAAGGGCATCGAACCGGGACACATCGTCGCTCTGCACACCCGCCGCTCGTTCTCGACGATCGCCGGATTGCTCGGCGTCCTGAAAGCCGGTGCCGGCTACCTGCCCGTCGATCCGGCGCTTCCCGCCGCCCGCATCACCTACATGCTTGAGGACTCCGGCGCCACGGTCATGCTCGCCGACCACGCCACCTCTCGGATGAGTAGCGACCTGGACACCCTCGTCCTGGACGACGCAGAGACCTGGATGCGTCACTCTTGCAGCCGCCCGAGCGTCACGGTCAGGCCCGGCGATCTCGCCTACCTCATCTACACCTCGGGTTCCACGGGTCAGCCCAAGGCCGTCATGGTTCCGCACAGCGCAATCGTCAACCACACCGTCTGGATCGTCTCGGACGTCTGGCGTGGCAAGCCGCTGAGATTCCTGCACCGTATGTCACTCAGCTTCGATGCCTCTGGCTTGGAGATCTACGGTCCTTTGACGTCCGGCGGCACGGTCGTGCTCACACCGAGCCAGACCGGGATCGACATGGACGAGCTCCGGGAGCTGGTCACCAGCGGGGAGATCGACGTACTCGGGGTGACACCGCCCGTACTGCGAGAGGCCCTCGCCGTGCGTGCCCTGGCAGGGACACGTTTACGCTGGCTGATGTGCGGCGGAGAAGCGCTCGAACCCGAGCTGGTCGCCGAGTGCGCGGCGCAGGTGCCCGGCATCGAGGTGGCCAACTTCTACGGCCCGACCGAGACGTGCGTCAACTCGACCTACTTTCCCGCCCGCTTGCACCAGGGGCAGGGGCCGGGGCCGTTACCCATCGGTTCGCCGATCCGCGGCACCAGCGTGTACGTAGTGGACGAGACGTTGAACCCGGTCCCTCATGGCGTGGCCGGGGAGTTGCTGATCGGTGGGGCCGGGGTCACACGCGGCTACCACGGCCGGCCGGGCTTGACCGCGGAACTGTTCATCCCGGACCCTTTCGGCCCCCCGGGCGCCCGGCTCTATCGCACCGGCGACCTCGTCCGCCGGGGAACGGCGGGAGAGCTGGAGTTCCTCGGCCGGATCGATCACCAGGTCAAGCTGCGTGGCTTCCGCATCGAACTCGGCGAAATCGAAGCGGCCCTGGCAGGGCTCGACGGGGTCACGGATGCCGTGGTGACCGCGGTTCACCACCCGACCGACGGAACCCGGCTGGTCGGCTATGTCACCGGAGACGCGGACACCAGGGTGCTGCGCGATGAGCTGAGTGCTCGTCTGCCGGACTACATGGTGCCGTCCATGCTCTCCAGCCTGGACAAGATCCCTCTGACGTCCAGCGGCAAGCTCGACCGCGCCGCGCTTCCCGAGCCGGACCAGGTCGGATTCGGTGAGGGGCACGTCAGCCCGCGAGATCCGATAGAGCAACTCCTCACGGAGCTCTTCGCCGAAGTGCTGGGCGTCGACCTGGCTCGCGTCGGCGTCCACGACGACTTCTTCGCGCTGGGCGGGCACTCGCTCCTGGTCACCCGGCTGATCGCCCGGGCCAGGAGTGTCCTGGCCGTGTCGCTGGCACCGCGGGACGTGTTCGAGGACCGGACCATCGCGAGCCTGGCCGCTCGAATACGCCAGGCCCGACGCACAGCACCGTTGCAGCCGATCCGTCCCGTCGATGGCGACGGCCCCGCACCCCTGTCTCCGGCTCAGGAGCGGTTGTGGTTCCTGGAGCAACTGCGGCCGGGAACCACCACGTACACGACCGCCGTGGAGTACCGCCTCCGAGGTGTTCTGGACGTAGCGGCGTTGCGGGCAGCCCTGTCCGATGTGGTCGATCGCCACGATGCCCTACGGACCATCTACGCCCCCGGCGTAGAGCGTCCGGAACAGATCGTCCTGGAGCAGGTTGACCTACCCTGGGAATTCCACGATCTCCACCACCGGGACGAGTCCGCCGTACGAGCACTCGTGAACGCCATCGTGCGCGAACCGTTCGACCTGACTGCGGGCCCGTTGCTACGAGCCCGGCTGCTGGGCATCAGCGCGGAAGAGCATCTCCTGGTGCTGACCGTGCACCATATCGCCTTCGACGGCTGGTCCTTCAACGTACTGACCCGCGAACTCGCGCACTACTATCGAGCCCGGGTGAACCGGACCGCGCCGGACCTGCCGGCGATGTCGCTTCAGCACGTCGACTTCGCGGCCTGGCAACGGGACTGGCTGTCCAGTGGACCGGCCGTCGAACAACTCGGCTACTGGCGGGACCGCTTGGCGGATGCGCCGGCCGCGCTGAACCTTCCGGTGGATCGGCCCCGTCCAGCCGTCCAGTCACACCGAGGCGCGTTCGAGCCGGTGTTGATTCCGACGGATCTGGTGGAGAGGCTCCGGGACCTCGGCAAGCGTGAAGGGGTCACCCTCTTCATGACCCTGCTCACCGGGTTCAAGATCCTTCTCGCCCGCTACACCGCTGTCGCGGACATCGTCGTGGGCACCCCCATCGCGAACCGCAACAGGGTCGAGCTAGAACAAATGATCGGGTTCCTCGTCAACACCTTGGCGTTGCGCACCGACCTGACCGGCGATCCCACACTTTCCGAGCTGCTGGGCCGAGTACGAGAGACCTGCCTCGGCGCGTACGCCAACCAGGATGTGCCGTTCGAACAAGTCGTGGAAGACCTACAGCCTCCGCGGGACCTGAGCAGGTCACCGGTCGTCCAGGTCATGTTCGGATTCGATGTCGCGGTGGCGCGGGTCGAGTCACTGCACGATCTGAGCCTGGACTTCTCCAGGCTAGAGAACGGCTTCACCGTTTGCGACGTGGTGCTCGACCTCGTGGACGACCCCCGCGGAGTGATCGGTGGCTTCACGTACGCGACGGATCTCTTCGACGCCACGACCATCCGCCGTATGGTCGGCCACTACCTCACGATCCTCCACTCGATGACGCAACACGATCCGGCGACACTGCGGACGTCACGAGTGGAACTGTTGCGGGCCGCTGATCGAGCCGAGATCATCGCGGCCGGAACCGCACCGGAGACGACGTGGCCGGATCACGTCGGCCTGCACGAAGAGTTCGAATCCCAGGTGGACAGGACCCCGGACGCCATCGCGGTCCGCTACGCCGAGCAAGCGTGGACGTACCGTCAACTGGACGAACGGGCCAACCGAATCGCCTGGAGACTGCGCCGGCAGGGCATCGGTCCCGAACACGTGGTGGCGCTGTGCGCCCAGCGGTCCCCGTACATGGTCGCCGGGGTGCTCGGCATCCTCAAGGCGGGCGCCGCCTACCTGCCCATCGACCCCGCGCTTCCGCCCGCTCGCATCCACTACATGCTCGACGACGCGGCCAGCACCACGGTACTGACCGACCACGACACTCTCACCCAGGTCGAAGGCCGAGGACAGGTGCTCCTCCTCGACGACGAGGACACCTGGAACCCCTACCCGTCGGACCGCCCGGCCGTCAGCGTGCACCACGACAACCTCGCCTACCTCATCTACACATCCGGCTCCACCGGTCTGCCAAAGGCCGTGACGATGAGTCATCGGGGCATCCACTGGCTGGTCGTATCCCTGGCAAGCGAAATCATCGGTGACGGACCTCCGCCGAAGTCGGTCGCGCTCAACTCCCCGATCTTCTTCGACGGCCACGTCATCCAGTTCTCGTGGATGGCCGGCGGAGCGACGATGGTGATCGTGCCCGAGGATGTCAGGCGCGATCCGCACCTGCTCGTCGATCTGCTGATCCGCCACGAGATCGATCTCATGGACTGCACGCCGTCTCAACTGGACATGGCGGCAGGCTTCGACGTGCTGGGCGAGATCCCGGTCGGAACAAAGATGCTCGTCATCGGGGAGGCCGTCAGCGAGAAGCTCTGGCGCACGCTGGGTGACGGCCCCTGGCAGGCGTACAACCTGTACGGCCCGACCGAGACCCACGCCGCCACGATGACGATCATCAAACCGGACGAGCCCCTGAGCATCGGTGTCCCGCTCCCCGGGTATGACGCCTTCATAGTCGACGAATCCGGTGAGCTCGTGCCACAAGGAGTGGCCGGGGAACTGGTCGTCGGCGGCGGTCGCCTGGCGCGCGGCTACCACGGCCGACCGACCTTCACCGCCGAGCGCTTCGTGCCCGACTCGTTCACCGGTCGAGCCGGGCGCCGGCTGTACCGAACCGGCGACATCGTGCGGTCGACCTCGACCGGGGCCTTGGAGTTCATCGGACGCCGTGACAACCAGGTCAAAGTCCGGGGCTACCGGATCGAGCTCGGTGAGATCGAGGCAGCGATCATGCGTGAGCCGGGCGTCACCGCCTGTGTGGTGATGCTGCGGGACGGGGCCGCCGGGGACAAGCGCATCGTCGCGTACTTCGTGGCCCCGCCGACGACGACGGAGGCGCATGTCCTGCGGGCGCTGGAAAGGCGGTTGCCGGAGTACATGGTCCCGTCGGCCCTCCTCAGGCTCGACAGCTTCCCGATGACCAGGAACGGGAAGGTGGACAGGTCCGCGATGCCGGAGGCGACGTCCGTCGCCGCCGGCGAAGGGGATGCCACACCCCCGGGCGACGAAACGGAAAGCCTGCTGACCGGCCTGTGGTCGGAGCTGTTGGACGACCGGAGCCTGGGAGTCCACAGCCACTTCTTCAAGAGCGGCGGCCACTCGCTGCTGGCCATACAGCTGATCGCCCGGATCAACAAGGCATTCACGGTCGACCTGCCCCTGCAGGTGCTGTTCCACAACCCGACGCCCCATGAAATGGCGAAGGAGCTGCGCAAACTCGCGAATCCGAAATCAGCGTCGTAAATCACTCCCCCTACGCCAACGCTTTGCCGACGCACCACTCAACGCGGAAGCAAAATTGAAGTTCAAGAACAAAAGATGTTTCTGCATCCAACCGGCAGTGGATATTCCTACTACACTATGAGGATGTGAGACGAAGTGGCTTTGAACTTTGTTCTGATGTTGACCGAGAAGGATAGGACCATCCCGGACGCGGTCGACGTGTACGAGAAGCTCTCGGTCGACGAACTCCGGATCATAGCGTTCAAGGACGTAGACACCGATCCGCACATGGCCAGGGACCTGACCGAAGCCGCGCACGCGGACGGCCGGTCGGTCCTGCTGGAGCTGGCCGACACGAGCGAGGCCGGCCAGGAACGCGGATGCCGGCTGGCGCTGGACCTCGGCGTGGACCGTGTGGTCGGAACATGGCGGCCAAGCGCGGCGGAAGCGTTCGCGGGCAGCGGGAAGCCCGAATACTGGCCGTTCGTCGGATCCATGTCCGGCAACCCGTTGGTGCTGGACAGTTCCCCTGATGAGCTGGCCGCCGAGGCGGAGCGGCTGAGCGCGACGCACGGCGTGGCAGGCCTGGTCCTCATGCCCTACAGGCAGAACTCCTACGACCCCGAGCTGCTGATGGAGCGCACCGCGTCTTCGGCGACCGTGCCCTTTCTCATCGCGGGGGGTGTGCGCGACGCGGCGCAGATCACCGCCATCGCCGCCGCGGGCGCCTGGGGCTTCACCATGGGCGGCGCCGCGCTCGCGGACAGGCACGACGATCCGGTATCGGTGACCACGCGCGTCTCCGAGATCATGCGACTTTCCCGGCAAGCGTCCGACGCATCCTGAATGTTCTTCATCCTGTGGCCACCTGGGCTTTGGCGCATTCGCCGGGGCCGCAGGATGGAGAGCGCTGACTTGACGACAGAGGAATCGAGAGAATGAAACTCATCTGCAACAACTGTTCCAAGGTGCCCGGTGTCGGCATTGTGGACGGCCCCAATGAATGGCTGTGCACCCGCTGCGGCGAAGCACTGACGCCGTCACTCGCCGACCTTCGGAGCTGGGCGGACGCGGTCAGCGACACGCCTGGGGTCGGCCGCTACGCCGCGCTCCTGCCCGTGTCCGAGCCGGACAACCTGCGCAGCAACGACAAGGCGTTACTCCCCGTGGAAAGCCCGCGGCTGGCCGAAGCGCTTGGTGTCGCGTCCGTCCGGTTGCTGCCGCAGACCTGGAACGACACCGGCACGTTCAAGGACAACGAGGGCGTGCTCCTGGCGGCCAAGTGCCTTGAGTGGGGGGTGTCGTCGGTGTGCATGCACAGCTCCGGCAACACAGCACGGTCCTACCAGTACTACATGGACAGACTGGGCATCATATGCACGGCGTTCGTGCCTCAGGCATCCGCCTACAAGTGTCCGACCAGGTCGATGGGCAAGTCGCGCGTAGTGCCCGTGCCGGGCAACATGGCCGATGCGGCCGACGCGGCCATCGCGTACAGCAAGGAACACGGCGCACTGCGGCTGACACCGAGCCAGTGGAAGATCGAGGGCAAGGCGCCGCTGGGGCTGGCGATCGCGGAGCGGTGCGCCGATGCCACGATCGTCGCGGTAACGATTGCCAGTGGCTACGGCCCGCTCGGCATCGAGCGCGGAATCCGACGCGCCCGGGCCGCAGGACTGCCGGCAGTGGGCGAACACACGTATCACCTGTTCCAGGCATCGGACGCCGGGCTGCTGGGCGCGGCGTTGCGGGACGGCCGTGAAGAGATCGACCTGGGTGACATGGTGCCGCCGGAGAAGGCCTTCGAACCCACGCTCCAGTCGACGAACCCGAACCGCACGTTGCCGTTGGTCCGTCAGCTGGTGGCGGAAACCGGCGCCCGCATCGACTCCGTGGACCCGTCGCGGGTGGAAGCGGAGGCTCCGTTGCTGATCGATGCATGCGCTGAGCTGGACATTCCGCTGGAGTACGAGACGGAGAAGTCCGCCTTCATCTGCTGGGGTGGGCTGCGGCAGGCCGCGGAGTCCGGCCATCTGGCACCCGACGATCGGATCGTCATGGTCGTAAGCGGATCAACGCCTCATAGCCGGCTGCCATAGTCCCGACGTCGCGCAGGCCAGGTGTCGTTCGTGAGGGAGCGGTTCCTCTTTACCGCGCCACAAGCATCCGAATTCCTGGCCTCCGGCACCTTTCTCGGCGGCAGTTCGGCGTGAAAGCCCATTCGAAGGGGCACCGCAACTGGAATGAACACAAAAACCATACCTCTGTATGAGTGGTTCGCCGCCTCGGCGAAGCGCTGCCCGGATCAGCCCGCGCTGGAAATCGCAGATCGGGTGATCAGCTACGCGGAACTCGAAGGCATGGCCGAGAGCATTGCTGTCCAGCTGCTCGGTGCCAATGACGACGTCGCGCCCGGGCGTGTCGGTCTGCTGGCGGCAGCAGGCACAGTTTCCGCGTACGCCGGGTACCTTGCCGTCCAACGACTCGGTGCCACGGTCGTGCCACTCAACCCGTCATTCCCCACCGCTCGTAACGCGGCAATCAGTCAGGCCGCCGGGCTGGACCTGGTGCTGGTCGACCAGGAACGGATCGGCGTCGACCTGCCCACCCGAATACTCGCCGTGGATTCCGGCGAATTACCGGGAACCCTGCCCACGGGTGCGGGCGATCTGCCTGAAATCGTTGCCCAGCCGGGAGACTTGGCCTACATATTGTTCACCTCGGGCTCCGTCGGCGAGCCCAAGGGGGTGCCTATCCAGCACCGCAATATATCGGCGTATCTCGGCCACAGCATCGAACATTACGAACTCGAACCCGGGTGCCGAGTAGTTCAACCATTCGATTTGACATTCGATTTGTCGGTGCTGGCGATGTTCGCCGCGTTCGGATCCGGCGCCACGGTAGTGGTGCCTGGTCGCAACGATCTGCTCGCGGCAGCCCGGTTCGTGCGACGCCGCGGACTCACGCACTGGTTCTCCGTACCCTCGGTGATCTCCTTGACACAGCGGGTAGAACCTCTCCGGCCCGGGTCAATGCCCACGCTGCGACACAGCATGTTCGCCGGCGAGCCCCTTACTCTCCAACAGGCGGAAGCCTGGCACGCGGCAGCGCCGAACGGGGTGGTGGAGAACGCCTATGGGCCGACCGAGCTCACCATCATCTGCACCGAGTACGTGTTGCCCAAGCAGGTAGCGGAATGGCCACGTACACCGAATGGAACAGTTCCTATCGGCTACGGCCTCAGTTCGCTGGAATGCATTGTTCTGGACACTGACGGCAAGCAGGCCGAGGAGGGTGAGCTGTGCATCCGAGGTCCGCAACGTTTCGCAGGCTACCTTGACCCGGCGAACAACGATGGCCGATTCCTGACCTACGACGGAGACAAAGCGACTCCGTATGATCCGGGAACCCGGCTTACCGACCGGCATTGGTACCGCACCGGTGACCAGGTTCGCATCAGTGCGGACGGCTATATCTACTGTGCACGTCTGGACCATCAAGTGAAGGTGCGCGGTTACCGCATCGAACTTGGCGAGATCGAAGCCGTGCTACGGGAGCAGCCTGGAGTGCGGGACGCCATAGTGGTTGCCCAGTCGGCAGCCGACGGCGAAGCGGTACTTGCCGCTGCGTACACGGGACGGATCGGCAACACCGAAGATCTGTTCCGGGTACTCCGGGAAAGACTTCCCTCTTACATGGTTCCTGCCTCGCTGACAGCGTTCGAGACTTTTCCGCTCAATGTCAACGGAAAGGTCGACCGGCGGCGATTGGCTGAGGAATTGTCGAAATGATCGGCTCAGCTGGAAGATTCGACTCGGAATGGGGACATACTGATGTCTGAGGGCAATCACTCGTACGACGTCGTTGTGGTCGGAAATGGCGCGTTGGGGCTCGCGCTCGGCTTGGAACTTGCCCGGCGTAAGGTGAGTGTGGCCGTGCTTGGTCAACCGCACCGACCGGGCGCCGCATCCGCGGCCGCGGGAGCGATGCTTGGAGCCTTCGGGGAGGTCACGGCCGAGCACCTGAACAGCGAGCACGGCCGAACCAAGCTCGACTGGTCCTATCGGGCGAGCAAACTGTGGCC
This sequence comes from Streptomyces sp. NPDC127117, assembly GCF_042677325.1. Classification (NCBI taxonomy): domain Bacteria; kingdom Bacillati; phylum Actinomycetota; class Actinomycetes; order Kitasatosporales; family Streptomycetaceae; genus Streptomyces; species Streptomyces sp. NPDC127117. Next base: position 91,667 of record NZ_JBHXTM010000021.1, read on the forward strand.
CGAGTGGCTGAGCCAACTTCGCCTCGACTCGACTGACGCGGATCTGCTGACGGCCAAGGGCACCGTCGTCATGCTGAACACCGTCGGCGTGCCTGAGATTGACACGCGGAATTTCAAAGCCATACGTGATTCGCTCATCAAGTACGGCGAGAAGTTCGAGGATGTGGATCCCGAGGATATCGACTGGTTGGATGCCGAGCCCACGGCACGTCCACTACAGGCGATGTTCCTGCCGAACGAGCATGCGGTGAATGCCACCGAGTTGCTCATGCGCCTCGAAAAGGCGTTCTTGGCTGCCGGCGGAATGCTGATCACAGAGCGCGCGACTCGTGTTGAACATGCCAACGGCCAAGTGCACGGGATCGCACTGGAGTCAGGCACGGTTCTGCGTACCGAAAAAACTGTGCTGGCTGCCGGGGCCTACTCTCAAGTTGTCCTGGACAGCGTGCCTGAACAGGCTGTCCAGATCCCCCGGCTCATCAGCGGCTACGGCGTGTCCGCTGTGGTGGACACCGAGGACGGCACCTGCCCGCCCAGTGTGATACGCACGCCCAACCGCGCCTTCGCATGTGGCCTGCACGTCGTCCCGCGCCCTAACGGTCAGGTCTATGTAGGGGCGACGAACATCGTTTCGGTCGAGCCGCGAGAAACCGCGCTCATCTCGGATGTGCTCTTCCTGCTCAACTGCGCAAATCGCCAGGTCCGTAAGGGCCTGGCCGATAGCGGCCTGAGCAGGATTCAGGTCGGAAACCGACCTGTGCCGCTCGACGGAATGCCGCTGCTCGGTGAGACGGGGCTGAGTGGCCTGTGGATGATGACCGGTACCTACAGGGACGGCCTGACACTGTCGCCGCTGCTGGCCCGGGAAATGGCCGCGCTCCTGCTCGATGAGGAATCCTCCATCGACCTGGAGCCCTTCAGGCCGGTCCGCCCCCCTATCCAGCCCGCAAGCCGCGAAGAGGTTGTGGACGCCACCGTCACACACATGCTGGCAACCGGCTACGAGTCCGACTGGTCTGTCCCCATCTACTGGCCCGCCACCATCGAACACTATCTGCACGCCGCCTACACGCAGCGGGCCCAGGAGCTGGATCCGACCTTCACGCCACCGCCGGAACTACTCGCGGCATCGCGCCTGAACCCTCCACTCACGAAAGCCCTGCGCGACTACTACGCGGCCAGCCGCGGCGAATCGAATGTCGGCGCTTCTTCCACGTCGGTACGGAGTTCGAGTCCTGGGAGCCTGTCGGTCGAAGAGCTTGCCCGGGAAACGGTTGGCACGTTGACCAGCAGCGGTGTGCCGCACCCGCGGCAGGACGCCGACGCGTTATTGACCCACGTCCTGGGCTCATCCGAGCCCCAGGACCAGGTATCCGAGGAGGCCGCACGCGAGGTGCGTGCTCTCGTGGCCAGGCGAGCCGAACGGATACCGCTCGGCCACATCATCGGGCGCGCTCGGTTGGGTGGTGTGGAGGTATCGGTCAACGAGGGCGTGTTCGTGCCACTGTTCCCTACGGAATGTCTTCTGGCATGGGGCCTGTCGACCATCTCCGAGATCAAGAATCCCGTTGTGGTCGACCTCTGCACGGGTTCCGCGGCGGTTGCGTTGGCCGTGGCCCACGCCCGTCCCGATGCCCAGGTTCATGCGGTCGACCTGGACGAGGCCGCGCTGGAGTGTGCGCACCGCAACGCGGCAACGCGGGCGGCGGCGGGCGACACGCCGGTCACCGTACACGCGGGTGATGTCGCCGATCGAGATCTGCTGATGTCCCTTCGAGGCCAGGTTGATCTCGTGCTTGCCAACCCTCCCTATGTTCCAGTCGGTATGGAGATCTCGCCGGAATTCGGGAAACATCACCCGGCACGAGCCATTTTCGCCGGCGCCGACGGTCTCGACGTGATTCGCCACGTGATTTCCAGTGCCGGACGGCTGCTGCGGCCAGGTGGCGCATTGGCGATAGAGCATGACGATCCGCAGATCGGGGTCGTACCGGCCTTGCTGGCGGAGTCCGGCCTGTTCGGCGACGGTGAGGGCCACCGCGACCAGGAGGACCGTCCCCGCTACACCACCTCCTTCAGGAAGTGAATGCCATGGCCGCAACGGAAGGTGACGACAAAAATGGTCTGACTCGCATGCGTGACGAACTCGACGGTATCGACCTGCGGTTGTTGGATGCCGTGCGGGACCGTATCGAGTGCTGCGTGCGGATCGCACACCACAAGCGAGAGCACGCGGTGCCGATGATGCAGCCGCACCGCATAGACGCGGTCCAGCATCGTGCTGCGAACTACGGCGCCAAGAACGGGGTCAGCCAAGCCTTCTTGTCCCGCCTCTACGATTTGATCATCGAGGAGACCTGCCGGGTCGAGACCTTGGTGATCGACGAGAGGCACCATGGCGAGGAGTCCATTGTGGGGGGCCCGCAATGAGGAATCCGGTTCGCACACTCCTTGTCGACAACTACGATTCCTTTACGTACAACCTCTACCAGTTACTCGGCGAGGTGAACGGGCAACCTCCCACGGTACTGCGCAATGACGTGGATTGGTCTGCTCTTCGCCCTCGGGACTACGACAACATAGTCATCTCGCCAGGACCTGGACACCCCGGCCGGCAGCGGGACTTCGGCGTCAGCGCCGCTGCGATCCTGGAATCTCATTTGCCGGTGCTCGGTATATGCCTGGGACACCAGGGCATGGCAGAACTGTTCGGCGGATCCGTCCAGCATGCGCCCGAGCCGATGCACGGAAGAGTTTCGAGCATCTATCACACTGGCGAAGAACTTTTCGCTGGACTCCCGTCACCGTTTTCCGCGGTTCGTTACCACTCGCTCGCGGTCACCGAACTTCCTGACGAGCTGAGCCGCACCGCATGGACGCAGGACGGAGTCCTGATGGGACTACGGCACCGCAGCAAGCCGATATGGGGAGTGCAGTTTCATCCGGAGTCCATCTCCAGTGAGTACGGTCGCGAACTGCTCAGGAACTTCAGAGCGCTCACCCTGAGACATCGTGACCGTGCGCGCGTCACCCGGTCGTCTCCCAGGCAACCGCTACACATTCGCCGGCTGGCTTGCTACCCCGACACCGCGACTGCGCACGCCGAACTCTTCGCTGGGAAGCGGTGCAGCTTCTGGTTGGACAGCAGCTCGCACGCCGACGGGAATTCCCGCTTCTCCATATTGGGCGACGGAACGGGTTCCCTAGCCGAGTACGTGACATACAGGGTGGGCACTCGCACGGTGCGGGTGGAGAGAGCCGATGGGGTGATCGAGCACCGAGGTCAGGGCATCTTCGAGTACCTGGACGAGCAACTCCGCTCCCGGGAATTACCTGCCAACAAGGATCTCCCGTTCGACTTCAACCTTGGCTATGTCGGCTATCTGGGATATGAGCTGAAAGCCGAGATCGGGGCGCATGGCGAACATACCTCGCCCACGCCCGACGCCGCACTGCTGTTCACCGACCGGGCGGTGGTGGTGGACCACGCCGAGCGCTGCACGTACTTAATGGCGTTGGGCGCGGATCACAGCGACCCGGACGCTGTGAAGTGGCTCGACAGAACCGCACACCGCCTCGAATTGCTGCCCGCGGCCCAGACCCGCCGGCGGCATCCACCGGTCACCTCCGCGGCGCTCGGGGACAATTTCGTTCCGCGTCATGACCGCGAGCAGTACCTGGCGCGGATACACGAATGCCTTGAGGAGATCAAGAACGGGGAATCATACGAAATATGCCTCACCAACATGTTCACCACCGGCACGATTCATGACCCGTCGCACACCTACAGGCTGTTCCGAGACATAAGCCCCGTCCCGTACGGGGCCTTGTTCGAGTTTCCGGACGTTGCTGTGCTCAGCGCGTCCCCGGAACGGTTCCTCGCCATAAATGCGGATGGAGTCGCGGAAAGCAAACCGATCAAAGGCACGCGACCACGTGGGGCAACTCCCGCAGAGGATCTGGCCTTGCGTGAGGACCTGCTGAACAGCGAGAAGGATCGTGCTGAGAACCTGATGATCGTCGACCTGCTTCGCAATGACCTGAACACCGTCTGCGAGGTAGGTTCCGTCCATGTGCCGAAACTGTTCGACGTCGAGACATACGCACCGGTACACCAACTCGTGAGTACCGTCCGTGGCCAACTGCGCTCGGGAGTATCGGCAGTGGAATGTGTGCGGGCCTGTTTTCCCGGTGGCTCCATGACCGGTGCGCCGAAACTTCGCACCATGGAGATCATTGATCGGCTGGAGGGGGGACCGCGCGGTGTGTACTCGGGTTCGCTCGGCTGGTTCTCGCTGAACGGAGCCGCGGATCTCAGCATAGTCATCCGTACGATCGTATCTACACCTGAGCGAGTTTCCTTCGGAGTTGGCGGCGCGGTGATCAGCCTTTCCGACCCTGTTGCGGAGTTCGAAGAGACCTTGGTGAAATCCCGCGCTATGGCGCTGGCGCTCACTGGCTCTGTGCCACCGCTCGACGAAGGCGAGGTTCGGCATGAATAATTCCGAACCCGCGACGTCTCCTGGAAATATACGGCGCGCCGTCGTGGCCGGCGGTTCCGGTGCGATTGGTCAGATGTTCACCGCGGTACTCGCTGAATCTGGCGTCTCGGTATGCGTGGTGGACCCCCATCCTCCCGGTTCGATGCAGCCGGGTGTCCGCTGGGTCGACGGTGACATCCGCGCACCTGGCGATGGCGTGAGCGCTGAAATATCAGGGGCGGATCTACTGCTGCTCGCGGTACCGGAGCCGGTCGCTGTTGCGGCGGTACCGGCATTGATGGACTTGCTCCCCGAAGGGGCGCTACTGGCCGACACTCCTTCCGTGAAGGGGCGCATGGCGACTGCCGTGCGCGGCTTCCGAGATCGTCAAGCCGTGTCGCTCAACCCGATGTTCGCTCCAGCACCGGGGATGCGAGGACGGCCTGTGGTGTCCGTGATGTTCCATCACGGACACCTGGTCGACGACTTGTTGGCCCTGATCGAGGCGTTCGGCGGTCGAGTCGTGCGCATGGATGCATCGCGTCATGATAGATCGGCCGCCGTCTCGCAGGCGCTGACGCACGCGACCGTACTGGCATTCGGGCACGCACTGCACACTCTCGACGCGGACATGGACGAGTTGGTCGCCGTTGCGCCTCCACCCCATGCCGCTCTGTCGGCCATGCCGGGGCGAGTCACCTCTGGTGTATCCGAGGTGTATTGGGACATCCAGTCCGGAAACCCGCTGGCATCGGACGCTCATGAAGCACTTGCCCGCGGGTTGGATCACCTACGAGACGTCGTCGGGAGCGGCAGCGGCGCAGATTTCGAACGATTGTCGCGTGACGTCACCAGTGTCCTTGGCGAGCAACGTCGGCCCTTGCAGGAAACGAGCGCTCAACTGTTCGCAGGCGCCGCGCTTGTATCCTCCGGGGAGAGCGCATGACCACCAGAGAGTTACGCGCCGTTCACTGAGTGACGAGAAGGTAATGGGAAGCAACGGGAGTAGAACAATGAGAGCGACCGACCTGCGTGGTCCGGCCCGCACCCTCGCTTTGGTTCAGCTGATCAGCAGAACCGGCGACGGTGCGTATTACGTGACGTCGGCACTTTTCTTTACGCAAATCGTCGGATTATCACCGGCCAAGCTCGGTCTCGGACTGACCATAGCCTGGACCGTGGCGTTAGCAGTTGGTGTACCGCTCGGGCACGTTTCGGATCGCCGTGGCGCGCGGGAAACCGCGATCTTCTTCTACTGCTGCGCGGCCCTGGCCGTAGGCTCCTACGTCTTCATTCGCGACTTTCCGCTGTTCGTGCTGGCGGCCACGCTGTACGCCATCGGGCAGCGCAGCGGCTCCGCGGCTCAACAGGCGCTGCTGGCCGGAGTCGTACCCAAGGACCAGATCACCACGGTTCGTGCATTCCTTCAGGCCGGGTACAACGCTGGACTGGCGATCGGTGCCGCCCTGGGCGGCATGGTGCTGTTCTTCGACACGCGAGAGGCGTACCTCATCGCGTTCGCCCTTGACGCATGTGGCTTCCTGGCAGCAGCACTGGTGCTGCTGAAGGTACCGACCGTCGCCCAGACACCGGCCAAGGAAAAAGGCGAGAAGTCTCAGACGGTACTTAAAGATCGTCCCTACGTTGCCATAAGTCTGCTGAACCTGATCCTGGTACTGCATGGCCCACTGATCGACGTGGCTCTGCCATTGTGGATCGTCCTGCACACCGAGGCTCCGAAATGGGTTGTGGCGGCAATGTTCGTCCTCAACACACTGACGATCGTCGTCTTCCAGGTACGCGTGGCGCGCCGTGTCACCAACATGACGAGCGCGGGGCGGTACGTGGTGAAAGGCGGCCTGTTACTCGGTGCGAGCTGCGTGGTCTTCGCCTTCTCCGGGAGTGGTGGCTCGGCATGGTCCGCGGTGCTACTGCTCTTGACCGCCACCGCGATTCAGACCATGGGCGAGATGATGCAGATGCCCGCCACCTGGGAGATAAGCTTCGGTCTCACCCCCGAGGGCCGACACGGTCAGTACCAAGCGTTCTTCGGATCCGGCCTCACCGTGGCGGAGCTCATCGGCCCGCTCGTTTTGACCGGCCTGCTCGTTTACTGGGGGTCATTCGGCTGGATCCTGCTCGGCGCACTCTTTGTCGCAGCAAGTTTCCTCATGGTTCCGGCGGTGCGGTGGGGAGAGCTCCGCTTGGACGCCACGAAGGCGACGGCAGGAGAAGCCCAGTGAGGTTTGGAACTGGCTCCTGGAGAAGGTCTCACGTGGTGAGTTCTGCGATCTTCTCGTAACAGGCGAGAGCGGCAGCGAGACCGAGGAAGGTGAGGAAGTGGGAGCCCTTTCGCTCGTACCGGACGGTGAGCCTGCGATAGCCGAACAGCCGGGCGATCGATCGCTCCATCTTCCAGCGGTGCCGGCCGAGCCGCTCGCTCGACTCGATCACGGGCTGTGCGATGCGCGGGACGAGTCCGCTCTCACGCAGCCAGGCCAGGCTGTCGTGGGTGTTCGCGCCGGACACCCACGACGGCGAGCGGAATGCCCTGAGTCTCGGACACGACGTGCAGCCTGCTGCCCTTCTTGCCACGATCGACCGGGTTCGGCCCGGTCAGCGAGCCCCTCTTTTCGCCCGGACCGGGCCGCGTCGACGATCGCCGCGGCCCGGTTCAGCTCACCCCGTGGGCCGAGCTCGTCCAGGACCGCGCGGTGCAGGCGGCGCCGCAGCCCGGTACGGGTCCACACGGTGAACCGGCGATGCGCCGTCGCAGGCGAGACGCCGAACGTCTCCGGCAGCTGCCGCCGGGCACACCCGTTGGTCAAGTACGTACACGACCGCCGTGAACACCGCGCGCTCGTCACACGGAGCGGTTCCACCGTCCTGTGGACGCGTGCTGAACGACGGCAGCAACGGAGCAGCCGGCTCCCACAGACCATCCGGAACAAGCCGCTGCGACAGATCGGCACCCACGAGCAGCAACGATGCCGCACCTCATGACATCACCACGTGAGACATCCTCTTAGAATCAGGAGAATTGTGTCTTTAGCGAAGCCTTTCCGAGACAGTCGGGAAGATTCCAGGGCCGCAGTCCTGACTCATGCGGCACTTCAGCAGCCGGAGTGGGTTGATCGGGCAGCACTCGCCGACGTGACCGCCGGACTGGCGGTCAGTCCTCCATTGGTGAATGCGAAAGCCGTACGAGAACTACGAGCTTCCCTCGCGAACGTAGCCCTGGGTAATGGGTTGGTGATACAGGCAGGCGACTGTGCCGAGGACCCGGCGGAGCGGACATCCGCGCATGTGCGCAGCAAGGTCGCGCTGCTCAATCAGTTGGCCGATCGCGCCACGGACATCACTGGACTGCATGTTGTCCGCGTGGGTCGCATTGCCGGACAGTTCGCCAAGCCACGATCCCAGCCGACCGAACTGGTTGATGGTCGGGAACTGCCGGCATTTCGCGGACACATGGTGAACAGTCCTGTACCGGATCCGCTGCTTCGACAACCACAGCCCCGACGAATAATGGAGGGTTACCACGCAGCGCAAGAAATCATGACCCACCTGAACCGGGACACTCAGGTACGGACGAGCCATGAAGCATTGTTGCTCGATTACGAACTGCCGATGCTACGGCGCGATGAGCGGGGACACACGTTCCTCACCTCGACACACTGGCCATGGATCGGCAACCGTACCCGTAGCCCTGAAGGCGCTCATGTCGCACTGCTCGCGCAGGTTTTCAATCCGGTGGCGTGCAAGATCGGTCCTGGCATCACCGAGAACGAATTGCTGGCCCTGTGTGAGCGTCTGGATCCTGATCGCGTACCTGGCCGATTGACTCTCATCGCGCGTATGGGCGCAGGTGGCGCCACGGAACAGTTGACGAGCTTGGCCAAGGCGGTCCGTGTTGCCGACCACCCGGTGATTTGGTTGATAGACCCGATGCACGGGAACACGGTGAACACCCCTGGCGGACTGAAAACCCGATTGATAAAAGACGTAATATCGGAAGTGCGACAGGCGAGGGAGGCTATATGCGGCGCCGGCGGAGTAGTCGGTGGCTTGCATATAGAAACCACTCCGGAGCAAATCACTGAGTGCGTATATGATTCAGGACAACTGAATCTGGTGGGAGAGCGGTACACAACATTCTGCGACCCTCGGCTGAACCCCGGCCAAGCGCTGTTGGTGGTAACCGAGTGGGCAAGGTGTGCAATCAGTAGGCGAAATCAATAGCAACGTAAATGGCTGTGCCACCACCCCCGATTCCCCAACCCGACACCACCCGACACCACCCGACATGCTTGCTCAAGGACTGGACGCACGGAGGAATGTCATGATCCGCTATGTCTCAGCACCACAGCAGGAGGCGCTGTGGTGGATACAGCAACGATCATCCGAAAAGGATCTCTACAACCTGACTTGGCGGATGTCCGTCGGCAGTCTGGACGTGCCGGCACTCGACCGGGCCTGGCAGGCCGTAGTAGACCGATATGAGGTTCTTCGAACAGCGCTCGTGTACCAGGACGGCGCGGTCTGGCAGGATATCCACGCGCAGGTGGCAGTCGCCCTCAACGTGATGAAATGGCCACAAGAAGCCCAGGATGCGGTGTCACCAGGGCATGATCTTCTCGACGAAGTGGCCAAACATATCCACAAGACACCGTTCGATCTGGGCAAAGCTCCGCTCGCCCGCCTCTCTCTGGTCACTGTAGGGGAATTCAGTGAGCTGTTGTTAACTGCGCACCACGCGGTTTTGGACGGCTGGTCAATGCGGCAAGTGGTGCGCGACTTGGCCGAGGTTTATCACGCTGAACTGGCTCAACCCGGCAGCGCGAATATTGTCGACCCTCCGGTGCAGTTCGCCGAGTATGCGGTGAGAGCCCGAAAGGCTGTCTCCGACGGTAGCTGGCAGGAGGGTACGGATTACTGGGTGCGAACTCTGTCCGGTGTCGAGAGCGCAACAGTGATGCCTGACCGCGTGCGGCCCCAGCACGTTCCTGGCACGCCGGGCGCGGTAGTACGTCACTCACTCAGCTCGAAGGCGTCCGATGGCGTAGCTGCGTTGACTGACCGTGGTGGCATGACCCCGTTCGCTTGCTATCTGGCTGCCATGTACACCGTGCTCGGGCTCGGCGGTGTCCGCGGGCGGTTGGCTGTAGGGGTAGGGGTGGCCAATCGATTCAGTGAGCGCGACGCCGCCTGCGTGGGATATCTGACCAATGTCGTCATCGCAACAGGGGAGCTACTCGCGGGCGACACTCTGGATGATGTGGTCGGAAGGGCGCGCGATGATTTCTGGGGCAGTCTGCCTCACCAGCAGGTTCCGTTCTCATTGGTGCACAGCGCTATGTCTGTCGAAGACAGGAACCGCCTGGGTGCGACTCCGAGTGTGTTGCTGACCTACCACGGAAAGATCGGTTCCGGCGTCCTGCTCGGAGAGCGGGAAACCGAACTGAAGGCCAGTCCCAATACAAGTGCCGTCAACCACATCACGTTGGGCGTCTTTGAAGAACCGGAAGCAACTGTGATCGAGGCGGGGTACGACACCAGCCTTTTCGACGAAACCACTGTGCGTACCCTGCTTGCGGACCTCGAACAGGTACTGGAGGCGGGAGTACGAGCTGAGGTGCCGATCAGTACCCTGCGCGTCCGGTCTCACACCACTACCAACCTGGCCACGCAAACTGATGTCGTCAACAAGGTGCAGACTTCTTCGATCGCGGAGAAAGAGGCAGGTCTGGGAGGGTCTGTCCGCGACATCTGGTGCGAGATGCTGAGGCTGCCTCAGGCGGAGATGGAAAGTGACTTCTTCGCAGTCGGCGGGCATTCCCTGCAGGTGTTCGTCCTGTTCGCGAAGGTCCAGGAAGTCGCGGGCAGGCAGATAGACATGATGGACTGGCTCGATACTCCTACGCTGGGCAAGCTGATCCAGCTCACTGAGCAATCAGTCGCGATCGATCAGCCGATTGTCCACAGCGTGCTGCTGAGACAAGGCGAGCAGGACGAGCCACACCTGCACCTCATTCATCCAGCAGGTGGTGCCGACCAGGCCACCTACAAGGACCTGGCGAATGCGCTGCCGGAGGGCTGGAGGGTGACCATGTCCCCCGACGGGGATCAGGAGACCCTTGAGGGGATGGCCGACCACCACCGGGAGAACTTGGGCGCCGGCCGAATGCCGGACGTGATAGGCGGGTGGTCACTTGGTGGTCTGATCGGCTATGTCATGGCCATCCGGATGCGTGACAGTGGTGCCACGCCGCCACTGCTGTTGCTGATCGACCCGCCCGCCCCGGACGGCAGCTCAGCGACTGAAGCACACCGCGAGCTGGATTCGTTCATTTACACGATTCTGCGTGCGGTGGATGCGCCGGCACTGATCCCAACCGAGTTACTGCTGTCGCCCGGGGACACCGAGCACGGTCTGAGTGTGCTGGGAGCACTGGTGAATGCCGCGGGTTCCTCGATGTCGATCGACGTTCTACGAGAGCGTTTCGACGCGATCCGAAGGCACTGGACGGCCGTAGGTGAGTACGTCTCTGACGAACCGGTCGATGTTCCGTCGGTGCTGGTAGCCGCTGAGCTGCCCGAAGAGGCTGTCGCACATTGGAGATCTCTGCTCGGACCCGGCATGGCGCTGGTGGAGGTGGATGCCGACCACTACGCGGCGGTCAAGGATCCTTTCGCGGCGCGGATCGCTGAGGCGGTCGTGGCGTTGCTGAAGGGCAGGGTCGGTTAGCTCGCGCCGGCTCCAGCACGGGGCCGGAGTCCGTGATCGGCCCATGAGCCCAGCAATCTCAGCAGCAGACGATCGAGGCCGCCCGGCGTGGTCCCCACCGAATTGTCATCGGCCTCGACCCTCTGCCTGAGCAGGTGCGCCGGCTGCCACGCCCCGAGCCGAGCGGAATCGGTAGTGCGGAGGTCACGCACCAGGCGGACGCCCCCGTCACGAGCCCAGAAGATACCGGGAGCGGACCGCGTTGACCGCCTCCTCCGTGCTCGGGGCGTTCCAGGCCGCTCCGAACAAGTAGCGCTGCCACCTCGTCCCGCGTCTTGATCGATGCCATGAGGGGCCAGCACGACGGCATGGTGCCGGCGTATAGACCAAAAGGGCATCTGATCCGCGTTTCCGCAGGTCAGATGCCCTTTGATGAAGTGGAGCCTAGGAGATTCGAACTCCTGACATCTGCCTTGCAAAGGCAGCGCTCTACCAACTGAGCTAAGGCCCCGAACAACGGACAGCCCCGAACGCCCCAGCGTCCCGGCCACCGCCGCAGACAACAGTACCGGGTACTCCCCGGAATCCTGCAATAAAGATGGGGGCTCCCGGTCGGCAACCACTCTCCGTAAGATGCTCGTCGAGGTTCGCAGCAGCGAAGCCGCAGCGAAGGGGAGACGCCATGGACGCAGCGCAGCAAGAGGCAACGGCCAGAGCCAGGGAGCTTCAGCGCAGTTGGTACGGGGAGCCCCTCGGCGCGCTCTTCCGCCGGCTGATCGATGATCTCGGCCTGAACCAGGCCAGGCTCGCCGCCGCCCTCGGGCTGTCCGCCCCCATGCTCTCCCAGCTGATGAGCGGCCAGCGGGCGAAGATCGGCAACCCCGCGGTCGTCCAGCGGGTCCAGGCACTCCAGGAGCTGGCCGGTCAGGTCGCGGACGGCAGTGTCAGCGCGGGCGAGGCCACCGACCGCATGGAAGAGATCAAGAAGTCGCAGGGCGGCTCCGTCCTGACCAGCACCGGCCAGACCTCGCACACCGGCGGCGCCCCCACCGTCCGCCGTGTGGTCCGCGAGATCCAGTCGCTGATGCGGTCGGTCGCGGCGGCCGGTGACATCATCGATGCCGCCGACTCCCTCGCCCCGACCCATCCGGAACTGGCAGAGTTCCTCAGGGTGTACGGCGCCGGGCGCACCGCGGACGCGGTGGCGCACTACGAGGGACACCAGAGCTAGGACCGTTCGTCCGGGTCGGGCCGGGCACTGTCCCCCGAAAGCCGGCCGTGGGCCGAAACAGGAACTGGGAGCGGGCACAGCGCAATGGGTGAGGTCTTCGCCGGTCGGTACGAACTGATCGATCCGATCGGACGTGGTGGGGTCGGCGCCGTCTGGCGGGCCTGGGACCATCGGCGCCGACGCTATGTGGCGGCCAAGGTCCTCCAGCAGAGCGACGCGCACACGCTGCTGCGCTTCGTCCGCGAGCAGGCGCTGCGGATCGAGCATCCGCATGTGCTCGCCCCGGCGAGCTGGGCCGCGGACGACGACAAGGTCCTGTTCACCATGGACCTGGTGAGCGGCGGTTCGCTGGCGCATGTCATCGGCGACTACGGACCGCTGCCGCACCGCTTCGTCTGCACGCTCCTCGACCAGTTGTTGTCCGGGCTGTCCACGGTGCACGCGGAGGGCGTCGTGCACCGGGACATCAAGCCGGCCAACATCCTGATGGAGGCGACCGGTACGGGACGGCCGCATCTGCGGCTGTCCGACTTCGGTATCTCCATGCGCAAGGGGGAGCCGCGCCTCACCGAGACCAACTACGTGGTGGGTACGCCCGGTTACTTCGCGCCCGAGCAAATGATGGGCGCGGAACCCGATTTCCCCGCGGACCTGTTCGCGGTCGGCCTCGTCGCGCTGTATCTGCTCCAGGGCAAGAAGCCCGACGCACAGGCGCTCGTCGAGCACTTCGCCTCGCACGGCACGCCCGCAGCCCCGGAGGGGATCCCCGAGCCCCTGTGGCAGGTCCTCGCGGGGCTGTTGCAGCCGGATCCCCAGGCCCGGTTCCGTACGGCCACGGGTGCGCGCAAGGCACTGACGGCCGCGGTCGAGATGCTGCCGGAGCCCGGGATCGAGGACGAGCCGGTCGAGGTCTTCGACCAACTCGGGCCGCTGCCCGCCGGTTTCGGCCCTGATGGCCCGGTCCCGCCCACCGCGCAAAACCCTCAGAGCGCACAGAACGCCCAGAGCACACAGCAGCCCTACGCCCAGCCGCCGGTGCCGATGTCGGAGACGGGCAGCTTCCACCTCCCGCCGCCTCCGCAACAGCCCACACCGTCGCCCCAGCCGGTCACGCCGCACACCCCGCTCCCGGCTCCCGCTCCGTCCCCGTACGCCGCTCCCGCCCCGGATCTCTCGCAGGCGCCCACGGCGGCCGTGCAGCACGAGCCGGCGCTCACCCGCGCGTACACCGTCGGACAGCCACAGGCGCAACCACAGGCGCAGGCGCACCTTCAGCAGCATGGTCAGTCACCGGCGCAGGCGCATTCACCGGCGCCCGCTCCGGCGCACACGCATGCCCCGCAGAGGCGTCCGGGACCGTCCCCGAAGGTGGCGGTCCCGGTGCTGCTGCTCGCGTTGATCTGTTTCGCGGTGGGCATCTGGGCGCTGACCCAGAGCTGAGCCCGTCGGCCGCCCCGGGTTCCGCGCCGTACAGGGCCCGGCCCTGCCCCGCTACCAGGCCTGCGGCGGGCCCCCGTACGGCTGGTTGCCACCGGACGGGGCTGCCGGGGCGGTGGCCGCGCGGCGCCGGGCCAGCAGCGTCCACACTCCGAGCCCGAGCACCAGCACCGAACCCGCGCCGATCCCGACCGCGCCGACCATCTTCATCCGGCCGCTCTTGACGGCCTGCGGGCCGCTCAGGCCATTCTCCGCCATGTCCCTGTCGTCCTGCGTGACCGAGAAGATCCCGGCGTCCCCCGTGTAGGGCGACTTCCCGGCCGTCCCCTCGACCTTGACCCGGAGGGTCAGCGGAATCCCGTTCTTGCCGTACGACTTCGCGATCTGCGGGCTGAGCGTCACCGACAGGTAGTACCAGCCGGCGAACCTCATGGCGCTGACGCTGCTGTTGGAGTCGTACCGGTTCTCGTACGCCACCGGGGGCAGCGGATCCAGCGAGACGGACGTGGGCTTGCCGGAGTACGACAGCGGCGTCGCGGAGTCGACATGGCCGTGCGCCGGGTTGTCCAGGGACAACGCGAGCGCGCTGCCGATGTATTCGTCCGAGGCGTTGTTGTTGCTCAGGGTGGCGGTGGCGAATACCTGCTGACCCCAGTCCACCGGCACGCGGTAGAAGAGGGTCTGTCCCGGCTTGATGCCGCCCTCCTCCTTCCACTCGCCGGTCTCCAGGCCGGTCGCGTCGTAGTAGCTGGTGCCGCCGGACCGCTTCTGCGGGGCGGTGGTGGGCGGCACGGGCGAGGCCGACGGCCAGTCCTCCGGCGCGTCGGTCGGCATCGAACCGGCCGCCTTCAGCTGCGGCTCCGACTCGTAGCGCAGCTCCAGGTCCCACTCGTCGGGGGCGGAGGTCTCCTTGCTCTCCCGCTCGATCAGGACGTTGTACGTGCCGGCTTCCTGGCAGGTGCTGCTGTCCTTCTCCACGATCCGGTAGGCGTACGCCGCGATCGGGCGCGGGAACTCCGCCGACTCGAACCGCCCGGCCTCCGAGCTGCACTGAAGGTCCGTGCTGTCGCGGATGCTGACCGTGATGCCGTCCCCGTAGGCGACCTGGCCGTCACTCCTGGGCACGGCCACCGCCGAGACGTACCCGTTCGTCTTCGCGTCGAGATTCAGGCGGTAGTAGAGCTTCTGACCGGGCTTGATCGAACTCCGGTAGACCGATCCCGGCGTCAGCGCCGACGCGTCGGTGCTTGCCTCCGCACCGTCGACCTTCTTCGCCCCGGGATCGAAGGTGTACGCGGCGGGCTCCCCGGCCGCGTACGCCTGCCCCGGCAGCGCCGCCGCCGCGCACATCGCCGCGACCGCGGCCAGCGCCACCCGGCCCCTGCTGCGCTGCCTCATCACGCGCTTCCCCTCGTCGTCTGTGCGGTCCGCCCGCGACGCCCGCGTACGAACACGAGCCCCCCGATCACCACCACGGCGCCCGCCCCGGCAGCGGCCGCAATGCCGGTCCATCCTGCCCCGCCCGTACCGCCACTGTCTCCGGCACCTCTCGAATCACCCCTGTTGTCCGCATTCCCGCCCACAGCCCCCGCACGGCAGCCCCCGCCACCCTCGCCGTACTCCGGCTGCGACCGGGCGGACGCGACGCCCTTCTTCAAAGGCTCTTCCACCCCGTGGACGAGTTCGAGCAGCCAACGCGCGGCGTCCGAGCCCTTCTTGCTCACCCGCTCGGCCACCAGCCGGTACCACCCCGCCATGATCACGGGCGCCCGGCCATTTTGCTCACGCAACGTATTGATTCGCTCGGGCGAACTCAAGAGCACAGGTGTCACGGTCCCGCAACAGCACGAAGCCCCGGCCGCTCAGCGACCGGGGCCCGCAATCAGGCTGTTCTGTCTCACACACCCGAACCTGCGGGCACGGAGTCAGTCGCCTCCGTCCACAGATCCTGCTCGGCGCGATCCGCCTGGATCTGGCGGTACACGAGGAGCCCGCCGATGGCGGCCAGTGCGACCAGGAGAAGCTTCTTCACCGCGCGACCTCGTCTTTCCTTGACGTAGGGGACTTCTGCCGCCCGACTATACACACCGGCCGATATCAACCGGTGACCTGCCCGCGACCCAACTGGCGCCCGGGGAAGAGCGATCGTCCGAGGACCGCTCCGACCTGCGGAACGGCCCCGGTCCCGCGGCCCGGTACAAGCCCGTCGAGGCCGGTTGAACCATACGAGTGGTGTTCATCCGAAGATCGGCGAATCGGTGGCGTCGGTCCATGAAATCGGGAGCCACATCCACATCATCAGAAAGGTAAGCAAACCGGACCACCCGAAAGCGAGGGGCCATGAGCACCTTCAAGCCCAAGACCATCTGGACCGCCTTCGTCACCGCCCTTTTCGCACTGCTCACCGCACTGGGGTTCATGAGCACCCCGGCCGAGGCCACGGAGCAGAACGCCACGCAGCCGACCACCACGAACCAGGAGCACACGGGCGCGGCCACGGCAACCGCGACCACTCCGTCGGTGCGATGGACCCTTCCGCGCGACCGGTCGCTGCCACCCACGATGAAGCAGCGCATCCGCGCCGAGGCCCACGGCTCCTCGCCCGCCACCCGCCATCTGTCCGCGGACACCACGGACGCCACGGACACCAGGAACGCCGCCCGCACCACCCACGGCGCCCCGGCGGGGGACGCGTCCCTGCTGCCACCCTGAGAGCCGCTCCACTGACGTACTGAGCCCCCGGGCCGGTTCACACCGGACGGGGGCTTCTCCGTGCCCTCAGCGGCCTTCTCGGCTACCCGAGCCGGCGCTGCGCCGCCTCCACGGTGTCGGCGGCACTGGTGTTGAACGCGATGGCGGCCTGCGGCGCATGGCGGCGGATCAGATTCACGATCTGCTCGAAGAGCGGGAGCAGCTGCTCGGTCTTGCGGATCCCGCCCCCGACGACCACCACGTCCCACGGCCGCTCGGTCAGCGACGCGACGAGCGCGGGCTCGGCCGACCCGTCGAACACGACCAGCGTCATGGCCGCTTCGACACCGATCTCGGCGAACCCCTTCAGCGCCCCGTCGAGAGCCGCGCGAACGGCCTCCCCGTCGGTGCCGGGCAGTGCCTGCGGGTCGTAACCAACGACAAGTACGGAAGACATGCGGCCAACCTACTGAGGCCGGTCATGGCCGACAGCCGTATTCGGGCCGCAATGCCGAAGGCCCCCCACCGTCTCCGGTGAGGGGCCTTCGTGCTGGTGGGGCTAACAGGATTTGAACCTGTGGCCTCATCCTTATCAGGGATGCGCTCTAACCAACTGAGCTATAGCCCCGCCGCGCTGCTGCGCTGACTTCTGAAGATTAGCGCACGTCGGGGCCAGTCCCAAAATCGATACCGAGCGCCCTACTCGTCCTCGGCCAGCGTGAGCTCGACACCGCCCACGAAACCCGCCGACAAGTTGTAGATGAAGGAGCCCAGCGTCGCCAGCGCGGTCGCCAGGACCACGTCGATCACCGCGATGACCGAGGTGAAGATGAGGACCCTCGGAAGCGACAGGAACGACTGCAGATCGAAGCCGTTGCCCTCGTTCGAACCGGTGGCCTCGCTGATCGTTCCGCCCACGGTCTCGAAGACGCCCATGGCGTCCATCACCATCCACAGCACCGCGGACGCCACCACCGTGCAGATGCCGAGCGCGATGGAGAGCAGGAAGCTGACCTTCATCACCGACCACGGATCGGCCTTGGCCACCCGCAGCCGCGCCTTGCGGGTACGCGGGGTCGTCCGCGCCCCCGTCCGCGGCCGCCGGGCCGCCTGCGCGGCGCCGACGCCCTGCGCGCCGCCCTGTGTTCCGTGCGGCCGGCCGCCCTGCGTCCCGCCCACGGGCGAGGGGTACGCCTGCGGCGGGTGGTACGGCCCGCTCGCCTGCCCCGGCGCGGGCTCCCGCTCACCCGGCAACGGCCCGGTCGCGTAGCCCTCGTACTGGGGCTGAGGCCCCCGGGTATCCGTCACAATGCCCCCTTGGGAGTCCGTGGCAGGGCCACGGGCACCGTTCGCTCCTGCTCCGGAAGCGGCCGAACCGGCGCCCGTGGCTCCACTCACGCTCTACTCCTCGTGCTCCCCGGCCGAAGACGACGTGCCTTCGACATTGCCCTCGACCGTGCTCTCGGCACCCTCCGCCGCAGCGGCCTCGGAGTCCTCGGACCCCTCGACCTCTTCGGCCTCACGACCGGCTTCGGCGTTACGGGCAATACCGACGACGGCATCGCGCTTGCCCAGATTGATCAGTTGGACGCCCATGGTGTCACGGCCCGTCTCCCTGACTTCATTGACTCGCGTGCGAATCACACCACCGCCGAGCGTGATGGCGAGGATCTCGTCCGACTCCTCGACCACCAGCGCACCGACCAGCGATCCCCGGTCCTCGACGATCTTGGCAGCCTTGATGCCCAGACCGCCACGGCCCTGAACCCGGTACTCGTCGACGGGGGTCCGCTTCGCGTAACCACCGTCGGTGGCAGTGAACACGAACGTACCCGGACGGACAACATTCATCGAGAGCAGTTCGTCGCCCTCGCGGAAACTCATGCCCTTGACGCCCGAGGTCGCACGGCCCATCGGGCGCAGCGCATCGTCCGTCGCGGTGAACCTGATCGACTGGGCCTTCTTGCTGATGAGCAGCAGGTCGTCCTCGGCCGAAACCAGCTCCGCACCGATCAGCTCGTCGTCCGAGCCGTCGGCCGTCTCCCGGAGGTTGATCGCGATGACGCCGCCGGAACGCGGCGAGTCGTAGTCCTTCAGCGCGGTCTTCTTCACCAGACCGCCCTTCGTGGCCAGGATCAGATAGGGCGCGGCCTCATAGTCGCGGATCGCCAGGATCTGCGCGATCTGCTCGTCCGGCTGGAAGGCCAGCAGGTTGGCGACGTGCTGACCGCGGGCGTCGCGGCCGGCGTCCGGGAGCTCGTACGCCTTCGCCCGGTACACCCGTCCCTTGTTCGTGAAGAACAGCAGCCAGTGGTGCGTCGTCGACACGAAGAAGTGGTCGACGATGTCGTCTTCCTTGAGCTTCGTGCCGCGCACGCCCTTGCCGCCGCGCTTCTGCGAGCGGTAGTCGTCCGTCTTGGTGCGCTTCACATAGCCGCCGCGCGAGATCGTGACGACGATGTCCTCCTCGGCGATCAGGTCCTCGATGGACATGTCACCGTCGAAGGGCACCAGCTTCGAACGCCGGTCGTCGCCGAACTTCTCGACGATCGCCGCCAGCTCCTCGCTGACGATCTTCCGCTGCCGCTCGGGCGACACCAGGATCGCGTTGTACTCGTTGATCTTCGCCTGGAGCTCGTCGTGCTCGGCCGTGATCTTCTGGTGCTCCAGCGCGGCCAGCCGGCGCAGCTGCATCTCCAGGATGGCGTTCGCCTGGATCTCGTCGATCTCCAGCAGGCCCATCAGGCCCTCGCGCGCCACCTCGACCGTCTGGCTGCGCCGGATGAGCGCGATGACCTCGTCGATCGCGTCCAGCGCCTTGAGCAGACCGCGCAGGATGTGCGCCCGCTCCTCCGCCTTGCGCAGCCGGAACTTCGTACGCCGGACGATGACCTCGATCTGGTGCGTCACCCAGTGGCGGATGAACGCGTCGATCGACAGCGTGCGCGGCACCCCGTCGACCAGCGCCAGCATGTTGGCGCCGAAGTTCGACTGCAGGTCGGTGTGCTTGTACAGGTTGTTCAGTACGACCTTGGCGACTGCGTCCCGCTTCAGCACGACGACCAGGCGCTGACCGGTACGCGACGACGTCTCGTCACGGACGTCCGCGATCCCGCCGACCTTGCCGTCCTTCACCAGGTCGGCGATCTTCTGCGCGAGGTTGTCGGGGTTGGTCTGGTACGGAAGCTCCGTGACGACCAGGCACTGCCGGTTCTGGATCTCCTCGACCGCGACGACCGCGCGCATCGTGATCGAGCCACGGCCGGTGCGGTAGGCCTCCTCGATGCCCTTGCGGCCCACGACGAGCGCGCCGGTCGGGAAGTCCGGGCCCTTGATCCGCTCGATCAGCGCCTCCAGGAGCTCCTCCTGCGAGGCCTCCGGGTGCTCCAGGTACCACTGCGCACCGGCCGCGACCTCGCGCAGGTTGTGCGGCGGGATGTTGGTCGCCATACCGACCGCGATCCCCGCCGAACCGTTGACCAGCAGGTTCGGGAACCGTGCCGGCAGGACCGTCGGCTCCTGGTTGCGGCCGTCGTAGTTGTCCTGGAAGTCGACGGTCTCCTCGTCGATGTCCCGGACCATCTCCATGGACAGCGGCATCATCTTGCACTCGGTGTACCGCATGGCGGCGGCCGGGTCGTTGCCCGGGGAACCGAAGTTGCCGTTGGAGTCCACCAGCGGCATGCGCATCGACCACGGCTGCGCCAGACGCACCAGAGCGTCGTAGATCGACGAGTCACCGTGCGGGTGGTACGTACCCATGACGTCACCGACGACACGGGCGCACTTGTAGAAGCCCTTCTCGGGCCGGTAGCCGCCGTCGTACATCGCGTACAGCACCCGGCGGTGGACGGGCTTGAGGCCGTCCCGTACGTCCGGCAGCGCACGCGAGACGATGACGGACATCGCGTAGTCGAGGTAGGAGCGCTGCATCTCCGTTTCGAGCCCCACGGGCTCGACACGCATGCCCACCGCGGCGGCGGGCTCCTCTTCGGGTGTCACAGGGGTGTTCTCGTCGGCCATTGCTGGTCAAAGTCCTTTCGGGCGGCGGCTTGCTGGTACGGCCGACTCAGATGTCGAGGAAGCGGACGTCCTTGGCGTTGCGCTGGATGAACGAGCGCCGCGCCTCGACGTCCTCGCCCATCAGCACCGAGAAGAGGTCGTCGGCCTGCGCCGCGTCGTCCAGCGTGACCTGGCCGAGAACCCGGTGGTCGACGTCCATCGTGGTGACGCGCAGCTCCTCGGCGTTCATCTCGCCGAGACCCTTGAAGCGCTGGATCGAGTCTTCCTTGATCCGCTTGCCGTTCTGCTTGCCCAGCTCGACCAGGGCGTCGCGCTCCCGGTCCGAGTACGCGTACTCGAAGTCGTCCCGGCCCCACTTGATCTTGTAGAGCGGCGGGCGGGAGAGGTACACGTGGCCGGCCTCGACCAGCGGACGCATGAAGCGGAAGAGGAACGTCAGCAGCAGGGTGTTGATGTGCTGACCGTCGACGTCGGCGTCCGCCATCAGAATGATCTTGTGATAGCGCAGCTTCTCGATGTCGAAGTCCTCGTGGACCCCGGTGCCGAAGGCCGAGATCAGCGCCTGGACCTCGGTGTTCTGGAGGATCTTGTCGACCCGGGCCTTCTCGACGTTCAGGATCTTGCCGCGGATCGGCAGGATCGCCTGGTACATCGGATTACGGCCGGACTTCGCCGAACCACCGGCGGAGTCACCCTCGACGATGAAGATCTCGCACTTCGTCGGGTCGTTGGACTGGCAGTCGCTCAGCTTGCCCGGCAGCGAGGCGCTCTCCAGGAGCCCCTTGCGACGGGTCAGATCGCGCGCCTTGCGGGCCGCGACCCGGGCCGTGGCCGCCGCGATGCCCTTGCGGATGATGTCGGCCGCCTCGTTCGGATTGCGGTCGAACCAGTCCGTGAGCTGCTCGTGGACGACCTTCTGGACGAAGGTCTTGGCCTCCGTGTTGCCCAGCTTGGTCTTCGTCTGGCCCTCGAACTGCGGCTCGCCCAGCTTCACCGAGATGATCGCCGTCAGACCCTCGCGGATGTCGTCACCCGTGAGGTTGTCGTCCTTCTCGCGCAGCAGCTTCTTCTCGCGCGCGTACTTGTTGACCAGCGTGGTCAGCGCGGCGCGGAAGCCCTCCTCGTGCGTACCGCCCTCATGCGTGTGGATCGTGTTCGCGAAGGAGTAGACGCCCTCGCTGTACTGGGTGTTCCACTGCATGGCGATCTCGGCCGAGAGGAGACGCTCCTTGTCCTCGGCCTCGATGTCGATCACCGACTGGTGGATGACATCGCCCTTGCGGGAGTTCAGGTACTTCACGAAGTCGACGATGCCGCCCTCGTAGTGGTACGTGACCGTGCGGGCCTGCTCCGCCTCGGCGACCTCGGCCACCTCGGCGACATCCGCACCCAGCGTCGCCTTCGCCGACTCGCGCTCGTCGGTGAGCTTGATCGTCAGGCCCTTGTTGAGGAACGCCATCTCCTGGAAGCGGCGCGACAGGGTCTCGAAGGAGTACTCGGTCGTCTCGAAGATGTCCCCGTCGGCCCAGAAGGTGACGGACGTCCCCGTCTCGTCGGTGGCCTCGTTGCGGGCCAGCGGAGCGGTGGGCACACCGAGCTTGTAGTCCTGGGTCCAGCGGTAACCGTCCGTCCGGACCTCGACCGAGACCCGCGACGACAGCGCGTTGACCACGGAGACACCGACACCGTGCAGACCACCGGAGACGGCGTAGCCGCCGCCGCCGAACTTGCCGCCGGCGTGCAGCACCGTCAGGACGACCTCGACCGCGGGCTTCTTCTCCGACGGCACGATGCCGACCGGGATGCCTCGGCCGTTGTCGATCACGCGGACCCCGCCGTCGGCGAGGACCGTGACGTCGATCGTGTCCGCGTGCCCTGCCAGCGCCTCGTCGACCGAGTTGTCGACGACCTCGTACACGAGGTGGTGGAGGCCGCGCTCACCGGTGGAACCGATGTACATGCCAGGCCGCTTGCGGACCGCGTCCAGACCCTCCAGGACGGTGATCGCGCTGGCGTCGTACGAGGCCGTGACCTCGCCCGTGCCCGCGGACTCGCCCGCGGCGACAGCCTCGGCGCTCTCACCGGGTGTGGACGGAATGTTCTCGTTGGGGTTGCCGGAATCGGCCACGAAGCGCCCTTTCTGGCACAGCACAGGCCGTTCTCCGGGCAAACGGGAGCGGCTGCGTCGTTCGGCTTGTATCGACGACTCCCGCAAGGACGCGGGATTGTTCACCAGTCTACCGGTAGCGCCGACATGAATGGGGGTTTGCCGGTACCTGAGTACGCATGTGCCGCCCTGAATGAGCGGCTGACGACTCCCCATATTCAGGGAGGGCCCTCAGGAGGCTCACGCGGGCCTTGAGCGCTTCGGCCTGTCAACCTCCCGCTACCGTGCGGGACGCCCCACTCTCACCGCGTGGCCGCAACCACCGCAGACCTGCACAACACGGACCCGACGGACAAGCGCCCCGGGCGGACAGCAATGAGCCGCGGCAGAGCCGGGAAGGGGCACCGTGCGACGCCAGGGAACAGCCCGGGTGCCGGTCAGCAATGAGAAAAGCGCAGGTCAGCCGTATGTGTCGCCCGGTCCGGTACTCCCGGGCGCGCGCAGTGGACCGAACCTGCGCTGCGGGCCGCCGGGCCCCAGCACCTTGATCAGCCTGACCGTGCCCTGCCCCAGATCCGCGTTCAGCCGGGCCACCAGCTGCGGCGCCAGCAGCCGCAGCTGCGTCGCCCACGCCGTCGAGTCGCACTGCACCGTCAGCACCCGCTCGTCCGGGTCCTCGTCGTACTTCAAAGGCACACAATGTTTGGCCAGATCTTCACCCACGATCTGCGGCCAGCGCCCCATGACCCCGCCCACCGCCGCCGGGGTCTCCCAGCCGCGCTCGGTGATCAGACGGTTGATCGCTGAGCCCAGCGGCAGCGGATCACGCCCGTCGGCCCGCGCGCCCGACCGCAGCCCGCCGCCCCGCCGGGCCTGCTTCTTCTGCTGAGCGGCGGCGCCGCGCGCCCGCGCCTGCTCCTTCGCCGCGCGCAGGGCGACCCGCGCCAGATCGACGCCCGAGGGCTCCGGGGCCCTGCCCCCGCCGGAACGCTCCTGGCCCGGCTCCCCGGCTCCCTCGCCGCGGCCGCTCACAGCCGCTCCACCTCACCCGCGGTCACCGCGAACCTGGCCCCCGCCAGCACCCCCGGAACGTCGTCGTCCACCGCGGCCGTCACCAGCACCTGCTCACCCGGGGCCACCAGCTCCGCCAGCCGCTCCCGGCGCCGGGCGTCCAGCTCCGCGAATACGTCGTCCAGCACCAGCACCGGCTCGTTGCCCTCGCTGCGCAGCAGATCGTACGAGGCCAGCCGCAGCGCCAGCGCGTACGACCAGGACTCGCCATGGCTCGCGTACCCCTTGGCCGGCATGCCCCGCAGCCCCAGCAGCAGATCGTCGCGGTGCGGCCCGACCAGCGTCACGCCCCGCTCGATCTCCTGCTTGCGGACCTCTGCCAGGGCGGCGATCAACTGCTCGTACAGCTCCTCACGGCTACGCGCGGACTCCACGCCCGCCCCGACCGAGCTGCGGTACTCCAGCACCAGTGGGCCGCCGCCCGGCGCGACATCCGCGTATGCCTTGTCCGCCAGCGGCTGAAGGGTGGCGATCAGATCCAGCCGCTGGGCCAGCAGCTCCGCGCCCACCCGGCCCAGGTGCTGGTCCCACACGTCGAGCGTGGACAGATCCATCGACCGGCCACCGTGCCGGCGTGCCATCGCCGCCGACTTCAGCAGAGTGTTGCGCTGCTTCAGCACCCGCTCGTAGTCCGAGCGCACCCCCGCCATCCGCGGCGAACGGGCCGTGATCAGCTCGTCGAGGAAGCGCCGACGCTCGCCGGGGTCGCCCTTGACCAGCGCCAGATCCTCCGGCGCGAACAGCACCGTACGTACTATCCCCAGCACATCACGGGGTCTGACCTGCGACGATCTATTGATACGAGCCCGGTTGGCCTTGCCGGGATTGAGCTCCAGCTCGATCAGCTGCGAACGCTCGCCCTGTGTCACGGCGGCACGGATCACGGCCCGGTCGGCGCCCATCCGCACCAGCGGGGCGTCGGAGGAGACCCGGTGGCTGCCGAGCGTCGCGAGATAGCCGACCGCCTCGACCAGATTCGTCTTGCCCTGGCCGTTGGCCCCCACGAAAGCGGTGACGCCCGGTTCGAGAGGTACCTCGACCCGGGCGTACGAGCGGAAGTCGGCCAGCGAGAGATGCGTGACATGCATGGGTGTACGCCGACCTTCCCGGCTTCCTGCTCCGTGCTTCGTGGAGCGGACCGGCCGCCGTGGCCCGGCCCGCTTCCCGTTGCGTTACTTCTTGTTCTCGACCGCGTGGCCACCGAACTGGTTGCGCAGCGCGGCGATCATCTTCATCTGCGGGGAGTCCTCCTGGCGCGAGGCGAAACGCGCGAAGAGCGACGCGGTGATCGCGGGCAGCGGCACCGCGTTGTCGATCGCGGCTTCCACCGTCCACCGGCCCTCGCCGGAGTCGGCGGCGAAGCCGCGCAGCTTGTCGAGGTGCTCGTCGTCGTCCAGCGCGTTGACCGCCAGGTCGAGCAGCCAGGAACGGATGACCGTGCCCTCCTGCCAGGAGCGGAAGACCTCGCGCACATCGGTGACGGAGTCGACCTTCTCCAGGAGCTCCCAGCCCTCGGCGTAGGCCTGCATCATGGCGTACTCGATGCCGTTGTGGACCATCTTCGCGAAGTGGCCGGCGCCGACCTTGCCCGCGTGGACGGAGCCGAAGTCGCCCTCGGGCTTCAGCGCGTCGAAGACCGGCTGGACCTTCGCCACGTTCTCGGCGTCGCCGCCGTACATCAGCGCGTAGCCGTTCTCCAGGCCCCAGACGCCGCCGGAGACGCCGCAGTCCACGAAGCCGATGCCCTTGATGCCCAGCTCGACCGCGTGCTTCTCGTCGTCGGTCCAGCGGGAGTTCCCGCCGTCCACGACGATGTCGCCGGGCGAGAGGAGACCTGCGAGCTCGTCGATGGTGGCCTGGGTCGGGGCTCCGGCCGGAACCATCACCCAGATGACCCGGGGCCCCTTCAGCTTGCCCACAAGCTCTTCGAGGCTGTGGACATCGGAGACGTCCGGGTTGCGGTCGTAACCGATGACGGTGTGGCCTGCGCGGCGGATGCGCTCGCGCATGTTGCCGCCCATCTTGCCGAGGCCGACGAGACCGAGCTCCATCAGAGATTCCTTAAGCGTTGTGCCGATTCGTACCCGAGGACGAGCCTACGCCCGGCCGGGGACGGACCGACGGGCATGCTCGGCGCCGAGCGTGCCCGTCGGGAACCGCCGTGACAGGACCGATGGCCGGATCAGCCGGAGAGGCGGACCGGCATGATCAGGTACTTGTACGCGTCGTCGGCCTCGGCGTCCACGGCCGGGCGGCCGCTGAGCAGCGCGGGCTTGGTGGACGTCGTGAACGAGAGCTGGGCGACCGGGGAGTCGATCGCGCTCAGCCCGTCCAGCAGGAAGGTCGGGTTGAAGGCGATCGAGATGTCGTCACCCTCCAGCACCGCGTCGACCCGCTCCACAGCCTGTGCATCGTCGCTGGAACCGGCCTCCAGGATCAGCACGCCCTGCTCGAAGCTGAGCCGCACGGGGGTGTTCCGCTCGGCGACGAGGGCCACGCGCTTGACGGCCTCGACGAACGGCGCCGTCTCGATGACCGCGACCGAGTTGAACTCGGTGGGGAAGAGCGTGCGGTACTTCGGCAGATCGCCTTCGAGCAGCCGCGTGGTCGTACGCCGGCCGGCGCCCTCGAAACCGATCAGCCCCTCACCGGCACCGGAGCCGGACAGCGCCAGAGTGACCGTGTCACCGCTGGTCAGGGCCTTGGCGGTGTCCAGCAGCGTCTTGGCGGGCACCAGGGCGACCGCGGAGGCGTCCGGGTTCTCCGGCTTCCAGAGGAACTCGCGGACCGCGAAGCGGTAGCGGTCGGTCGAGGCCAGGGTGACGGTGTCGCCCTCGATCTCGATGCGCACACCGGTCAGCACCGGCAGCGTGTCGTCACGGCCCGCGGCGATGGCGACCTGGGCGGCGGCCGAGGCGAAGACCTCGCCGGGAACCGTGCCGGTCGCGGTCGGCATCTCGGGGAGTGCCGGGTACTCCTCCACAGGAAGGGTGTGGAGTGTGAATCGCGAGGAGCCGCAGACCACGGTCGCCCGTACACCGTCTGTGGAAATCTCCACCGGTCGGTTGGGGAGGGCGCGGCAGATGTCGGCGAGCAGCCGGCCGGAGACCAGCACCGTGCCGTCCTCCTCGACCTCTGCGTCCACCGAGACCCGGGCCGAGACCTCGTAGTCGAAGCTGGAGAAGCTGAGGGCGCCGTCCTCAGCCTTCAGCAGAAGGCCCGCAAGAACGGGCGCCGGCGGACGGGCCGGGAGGCTACGGGCCACCCAGGCCACAGCCTCCGCGAGTACATCGCGCTCCACCCGGATCTTCACCGGAACCGCCTCCTGCTGTTGCTCGCTCGCCCTGCTGGCCTTCGTCGTCTGATCGCGTCCTTTGCCGCCGAGGCAGCGAGGACGCCGGGGACCAGTCTGACGTACGGCACCGACACTCGGTGCTGCTCGGGGTCAAGTCGCGACAAGCGGTTCGGAGAGCTCCGGCGCCGAGTTGTGCACAGGCCCCACTTCGAAGCGGATTCCGGGCTAACTCTATGTGGCAGTAGTAGTAGGGCCTGTGGAAACCGTGGATAACGTCGTTTCCGCAGGTCAGATCCTGTTTTTTATCCACTGCCCCTGTGGGCGGCACCGGTGGACAACACGGTGCTTCTGTGGACACAGGAAAGTTCTGCACACCCGATGCACAGGACAGGGGGGTTTCTCCCCAGGCCTGTCCCCAGCTTTACCCAGGTTCCCCACAGCCCAACCGACCCTCTTGGTGTGACGCCTTTCACTCGGCGCGGTGAAAGGCGGTGCCGCGTTGCCGAACAGTGGACAGAGGTGTGGAGAAGCGGCAGGAAGCTGGGGACAAGACGGCTCGGCCTGTGGGTCGCCGGTGGACAACTTCATCCACGCCCTGTGGACGAATATTTTGTCCACAGGCTGTGGATCACCGTTGACCACAAATCCCCAACCCCTTGACCTGGCCTGATGGAGTATCGGCAGTCACCCCTGTGGAAGCAATATGGACAACTTCCCGATCCCCAGGCTGTGGAGGGGGAAAACTCCCCAGATCTGTGGAGAACGGGCGGCCGGCGGCAGGTATTCGAACACCGCGGCCGCGCCGCAACGGCGGCAGCGGGTCGGGGACGGGGCTCGGGGCGGGACTTGGGGCGGGGCTTGGGGCGGCTGCGGACGGCTACGAGGCGGCATTCAGGAGGCGTTCAGGGAGCATTCGGGCGGTCTCAGGACCGGCTCCGGCGCTCTCCAGGACCGGCTCCGGCAGGCTCCAGGACCCGCTCCGGGCCGGCTCCGGACCGGCTACGGACCGCTTCCGGGCGTTCTCCGGCGCTCTCCGGGCAACGAGAAGGGCGCCCGAGGTCCCCTGTTGAGGGTTGCTCGGGCGCCCTGTCGGCGCGTACGGATCGTTTGCCGGCGGCGGTGCGTCAGCCGTTCTTGATGCGGTTGGTGAGCTCGGTGACCTGGTTGTAGATGGAGCGCCGCTCCGCCATCAGCGCGCGGATCTTCCGGTCCGCGTGCATCACCGTCGTGTGGTCGCGGCCGCCGAACTGCGCACCGATCTTGGGCAGCGAGAGATCGGTGAGCTCCCGGCAGAGGTACATGGCGATCTGGCGGGCCGTCACCAGCACCCGGCTGCGCGAGGTTCCGCAGAGATCGTCCACCGTGAGACCGAAGTAGTCCGCGGTCGAGGCCATGATGGCCGTCGCCGTGATCTCCGGGGCCGAGTCCTCGCCTCCCGGGATCAGGTCCTTCAGCACGTGCTCGGTCAGTCCGAGGTCCACCGGCTGCCGGTTGAGGCTGGCGAAGGCCGTGACCCGGATCAGCGCCCCCTCCAGCTCCCTGATGTTCCGGGAGATACGGGAAGCGATGAACTCCAGCACCTCCGGCGGGGCGTTGAGCTGCTCCTGCACCGCCTTCTTACGGAGGATCGCGATCCGCGTCTCCAGCTCCGGTGGCTGCACATCGGTGGTCAGACCCCACTCGAAACGGTTCCGCAACCGGTCCTCCAGGGTCACCAGCTGCTTGGGCGGCCGGTCGGAGGACAGCACGATCTGCTTGTTGGCGTTGTGGAGCGTATTGAAGGTGTGGAAGAACTCCTCCTGCGTCGACTCCTTGCTCGCCAGGAACTGGATGTCGTCGACGAGCAGGATGTCCACGTCCCGGTACCGCTTGCGGAAGGTGTCGCCCTTGCCGTCGCGGATCGAGTTGATGAACTCGTTGGTGAACTCCTCGGAGCTCACGTACCGCACCCGGGTACCCGGGTAGAGGCTGCGGGCGTAGTGCCCGATGGCGTGCAGCAGATGGGTCTTGCCGAGCCCGGACTCCCCGTAGATGAAGAGCGGGTTGTACGCCTTGGCGGGGGCTTCGGCGACCGCGACCGCCGCCGCGTGCGCGAACCGGTTGGACGCGCCGATGACGAAGGTGTCGAAGAGGTACTTCGGATTCAGCCGGGCCGCCGGTTCGCCGGGGCCGGGCGTGGGAGTGGGCTGCGAGCCCATCGGCCCGGTGGCGCCGCCGGGCCGTCCGGTACCGGCACCGCCCTGCCGGTGCTGGGGCTGGTGCTGAGATTCCTGCATGTCGTGGTGCTCGGGACGCTGCTGCTCGTAACCCTGGCGCTCGGGCGGCTGCGGCCGGTAGTCGTGCTGCGGCTGCTGGCGGCCGCCGGTGTACGGCTCACGCCACTGCTCCGCGGGAGCCTCGCGGTCCTGGAATCCGCCGAGCCGGGGCTGCTGCCAGGAGAGGTCCTCCTGGGTTCGCGGCCACGCACCGGGTTCGGGGCGCTGCTGCTGGTAGTCGGGGTAGGCGGGCCGGGCGGTCGGCATGCCGTCGTCGGAGGGCCGGTGTCCGTACCCGTCGTACGCGTCGTTGTGCTGCCGCTCGTCGTGCTGCGGTCCCTGGTAGCGGTGCTGCTGGGGCTGCTGGGACTGATGCATCGGAGGCGCGGGCGGGCTCGGCGGCTCGCCCGCGGAGTCGTCGACGGTGATCGCGATGCGGATCGGGCGGCCGCATTCGCGGCTCAGCGTCTCGCTGATGAGCGGCGCGAGCCGGCCCTCCAGGACGCGCTTGCCCCATTCATTGGGTACTGCGAGCAGCGCCGTGTCGGCGACCAGGGCGAGCGGCTGGCAGCGCTCGATCCACTGCTTGTCCTTCGGTTCGATGCCCTGCTGGCCCTCCCCGAGGAGTTGCTCCAGCACTCGCGGCCACACTGCGGCAAGATCGGCAGGTACGTCAGCCACAGGGCACGCTCTCTCGCTGGTCCCACGAATGTGTGGTTCTCGGGACGGGATGGGTCGGGATGGGTGAGGACCGGCAGGCAGTAAGAAAAGAACCGGAGCTCAGCCACGGTAGTCAGGGCGACCCGCGTGGTTCAAGTTGTTGTCCACAGCCTGTGCACAGTGGGGGGTGCTGTGGAGCCGGTTTGACCGGATGGCGTAGCCGCGCGTACCGTGACCAGGTCGAGTTGTCGATGGCTGCTGCCGCCTGCCTCCGATGGGCAAAGATCACGATCTGTGATTGTGAAGCGGTGCACTAGAGCGTTTACGCGAGTCTCTCGTGGGCGCACGGTGACAGCCAGGCGATGTCCCGCCAACACACGAGTCATTTCTGGAGCCCCCTAGTGAGCAAGCGCACCTTCCAGCCGAACAACCGCCGCCGCGCGAAGACCCACGGCTTCCGGCTGCGTATGCGCACCCGTGCCGGCCGCGCGATCCTCGCGTCCCGCCGTGGCAAGGGTCGCGCCAACCTGTCCGCCTGATCGCTTACAGGTCATGACGTGCTGCCTACCGAGAATCGGCTGAGGCGGCGCGAGGACTTCGCGACCGCAGTACGCCGAGGACGCCGGGCCGGCCGCCCGCTACTCGTCGTTCATCTACGCAGCGGTGCAACGGACCCGCACGTGACTGGGGAGAATGCTCCCCCGCCGCGTGCGGGTTTCGTTGTCAGCAAAGCCGTGGGTGGAGCGGTTGTGCGCACAGCGGTGAAGCGCAGGCTTCGCCACCTGGTCCGCGAACGGCTTGCCCTGCTGCCCCCCGGTAGCCTGGTTGTCGTACGAGCGCTGCCCGGAGCGGGCGACGCCGACCATGAACAGCTGGCCCGAGACCTGGACGCCGCTCTTCAGCGGCTGCTGGGAGGGGGCGCGCGATGAAGTACCCGCTGCTGGCTCTTATCAAGCTGTATCAGTGGACGATCAGCCCACTTCTCGGGCCTGTCTGCCGTTACTACCCGTCGTGTTCCCACTATGGATATACGGCGATCGACCGGCACGGAGCGATCAAGGGAACCGCGCTGACGGCCTGGCGCATCCTTCGGTGCAATCCGTGGTCACCCGGCGGCGTGGACCATGTTCCACCACGCAAACGTCCGCGTTGGCATGAACTGCTGCGTAATGCCATGCGCGGTGGCAAGGGCGGGGACTCCGCCGCTGACGTGCCTGTACGGGGATCGGTCTCCGAATCCCCGAGTCAGGCCGCAGAGACTTCGCCCAATGCTCAAGGAGCCTGATTAGTGGACACGATTGCCAGTCTGTTCAGCTTTATCACCTGGCCCGTCTCATGGGTCATCGTCCAGTTCCACAAGATGTACGGGGCCATCTTCGGCCCGGACACCGGTTGGGCCTGGGGCCTGTCCATCGTGTCGCTGGTGGTGTTGATCCGGATCTGCCTGATCCCGCTTTTCGTCAAGCAGATCAAGTCGACCCGCAACATGCAGGTGCTCCAGCCGAAGATGAAGGCGATCCAGGAGCGCTACAAGAGCGACAAGCAGCGTCAGTCCGAAGAGATGATGAAGCTGTACAAGGAGACGGGTACCAACCCGCTCTCCTCGTGCCTTCCCATCCTGGCGCAGTCGCCGTTCTTCTTCGCCCTGTACCACGTGCTGTCGGCCATCGCCTCGAACAAGAAGATCGGTGAGATCGACCAGGCGTTGCTCGACAGCGCCCGTCAGGCCCACATCTTCGGTGCTCCGCTCGCTGCCAAGTTCATGGACAGCGAGGAGAAGGTCCAGGCTCTCGGCGCCTCGCTGACCGACGTCCGGGTCGTCACCGCGATCATGATCGTGCTGATGTCCGCGTCGCAGTTCTTCACCCAGCGCCAGCTGATGACGAAGAACGTGGACCTGACCGTCAAGACGCCGTACATGCAGCAGCAGAAGATGCTGATGTACATCTTCCCGGTGATCTTCGCCGTCATGGGTATCAACTTCCCCGTCGGTGTCCTCGTCTACTGGCTGACCACCAACGTCTGGACCATGGGTCAGCAGATGTACGTGATCAACCAGAATCCGACCCCGGGCAGCAAGGCGCAGGACCAGTACCTGGGACGTCTGCTGAAGAGCGTCACCACTCACGGCGAGGTCCGCGGAAAGACCCGGCGCAACACCGTCAAGCGGATCGTGTCCAAGGGCCCGGACCGCAATGACATCGAGCGGAAGTTCATCACGGGGCTGGCCAAGCTGGGGCTCGCCGCCCAGGAGGACGGCACCGTGATCAAGAGCGATACCGCTGTCGCCGAGGCCGAGGGCGGAGCCGCGCAGCGGCGCCAGCAGCCCAAGCGCCAGACCAAGTCCCAGCGCCAGACCGGTACCGCGCAGGCTGGGGCCAAGGACGCCGACTCCACCGAGTCGGGTTCCAAGACCTCCCTGCAGAAGCGGGACACCGCGCAGGACGAAAAGCCCAAGCCGGCGGGCAAGTCCGCGTCCGGCTCCTCACGCCAAGCCAAGTCCGGACAGCGCAAGGGCCCGCAGCGGCCCAAGCACCCGTCCAAGAAGTAAGAAGGAGTCCATCCGTGACGGAAGGCACCACCTCCACGGCCGCTGAGGGCAGCGACACCTTGACCCGCCTTGAGCAGGAGGGCGAGATCGCAGCGGACTACCTTGAGGGTCTGCTCGACATCGCCGACCTGGACGGCGACATCGACATGGATGTCGAGGCGGACCGGGCCGCGGTCTCGATCATCAGCGACTCGGCACGTGATCTGCAGAAGCTCGTGGGCCGCGACGGTGAGGTGCTGGAGGCGCTCCAGGAGCTGACGCGGCTTGCCGTTCACCGGGAGACCGGGGACCGCAGTCGGCTGATGCTCGACATCGCGGGCTTCCGGGCCAAGAAGCGGGCGGAGCTCGCCGAGCTGGGTGCCAAGGCCGCGGATGAGGTCAAGAGCACCGGCGAGCCGGTGAAGCTGGACCCGATGACGCCGTTCGAGCGCAAGGTCGTGCACGACGCGGTCGCGGCCGCCGGTCTGCGCAGCGAGTCCGAGGGCGAGGAGCCGGAGCGCTTCGTCGTCGTCCTCCCGGCCTGACCGGACCCTAGTTCTGTCGGCCCCGTCTGTTCGCAGGCGGGGCCGATCTTTGTCAGCCTGATAGATCAGCACCCACAGTGCGGTAGTGCGGTATGGAAGGACGGTTCCCGTGACGGCGGAAGTAGAGCTTCCCCAGGCGCCCGAAGAGGCGCGGGCGGTTTTCGGCGAGTTCTTCCCGGAGGCTGTCCGGTACGCGGAACTGCTGGCGGACGCCGGGGTGAAGCGGGGGCTGATCGGCCCGCGTGAGGTGCCGCGGCTGTGGGAGCGGCATCTGCTGAACTGCGCGGTGCTCTCCGAGGTCGTGCCCGAGGGCGTCACGGTCTGCGATGTGGGCTCGGGGGCCGGTCTTCCCGGCATCCCGCTGGCGCTGGTGCGCCCCGACCTCAAGATCACCTTGCTGGAGCCCCTGCTCCGGCGCACGAATTTCCTCCAGGAAGTGGTGGAGCTGCTGGGCCTGGACCATGTCACGGTCGTGCGTGGTCGGGCCGAGGAGGTTCTGGGAACGCTCCAGCCGGTGCACGTGGTGACCGCTCGGGCCGTGGCGCCGCTGGACCGGCTGGCCGGCTGGGGCGTTCCGCTGCTCCGTCCGTACGGAGAGATGCTGGCCCTCAAGGGGGACACCGCCGAGGAGGAGATCGCCGGGGCACGTGCGGCTCTCGGCAAGCTCGGCGTGGTGGAGACCGAGGTGCTGCACGTCGGGGACGGCGTGGTCGACCCGATGTCCACCGTGGTGCGTGTGGTGGTCGGTGAGAGCCCAGGCGGTGTGAGGTTCGCCGCAAAGCGTGCCAAGGCCGCCAGGACGAGCCGTACGAGGCGCCGTCGCTGACGTCCCTGCTCACTCCGCGAGATCGAGTGCTGCGTGCATTACATGCCGTCTGCCGGATGTGAGTCCGCTACGTAGCCATATGCACCCATACGGAGTGTCGTGCCCCTGTAGCTAGGCTGCGGGGGCATCGTGTTTCACGTGAAACGTCGCTCTCTGCTGCATGGAATCATCAGCCGCGGTCGCGCGGCTGCCGCGCCGCGGCACCGCAGGCCCGTTAGGGCTACGGAGTTGTCCACAGAAGTGGATTCATCCACAGAAGAGCGGGCCTCGCTGGTTCACGACCCCGAAAGCATGGCAGGCTCTGCTCATTGCGAGCCTGAAGTCGAGGAGAGTGAATCCTTGCGGTCCGACGCCAACATCGCGGGACCGATGACCGATCCGGTCCCCGGCCCCCGAACCGAATCGGCGGGGGACGGTGTTTCACGTGAAACACCGCCGCCGATGGACGACACACCCATCGGTCGCGCGGCCCAGCTGGCGGTTGAGGCCCTTGGCCGCGCCGGCGAGGGCCTGCCCCGTCCTGACCGGACGCGCGTCATGGTGGTGGCCAATCAGAAGGGCGGAGTGGGCAAGACGACCACGACGGTCAATCTTGCTGCCTCGCTCGCGCTTCACGGCGCCCGTGTTCTGGTGGTCGACCTCGACCCGCAGGGGAACGCCTCTACGGCTCTGGGTATCGATCACCATGCCGAAGTCCCCTCCATCTATGACGTCCTGGTGGAGAGCAGGCCGCTCTCCGAAGTGGTTCAGCCCGTACCGGACGTCGAAGGCCTCTTCTGCGCCCCCGCCACCATCGATCTCGCCGGTGCGGAGATCGAACTGGTGTCGCTGGTGGCGCGGGAGAGTCGACTACAGCGGGCGATCCAGGCATATGAGCAGCCGTTGGACTACATCCTCATCGACTGCCCGCCTTCGCTCGGTCTGTTGACGGTCAATGCCCTGGTCGCCGGGGCCGAGGTGCTGATCCCCATCCAGTGCGAGTACTACGCGCTGGAAGGGCTGGGTCAGCTACTGCGGAATGTGGACCTGGTGCGGGGGCATCTCAACCCCGACCTCCATGTCTCGACGATCCTGCTCACCATGTACGACGGCAGGACCAGGCTCGCTTCGCAGGTCGCGGAGGAGGTGCGCAGCCACTTCGGCAAGGAGGTGCTGCGAACGAGCATCCCGCGGTCGGTGCGCATCTCTGAGGCGCCCAGCTACGGGCAGACCGTGTTGACCTACGACCCGGGTTCCAGCGGGTCGCTGTCGTACCTCGAAGCGGCGCGTGAGATCGCCCTGCGGGGCGTCGGGATCCACTACGAGTCCCAGCATGCCCGGACGGGCGGCGGGAACAGTCAGCAGAGCATTTCGGAGGGGATTCAGTGAGTGAGCGTCGAAGAGGGTTGGGGCGTGGGCTGGGTGCCCTGATCCCCGCCGCTCCGCAGGAGAAGCAGGTGCCGTCCACGGGTATGGGGTCGACCTCTGCCGGGGCGAATCCTGTACTGACGGCCGAGCGGGGGGTGGCCGCGGCAAAGGTGGCCGCTCGCGCGGGCGCTCCGGTCGTGCCGGAGCCGAGTGCGCCGGTTTCGGGGTCCGGAGCGGCTGCCGAGTCGACGGGACCTGCCGGGGCGTATTTCGCCGAGGTTCCTCTCGGCACCATCACCCCGAACCCTCGCCAGCCCCGTGAGGTGTTCGACGAGGACGCGCTCGCGGAGTTGGTGACCTCCATCAAGGAGGTGGGCCTCCTCCAGCCCGTCGTCGTGCGGAAGGTGGGGCCGGAGCGCTACGAGCTCATCATGGGCGAGCGGCGCTGGCGGGCCTGCCGCGAGGCGGGTCTGGAACGGATCCCGGCTATCGTCCGGGCCACGGACGACGAGAAGCTGCTCCTGGACGCGCTTCTGGAGAACCTTCACCGGGCTCAGCTGAACCCGCTGGAGGAGGCAGCCGCGTACGACCAGCTGCTCAAGGACTTCAAGTGCACCCATGACCAGTTGGCCGACCGGATCGGGCGTTCCCGGCCGCAGGTGTCCAACACGCTCCGTCTGCTGAGGCTGTCGGCTCCGGTGCAGCGGAGGGTTGCGGCCGGGGTGCTGTCGGCCGGTCATGCACGGGCTCTGCTGTCCGTGGACGACTCGGAAGAGCAGGACCGGCTGGCCCATCGCATTGTGGCCGAGGGGCTCTCGGTGCGCGCGGTCGAGGAGATCGTGACGCTCATGGGTTCCAGCCCCACGAGCCCTGCCAAGGCAAAGGGGCCACGGGCCGGCGGTCGGGTGTCTCCTGCGCTGTCCGATCTCGCCACCCGGCTCTCGGACCGCTTCGAGACCAGGGTGAAGGTCGACCTCGGTCAGAAAAAGGGGAAGATCGTCGTCGAGTTCGCATCGATGGAGGATCTGGACCGCATTCTCGGCAGCCTGGCGCCGGGCGAGGGGCGCGTGCTGGATCGGGCACAGTCCGAGGAATCCGCTGAGGACGACGAGGGCTGACCCCGCCTCTCGCGTTGTCGGGCGGGCTGTGTTCCGGCGGTTACCGGAACACAGCCCGCCCTTTGCTTTTTCTCGGTGTCGGCTTCATTCCTGGGTGGATACGATGCGTTCTGGTATGGCACATCCGGCTTGAGCCACCTCGGTAGGGAGGGCCATGCAGCCAGTGAGCCGCAGCCGACTGAGGACAGTGGGGCTGGGCCTGGGGGCTGTCGGAGGGTTCGTCGGCAGCCTGCTCCTCGAACGGAGTGCACTGACCGTCGCACGAGATGCGGCGGGCGAAGGAAGCGAGGAACAGCCTTCATGGGGCGTCGGCTCGTACCGCTCACACTGGACAACCTTTCCGATCTCCCCCGACGATGCCGCGCATGTGTCTTCTGGGAGCTTGATCCGGTCAGTGGGGAAGCCGCAGTAAAGGCGGGGACGCCCGAGCTGGAGAAAGAGGCCTGGATCTCGGCCGTTCTCCTGGAGTGGGGGTCGTGCGGCCGCGTCGTCTATGTCGATGATGTGCCGGTGGGCTATGTGCTCTACGCACCGCCGGCCTACGTACCGCGTTCGACCGCGTTCCCCACCAGCCCCGTCTCCTCCGACGCCGTGCAGCTGATGACTGCCTGGATCATGCCGGGCTACCAGGGGCAGGGGCTGGGCCGCGTGATGGTGCAGACCGTCGCCAAGGATCTGCTGCGCCGGGGATTCAAAGCGATCGAAGCGTTCGGTGACGCCCGGTGGAAGGAGCCGGCCTGTGTGCTTCCCGCGGACCATCTGCTGGCGGTCGGCTTCAAGACCGTCCGGACGCATCCCGTCTACCCGAGGCTGAGACTGGAACTGCGTACGACGCTGTCCTGGAAGGAAGACGTCGAACTGGCCCTGGACCGGCTGCTGGGCGCAGTGCAGAAGGAGCCGGCGCTCAGGCCGCTGTGATCCGGGATCGCGTGACGATCCGAGACCCATGACGATCCGAGATCGCATGGCAACGCGAAACGGGTCCATCCCCTGAGGGACGGACCCGTTTCACGTGAAACATCGGCGTGCGGTATGCCTAGCCGAGGAAGGCCTCAAGGTCGCGGACGATCGCAGCCTTCGGCTTGGCGCCGACGATGGTCTTCGCGACCTCGCCGCCCTGGTAGACGTTCAGGGTCGGGATGGACATGACGCCGTACTTGGCGGCCGTGGCAGGGTTCTCGTCGATGTTGAGCTTGACGACCTCGATCTGGTCACCGTGCTCGGCGGCGATGGCCTCAAGGGACGGGGCGATCTGGCGGCACGGACCGCACCAGGCTGCCCAGAAGTCCACCAGCACGGGCTTGTCGCTCTTCAGGACGACCTCGTCGAAGGAGTCGTCGGTCACGTTCTTCAGGGCGCCGGCCACGGCGGCCTCCTTAACTTCTTGGGGTGTAGTGGGGGTGAGAGGCGTGAGTCAGACGGTGGCCGCGGCGGCCTTCTCGTCATCGGCGAGTGCGGCGAGGAAGCGCTCGGCGTCGAGAGCGGCCGAGCAGCCCGTGCCGGCGGCCGTGATGGCCTGCCGGTAGGTGTGGTCGACGACGTCACCTGCACCGAAGACACCGGTCAGGTTGGTACGGGTCGAGGGGGCATCGACCTTGAGGTAGCCCTCTTCGTCGAGGTCCAGTTGGCCCTTGAAGAGCTCGGTGCGCGGGTCGTGGCCCACCGCGATGAACAGGCCGGTCACCGCGAGCTCGGACGTCTCGCCGGTCTTCGTGTTCCGCAGGGTCAGACCGGACAGCTTCTGCTCGCCCTGTACGGCGGCAACCTCGCTGTCCCAGGCGAACTTGATCTTCGGGTCGGCGAAGGCCCGATCCTGCATGGCCTTGGAGGCACGCAGCGTGTCCCGGCGGTGGACGATAGTGACCGACTTGGCGAAGCGGGAGAGGAAGGTCGCCTCCTCCATCGCGGTGTCGCCACCGCCGACCACGGCGATGTCCTGGTCCTTGAAGAAGAAGCCGTCACAGGTGGCGCACCAGGAGACGCCACGTCCGGAGAGGGCGTCCTCGTTGGGCAGGCCGAGCTTGCGGTGCTGGGAGCCGGTCGTCACGATGACGGCCTTGGCGCGGTGAACCGTACCGGCCGTGTCCGTGACCGTCTTGATGTCTCCGGTGAGGTCCACGGAGACGACGTCGTCCGGGACGAGCTCGGCGCCGAAGCGCTCGGCCTGGGCGCGCATGTTGTCCATGAGCTCGGGGCCCATGATCCCGTCCTGGAAGCCCGGGAAGTTCTCCACGTCGGTGGTGTTCATCAGCGCGCCACCGGCGGTGACGGCGCCCTCGAACACCAGCGGCTTCAGTGAGGCGCGTGCGGTGTAAAGGGCGGCCGTGTAGCCCGCGGGGCCGGAGCCGATGATGATCACATTACGGACGTCGCTCACGGGTTTCTTCCTCGTCTCTGCAGACTGCCTACTGTCCACGCCTACTGGGGCCGGTTCAACGACTCTCACCCCACCCAACGGATCCTACGGGGGATGCATTCCCCGACGTGCCGAGGCGGCTTCCGGCGGGATTCTCAGCGGCGCGGGTAGGTGCGGGTCAGCAGGAGTTCACCCTTGCCCGCGGGCTCTGCCCGGACGCAGCCCGCATCGACGACGTACGCCTGTACCCGCGTCGCGTCGGACGGGTGCGGAAGAACGACGAGGAAGGCATCCGTGCCTTCGTAGGTGCCTTCCTCCACGGCGAGGGCGGCAGCATTGCGTCCGGTGCCCTGCTCCACGCAGGGCGGGACGGGCACGGTGGGCGCGCGCAATGGGGTCTGGGGCGACTCGGCTCCGGCGGAGGCGCCATTGGGCGTCGATTGCGCCCCGGTGGACGGCGTCCGCTCCTCGGCCCCCACACCATCCGCGGACTTCGAGGGCTTCGAGCCGGTGCTCAGAAGAAGCGTGTGCACCCGGTCCTCAAGCGTGGACTCCGAGAACGCCCCACGGCTGTTCTCCTCAGCGCTGGAACTGCGGTCCGCTGCCTTGAGGCTCCCGGAATTCTGGGACGGGTGGAGGCTCTGCAGCATGAAGACGCTCACGCCGACCACGGCCGCACCGAGAGCCGCCCCGAGCACGGCTGTGCGCCGACGGCGTCGGAGCGGCCGACGGCCGGGGCCGGTGGTTGCCCGGGGGCGCCCTGCGGGACGGTCCGAGGGGCTGGGCTCTGTCTTCGGCCTCTCCGCTGCGGGCAGCTCTGTTTCACGTGAAACATGCGTCGAGACAGGTGGCGTCGTGGTGCCGAGAGCCGCTTCGGCGGCGAGTGCGGCATCGATGCGGTCCGCGATGTCGTCCGGCATGTGCGGAGTGGGCACCGTGCCGAGCAGCTCGCGGATCTCCATGAGAGAGGCATGGACCTCACCACAGAGTTCGCAGCCGTCCACATGGTCGCGTACCTCTGCCGCACGTGACGGTGGGAGCAGCTCCTCCGTCAGGTCGGAGATCTCCATGACATCCGGATGCTGGGTCGTATCGGCCGTTGATGTCATGTGCGCCCACCTCCGCCCTTCACTGAAGCGGGATCGCTTGTGCCCGCATCTCTCGGCCCCGATGCCGGTGGGACGGATGCACGCCGCGTCCGGTTCCTTCCGGCTGTCTCGTCGGCTCCCGCGACCTCGCTGCGCAGATGAGTGAGCAGTGGCGCCAGCCGTGCCCGCCCCCGCGCGCAGCGGCTCTTCACGGTGCCTGTCGGTACGTCGAGGATGCGTGCTGCCTCGGCCACGGGGTAGCCCTGCATGTCCACGAGAACGAGTGCGGCCCGCTGCTCGGCGGGCAGGGTGGCGAGTGCGGCCAGGAGCTCGCGGTGGAGGTCCTGGCGCTCCGCCGGTGCCTCCGCGGATTCATGCGGCTCCAGGAGCTGCTCGAACCGTTCGGTGTCGTCTATCGGCGCGGTCCTGCGGCTGGCCGCCTTCCGGATCCGGTCGAGGCAGGCGTTGACCGTGATGCGGTGCAGCCACGTGGTGACGGCAGACTGACCGCGGAAGGTGTGTGCAGCCCGGAAGGCGGAGACGAGGGCGTCCTGGACGGCGTCCGCGGCTTCCTCGCGGTCCCCCAGGGTCCGTATCGCCACGGCCCACAGCCGGTCGCGGTGGCGCCGTACGAGCTCACCGAAGGCGTCCGGTTCACCGGCCACATGGCGAGCGAGGAGGTCTGAGTCGCTGAGTGGTTCCGACGGCTCGGCGGCCACCTCCCCCTCCCTCCCTTTCGCTGCGTCAAGGTGCGTCTGTCTATCACGATTCGAGCGGACGGGGCAGGGGCGCAAGAGGCAACTGTCCGAGACCTGACGCGGCCGCCGGTGCGAGAGGCCCCGGACACGCCGGAGGCCGGTGGGGCAACCCACCGGCCTCTTGGTCACTTGAGTACGGAGATCTCCGAAATGCCGCCCCGGAAGCCACCCGTTCCGTCCGACGGAAGTTCCGTGAGATGGATCAGGACGTAGCGGGTCCGTACCGGCTTGGAGAAGGTCTCCTTCAGATCGCTTCCCACCGTTCCCAGCTCTGTGAGGCGCTGGGGGAAGTCCGAAAGGGACGACGGGGCGGAGGCGCTCGGATCGGCGGCCAGCACCTCGGCCTTCTGGCCGCTGCGGTACATCTTGGCCGCGATGCCCGCGACGTCCTGAACGCTGCCCAGGTCGACGACTATGCCACTGCCGTCCCTGCGGTTCGGGTAGTTGCCGAAGTTCGCGAACCCGCGATAGCGCGGGGTTACCCAGGCCGTGCTCGCATCGCCGTCGATGGAGTTCGGTACCTCGTCCAGCTGGATCCCCGAACCGCTGGGCATGAACTCCTCCGCCCCGGTGATCCGCAGCGGCTCGGTCGCGGGCTGAGCCTTGTTGTCGGTGTTCTCCGGGTTGGTCTGTGTGCTGTCCCCGGGGTCGGAACTCTTGTTGTGGTCGATGAGCGCCTCGGCCAGCTGCCAGCTGCCGAGGCCCAGGGCGGCGATGAGCAGAGCGGACACCGCCCACTTGAGGGCTTTGCCGGTGCGGCTCTGGAGAGGGGCCGGGGGTACGGCCACCGTGGGCTGAGCGGCGGTGGGCCGGGCCGGCGGACGACCGTAGGAACCCTGCTGGTAGGTCGTGCGCTGGTACTCGGGGGGCGCCGTGAAGACGGGCTCCGGAGGACGGATGCGGGGCATCGCGGCAACGGCCTTGGCCAGTTCGTCCGGCGTCGTGCACGGCTGCTCCTGCCGGGAGGCAGTCGCGCCGTCATTGGCGAGCGCGCGCATGGCGAGCTCGGAAAGGCCGCGATGGACGCCGGCGCGCACCTGGTCGGGGGCGATCAGCCCCACGCCCTTGGGCAGCCCGGCCAGGCCGTACGCGTCGCTCTCGTACGGCCAGCGCTGGGTCAGCGCGGCGTACAGCAGGGCGCCGATCGCCTCGGTGTCCGCACGCTGGGGACCGTCGGCGGTGATGCCCCGCAGGGCGGCGTTCACCGCGAGGCCGCGGATCCGGTACTGCCCGGTCGAGCTCCGCAGCACAGCCCCCGGGGTGAGCCTCAGATGTGCGAGGCCTTCCCGGTGGGCTGCCGCCATGGCCTGGGAGACCTGGCTGACGAGCTGGTACGCGTCGTGCGCGTCCATCGGGCCCGAGGCCAGCAGGGAGGTGAGCTCGGTGGCGTCGGGAAGCCATTCGTGGACGACGTAGACGAGGTCGTCCTCCTCCACCGCGTCGAGGACCTGCACGAAGCGCGGGTCACCGAGGAGTGCGGCGGAGCGGGCCGCGGCCAGCACCGAGCGGGCACGCGGGTGGTCGGCCGGCAGGAGATGGACGCCCACCGCGCGGCGCAGCTTCTCGTCGACAGCACGCCAGCTGCTGAAGCCGTCCAGACGGGTGACGCACTCCTCCAGCCGGTAGCGTCTGGCAAGTTTGTGCCCACTGTGCAGGTCAGGGGTCGGCAGGGTGACCTCGGAATCGATGCGTTCACCATCCGTGTCCTGCGGCTTCCTGCCCTTGGTGTCCTGAGCTTCTGCCGTCCCGTCGGTCGTGGCCTCGTCCGCCTTGGCGGTCAGCGGCTCATCGCCGCTGTTGTCGGCCACGTCGACGGCAGCCGTGCTACGTTCCGCCACCGTCGTTCCTGCCTCCCCATCCGTTGCGCGATGCCAGCCAGCTCTGCACAGTCACGCCAATTGTGCCCACACTCCGGCGCTATGCACGACACGCAAGGGGTGGTGATGGTTGTGCGGTGGTTGATTCTCAGCGACCGAGACGCCCTCGGACCATCCCGACCATGCCGTTGATCTCCTCGATCCGCATCCGCTTGGCGGCGACGAAAAAGACGCCGAGCAGTACGGCTCCGCCGCAGATGAGCGCGGCGAGCGAACCGAAGGCGCCCTCGCCGAGACCCAGGAGAACGGCAAAGCCCACGCCGCCGCCGAGTACCGCTGCCGGGATCGCGGCCAGGCACAGCCGGGCGTACGTACGCACGACATGGGCGCCGTCCAGATCCCCGCCCAGGCGGTTGCGCAGCCGCCGCCAGGCGATGCCCACGCCGACGGCGTAGGCGAGCCCGTACGAGGCGGCCATGCCGACCACGGCCCACCGGGCGGGCAGGACCAGGTAGCAGAGGGCCGAGGCGGCCGCGTTGACCGCGGCGACGATGACCGTGTTGTAGAAGGGCGTGCGGGTGTCCTCGTACGCGTAGAAGCCGCGCAGCACGACGTACTGCACGGAGTACGGGATCAGGCCGAGGCCGAAGGCCATGAGGATGAAGCCCATGGAGCGGGCGGCCTCGGTGCCCGCGGAGGCGTAGAGGAGGGTGCACATCGGCAGGCCGAGCGCGAGGAAGGCGAAGGCCACCGGCACGATCGCGACGGCCGAGTTCCGCAGCCCCTGAGAGATGTCGTCACGGACGGCGCCCGGGTCGTCGTCGTGGGCGGCGCGGGAGATGCGCGGCAGCAGGGCCGCCATGACGGAGACGGTGATGATCGCCTGCGGCATGCCCCAGATGAGCTGGGCGTTGGAGTAGGCGAGGAAGCCGGTGCCGTCCTTGCCGGACAGCTTGCCCGCCGATGTCGCGAGCTGGGTGACGACGATCACGCCCGCCTGGTTGGCGAGCACGAACAGGACGGTCCACTTGGCCAGCTTGATCGTCTTGCCGAGCCCGTGTCCCTTCCAATCGAAGCGCGGGCGGAAACGGAACCCGGCCTCGCGCAGATACGGGACCATCGCCAGGGCCTGTACGACCAGACCGAGCAGCGTGCCGATGCCCAGGAGCCGGACACCCTCCGGCGGAATGGTCTGGACGCCCATCTGGGACTCGGCGGACGTTCCGTAGACCCAGATGAACATGCCGAACGTGAAGATCATGACGATGTTGTTGAGGACCGGGGTCCACATCATCGCGCCGAACTTGCCGCGGGCGTTGAGGATCTGGCCCATCACGACGTGCACGCCCATGAAGAAGATGGTCGGCAGGCAGTACCGGGCGAAGGTCACGGCGACGCTGTTGGCCGCCACGTCGTTGGCGATCGTCGGCGACATCATGTGGATCAGCCACGGAGCGGCGAAGACCGCGAGCGCGACGATCACACCGAGCGCGACCATCACCAGGGTCAGCAGCCGGTTGGCGTAAGCCTCGCCGCCGTCCTCGTCGTCCTT
This sequence comes from Streptomyces sp. NPDC127117, assembly GCF_042677325.1. Lineage (NCBI taxonomy): Bacteria > Bacillati > Actinomycetota > Actinomycetes > Kitasatosporales > Streptomycetaceae > Streptomyces > Streptomyces sp. NPDC127117. Next base: position 135,582 of record NZ_JBHXTM010000021.1, read on the forward strand.
CATGGAACGGACGAGCTGAGGAACGAAGACCGAGTTGAGGCCGCCGCCCACGGTGAGGATGTAGATCATCGTGGGCAGGGTGTACGCGATGGTGAAGCTGTCGCCGAGCAGTGCCGCACCGAGCGCGGCGGTGATCACGAGGCTGCGGACGAATCCCGTCAGGCGGGACACGAGGGTGCCGGCCGCCATCAGCGCGCTGGACTTCAGCAGGCTGGAGGCCCGGCCGCCCGACTTCGGCGGGGCGGGTGCCGGGGCAGGCTCGGGCTCCGAAGGGACGGGGGCGGACCCCGCCGGGCCCTCCTGGTCCCGGAAGAGGTGTGCGAAGGCGTCCGGCTGCTCGTCGTCCCGGGACGCCTGGCTGACGAGGTCGTCCACCCCGACGAACTGGGTGGTCGCCGGATCGTCGCCGTACGGCAGGTGCCGCAACGGGCCGCCGGGCTCGGGCGGCGGGGTCTGCGCCCAGATACGCGGATCGGGCGGGTACTGGGCCGCGGGGGGCTGCTGGTAGAGCGGCTGGGGCTGCTGGTAGGTGCCCGGGGGCGGCGGCGGGTGCGCGGCCCGGTCGTACAGCGCCTCGGTCACCGGGTCCTGGACGGACAGGTCCTGGGCGAGGTAGGGATCGCGGTCGTAGGCGTCCTGCAGGTACGGATCGGGCGTCGGCGGAACCTGGCCAGGTCCTGGGGGCACCGGGGGCCCGCCGGAAGACCCGGCTCCGCCCGCACCCTGACCGCGGTCACCGTCGTACGGCGCGTTCATCGAAACCCCACCTCATCGTCCCCGGCCGACCGGCCACGACAGACATCGCTCAACGTTCCACTTTCTCACCCGAGCCCGACGGCTCCCCGCTTTCCGGACCGGTGTCCGGAGTCGGGTCACTCGGCTGCTCGGGTTCGCCGCCGTCTTCGCCGGCCGCGCCGCCCGCGTTGGCACGCTTGCGATGGGTGTACATCCTGATGCCCGCGAGGACCAGGAGCAGCAGCCCGCCGGCGATGACCAGCAGCACGGTCGGGGTGAGCTCGGAGACCTTCACGGTGAAGGTCATCGCTCCGCCGTACGGCGTGCCGTCCTCGGTGTAGAGCTGCGCCGTCATCTGCACCTGGCCGTTGACGTTGGCAGCCGCGTCGAACTTCACGGACTGACTGTGGCCGGGGCCGATCCGGATCGGCTGTTCGGCCACGGCCCCGCCGTCGTTCAGCTTGAGGCGTGTCGCGTTCTCGGACTTCAGCCGGAGGACGAGGTGGTCCACGCCCTGCAACAGCCTGTTCTGCACGGTCACCGGGATCGTGGCGCTGCGGCCGGACAGGGTGACGTCCGACTTCGAGATGAGCTGGACCTCGCCCACCAGGTCCTGCAGATAGCCGCGGACCGAGTCCCGGTACTGCTGGGCCTCCAGCGGCCGGCCGCGCCACGACGTCGACATGGACCGGTTGAGCGCATTGCCGAAGGGGGTCACCACCCGCTCGGGCTGGGTGAGGATGACCTGGAAGTTGTTCAGCGACACCTGGGTGGACTTGATGTCCTGGAAGGCCTGGGTGGGCAGCTCCTGGCTGCGGAGCTTCCTCGGGTACTGGGAGGTCCCGGGGACGCTGGTCGTGGCGTCCGCGTCGGGCTTCGCCCCGGCCGCCTCCACCAGCCCAAGAGGCTGTGTCCAGCGCCCGTCGTCGAGCCCGTGCAGGGCGCGGGCCATCGACTGAGCCTGGGCCACGGTGGGCATCCGCTGCGGTGCGACGACGATGCTCCGCTCCGTTTCCGTGTCCTGTTGGGTCAGGGCGAGAGTCAGAGCGAGGAACTTCTGCACGGCGAGGGTGGACTTCCCCGCCTTCGACATGTCGCCCTGGAAGGCCGTGGAGAGCCGGGCATCGGCGACGACCGCGGTGGTGCCGCCGCCGATCGGCCGGGCAGCGGTCGGCGTGTACGCCAGACCACCGGTCTCCTGGAGGCTGTCGCTCCGGGCGATCACCTTGTGGGCCCCGGCCGAGGTGGCGACATCGACGACCGACGGGTCGATCGCCCCGTCGACAGGCCACGCGAAGTCGGTCGACGGCTTCACGTGGAGAATCGTCTGTACTGTCATCCCGGCCACTTCGGTGGCGGTCTGGAGGTGGCTGAGGGTGCCGGAGACGTTCTTGCCGCGGTGCGCGATGGACGCCAGATCGGGGTCGGCGAACGGCAGCGCGACGACCTTCCCGTCCGACACCGCGGCTTCGAGCGAGGTGAGCCACTGCTTGGCGACGGCCTGGTTCGTCCCGGCGACGGTGGTGTCGCCGGACTTGACGCGGTAGTTCCCCGTCATCGCGTCGACACTGGCCAGCAGGTCCGGGTCGATCACCCAGGTCACAGGCAGCCGGCTGCCCAGCGATACCAGCTGTTCGAGCCGTCCGCCCGGAGCCAGCTCGGCGGCCAGGTCGTCGTCCGCGAACACGGGCGTCCGCTGATCGTCGACGCCCGTCTCGGCGGTGACATGGGCCGACGCGATGAGCGGCCAGAGATAGGTGACCTTCGTCCTGGAGTCTCGCTGCTCCTCCTGCCAGGGCAGGAAGGTGCGCTCGATTCCCAGCACCTGGTTGTACTGGGCCCGGGAGGTCTGTCCTGTCAGCGAGACGCCGAGCTGGTAGACGCCGTCGTCGCCGAGTTCCAGTTTGCCGACCGGGACGGAGAGCGTGAAGTCCTGGCTGATCCCGGAAGCGAGCTTCCCGAACTTCACCGTGTACTTGCCGCCGATCGGAGCGGGGTCGCTGCCGAGCACGTACCCGGTGCGTTTGGCGGCGTTGTCGATCTCCGACCGGCTGCCGAGCTTCGGGCCCACCCGCAGATCGACCACGGCCTGCGTGATCGTCTCCTTGCCCCGGTTGGTCACGGTGCCGGAGACGGTCAGGGTGTCCCCCTTGGCCGGCGCGCTCGGAGCCAGGGTGTTCAGCGCCACGTCGACCGTTTCGGACCCGGTGGGGGCCTTGCCGGTCCCCCCGGCCTGCGCCGCGGGTGCGGCCGGACCGGCCAGCAGTGCCGCGACGAGCGGTGCCCCGATGATCAGGGCGGCTGTGCGCCGCAGCCACCGGCGGGCAGGAGAGGGATCGATCCCCTGAATGTCTGCCGCCTCGGCCACGCGCCTACCCGTCCCTCGTCGTCGTCAGCTGGTGTCGATGGTTGTCGGTTCTTGCGTCCACGCATGGTAACGATGTGCGCGGGTGCCAAGTGCTGGGGAGTTCGCTACATGATCGGAAGAGTCTTGCAGGGCGGGCTGAAACCAGGGCGACCGGGCCGGTCCGGGCACGTACCCTTTTCTGTTGTGTCGAACGCCAATGAAGACAGCTCCCGTGCCCTGACCCAGGTGCAGCACCGCGCAGTCAGCGAACTGCTGCGGGTGTCCCCGGTCGCCGACGACCTCGCTCGCCGTTTCCAGGATGCCGGGTTCAGTCTCGCCCTGGTCGGAGGTTCGGTCCGGGACGCGCTTCTCGGCAGGCTCGGGAACGACCTGGACTTCACGACCGACGCCCGCCCCGAGGCCGTACTGAAGATCGTCCGGCCGTGGGCGGACTCGGTGTGGGAGGTCGGAATCGCCTTCGGCACGGTGGGCGCCCAGAAGGACGGCTACCAGATCGAGGTCACCACCTACAGGTCGGAGGCGTACGACAGGACCTCGCGGAAGCCCGAGGTGTCCTACGGCGACTCCATCGAGGAAGACCTGGTCCGTCGTGACTTCACGGTCAACGCGATGGCCGTCGCACTTCCGCAGAAGGAGTTCATCGATCCGCACGGTGGTCTGGAGGACCTGGCGGAGCGCGTTCTGCGTACCCCCGGAACGCCCGAGGAGTCGTTCTCGGACGATCCGCTGCGGATGCTGCGCGCTGCGCGCTTCGCTGCCCAGCTGGACTTCGACGTCGCTCCCGATGTGGTCACCGCGATGACGGAGATGGCCGGGCGCATCGAGATCGTCTCCGCCGAGCGGGTCAGGGAGGAGCTCAACAAGCTGCTGCTCTCCAACCACCCCCGCAAGGGTCTGGCGCTGCTCGTCGACACGGGCCTGGCACAGCAGGTGCTGCCGGAGCTCCCCGCGCTGCGTCTGGAAAGTGACGAGCATCACCGTCACAAGGATGTCTACGAGCATTCGCTGACTGTTCTGGAACAGGCCATCGATCTGGAGCAGAACGGCCCGGATCTGGTCCTGCGCCTTGCCGCGCTCCTCCATGACATCGGGAAGCCGAGGACGCGACGCTTCGAGAAGGATGGACGCGTCTCGTTCCACCACCATGAAGTGGTGGGCGCGAAGATGGTCAAGAAGCGGATGACCGAGCTCAAGTACTCCAACGACATGGTCAAGGACGTCTCGAAGCTGGTGGAGCTGCATCTGCGCTTCCACGGCTACGGCGACGGGGAATGGACGGACTCCGCGGTCCGTCGCTATGTGCGGGACGCCGGCCCCCTGCTGGAGCGGCTGCACAAGCTGACCCGCTCGGACTGCACCACGCGGAACAAGCGCAAGGCCGCCGCCCTCTCGCGGACCTATGACGGGCTGGAGGAGCGCATCGCGCAGTTGCAGGAACAGGAGGAGCTGGATGCCATCCGCCCCGACCTGGACGGCAACGAGATCATGAAGACCCTGGGTGTCGGCCCCGGGCCGGTGATCGGCAAGGCGTACGCGTTCCTGTTGGAGCTGCGCCTGGAGCACGGCCCGATGGAGCATGACGCGGCGGTCGAGAAGCTCAAGGAGTGGTGGGCCGCTCAGGGCTGAGTCCGGGCCCGCCGGTGGTCATGTTTCACGTGTAAAATTACCACCCACCCGGGCCGGACTCCGACAGAGCGGGGGGGGGGGGGTGTGTGGTAA
>NZ_JBHXTM010000021.1:140413-148621 GCF_042677325.1 Streptomyces sp. NPDC127117
GGGTTTTATTTAACCCTCAAAACCCCCCCCCCCGGGGGGCCCCCACCCCCCCCGGGGGGGGGGGTTTAATCCCCCAAAACCCCCCCCCCCGCTCTGTTCTGCCACGGACGCTAGACAGCCTCTCCGGTGCGGCTCCACCGGAACATCAGCACCGCGACGATCGCGTAGAGAGCGGCCACTCCGGCCACCACCACGGCCGATCGCCCGTCAGGAGGCAGCATCAGGGCGGAGACTGCGGCGGCTCCCACGAAAGCGACGTTGAACAGCACGTCGTACAGGGAGAACACCCGGCCGCGGAAAGAGTCCTCCACCGAGGTCTGCACCACCGTGTCGGTCGCGATCTTCGCCCCCTGGGTGGCCAGCCCAAGGACGAACGCCGCGACCAGCATGGGTGCGGGGACGAACCACAGCCCGAGTGCGGGTTCGAGGACGGCCGCCCCTGCCGCGCACACCGTCAGCCACTGGAGCCGGCCGAGCCGCCCCGCGGCCCAGGGCGTCAGTACGGCCGCCGCGAAGAATCCCGCGCCGGAGACCCCCACGGCCAGCCCCAGAAGCGCCAGGCCCTCGGATTCGCTGTCGGTCCAGGCGTACCGGCACAACATCAGCACCATGACGGTCAGTGCTCCGTAGCAGAAGCGCATCACGGTCATGGCGGCCAGCACCCGGGTGGCCTGCCTCCGCTGCGCCAGATGACGCAACCCGTCGGACAGCCCCCTCACGGTGGCGACCAGGGCCTCCCTCAGCCCGACCCGGTGTCCGTCCTGATCCGGCCCGAGGAGCCCGGTGGCAAGGGTGAGGGAGGCCAGTGCCGACGTGAGGTAGAGCGCCGCCCCAAGCAGCACCACCACGGCATCGGAGTCCGCGATCAGCAGCCTCACGGCGAAGGCGAGGCCACCGCCCGCCGTGGCCGCGAGCGTTCCGGCGGTCGGCGAGAGTGAGTTGGCCAGCACCAGCCGGTCACTGTCGACGACGCGCGGCAGCGCGGCCGAGAGCCCGGCCAGGACGAAGCGGTTGACCGCGGTGACGCACAGCGCCGAGGCGTAGAAGAGCCAGTCGGGTGCGGAGCCGAGGATGAGGAGCGCCGTGCAGCAGGCGAGCGCGGCACGCAGCAGGTTCCCGTACAGAAAGACCTGGCGGCGCGGCCAGCGGTCCAGCAGAACCCCCGCGAAGGGGCCGATGAGCGAGTACGGCAGCAGCAGTACCGCCATGGCGGAGGCGATGGCACCCGCCGAAGCCTGCTTCTCCGGCGAGAAGACGACATGAGCCGCCAGCGCCACCTGGAAGACGCCGTCGGCCGACTGCGAGAGAAGTCGTACGGCCAGCAGACGACGGAAGTTCCGAAGGCGCAGAAGAACGCGCAGATCACCCACGACGGCCATGCGATCAAGAGTCACATACGCTGAGGGCCCCCGGGCAGATTGCCCGGGGGCCCTCAACAGCACGGAAGGCAATGAGCGTTGCCGCTCGGTCAACCATCCGCGTGGACGTGCCGTGTCCGGCTGCGTCAGTTGGAGACCTCGCCCCGGATGAACTTCTCGACGTTCTCGCGAGCCTCGTCGTCGAAGTACTGAACCGGCGGGGACTTCATGAAGTACGAGGACGCGGAGAGGATCGGGCCACCGATGCCGCGGTCCTTGGCGATCTTCGCGGCGCGGACGGCGTCGATGATGACACCGGCGGAGTTCGGGGAGTCCCAGACCTCCAGCTTGTACTCCAGGTTCAGCGGAACGTCACCGAAGGCACGGCCCTCAAGACGCACGTACGCCCACTTGCGGTCGTCCAGCCAGGCCACGTAGTCCGACGGGCCGATGTGGACGTTGTCCGCACCGAGCTCGCGGTCCCGGATCTGGGAGGTGACGGCCTGCGTCTTGGAGATCTTCTTGGACTCCAGGCGCTCACGCTCAAGCATGTTCTTGAAGTCCATGTTGCCGCCGACGTTCAGCTGCATCGTGCGGTCCAGGATGACGCCCCGGTCCTCGAAGAGCTTCGCCATCACGCGGTGCGTGATGGTGGCGCCGACCTGCGACTTGATGTCGTCGCCGACGATCGGGACACCGGCCTCGGTGAACTTGTCCGCCCACTCCTTGGTGCCGGCGATGAAGACCGGGAGGGCGTTGACGAACGCGACCTTGGCGTCGATGGCGCACTGCGCGTAGAACTTCGCAGCGACCTCGGAGCCGACGGGCAGGTAGCAGACGAGGACGTCGACCTTGCGGTCCTTGAGGACCTGGACAATGTCGACCGGGGCCTCGGCCGACTCCTCGATGGTCTGGCGGTAGTACTTGCCGAGACCGTCGTGGGTGTGGCCGCGCTGGACGGTGACGCCGGCGTTCGGCACGTCGCAGAGCTTGATGGTGTTGTTCTCGCTGGCACCGATGGCGTCCGCGAGGTCGAGACCGACCTTCTTCGCGTCGACGTCGAAGGCGGCGACGAACTCGACGTCCCGCACGTGGTAGTCGCCGAACTGGACGTGCATCAGACCGGGCACCTTGCCGGCCGGATCGGCGTCCTTGTAGTACTCGACGCCCTGGACCAGCGAGGCGGCGCAGTTGCCCACGCCGACGATGGCTACGCGAACCGAACCCATTCCGGTTGCTCCCTGTGTGTTTTGGATGTTCCCTATGAAGGCCCCGCGGATCTGCGGGGACCTCACTTTGCGGTGTCGTCGGACGGATCCGGCGGGGTGTCACCCCGGCGCCGGGGCAGGCCGCCCGTCTCTCCTGCGGTGTCCTGCTGAGCTTCGCTCCCGGGCGAGGATCGTCGCTGATCCCGTCCCGACCGCTCGCTCTCGATGAGCTCGTTCAGCCAGCGCACTTCGCGCTCCACGGACTCCATGCCGTGTCGCTGCAGCTCAAGTGTGTAGTCGTCGAGGCGCTCACGGGTGCGGGCCAGCGAGGCCCGCATCTTCTCCAGCCGCTCCTCCAGCCGGCTGCGCCGGCCTTCCAGCACTCGCATCCGCACGTCGTGCTCCGTCTGTCCGAAGAAGGCGAAGCGGGCCGCGAAGTGCTCGTCCTCCCAGGAGTCGGGGCCGGTGTGCGAGAGCAGCTCCTCGAAGTGCTCCTTACCTTCCGCCGTCAGCCGGTAGACGATCTTGGCGCGGCGCCCGGCCAGTGAGGAGGCGGGGGCGACCGCACGGCCGGTGGCGGGCGGCTGGTCGGCGGGGGCGGCACCCGGTTCCTCGATCAACCAGCCGTTGGCGACCAGCGTCTTGAGACAGGGGTAGAGGGTGCCGTAGCTGAAGGCGCGGAAGATCCCCAACGAGGTGTTGAGGCGCTTGCGCAGCTCGTAGCCGTGCATCGGGGACTCGCGGAGCAGGCCGAGAACGGCGAATTCGAGGATGCCGGAGCGTCTGCTCAACTTCGCCTCCTCCTTCTCCGAATGCGTCCGAGTGCGTCCGAGTGCTCCTGCGGAGCCCGGTGCCGGGCCGATGTACCGAGCTGATGTATCGACTCGATACATCACGACGATAGATCGGGAGCTGCGATGCGACAAGGGGAGCCATCGTGAACGGCGTCACATCGTGAATTCATAGGCACCGACTTGCGTTGTTTGGGGTGAAGTTCGGTCCTAGGAGGGTTTTGACCGTGCGTAGTCTGTGCGGCATGCAGACCACCGGTAACCGCGTGACGCGCCCGCGCGTCAGTCTTCGTGGCTCAGCCGGACGCATGGCGGACGAGCCCGTTGTAGGGCCCGTCCGTAATTCGGGGGACCGGATCTCAACTGCCGCTTCCAGGCGCTCTCGCCTGCCCGAGGAGTAGTCGTTCGATGAGCGAGCACCGTCGCAAAACGCCGCAACCGCAAGGTGGTGGGCGCGCAGCGGCCAGACGAGCCGCCCAGCAGTCCTCAGGACGCCGCGCTGCGCCGTCACGTGGAGTAACTTCCGAGTCACCTTCGGGTTCGCACGGCGGCGACAGCCCGTACGGCGGCCGCGCCGAGGCCAGACGTGCCGCCCAGCGGGGCGGCGGGAGCCGTCGCGCCGCCGAGGGCGGCGGATCGGGCCGCGGGGGCGGGGGCCGACGCCGCGGGGGCGGCGACGGCGGGCACGAAGGACCGGGCAGGGGGCGGGGCCGGGGCTCCCAGCGTCCTGCCAAGAAACGCTTCATCGACTACCCGCGCGCCGGCAAGTACGGCTTCCGGCGCTGGGTTCCGTCCTGGAAGCTGGTCTCCAGCCTCTGCATCGGCTTCCTCGGCCTGCTCATGGGCGTCGCCGGTATCGCGTACGCGATGGTCGAGAAGCCCAAGGTGAACGAAGCGGCGGAGGCGCAGAACAACGTCTACCTCTGGGACGACGGCACACAGATGATCGCCACGGGCGGTGCGGTCAACCGCCAGATCATCGGCTTCGAGCAGATTCCCGAAGCGATGCGGAACGCCGTCATCTCGGCCGAGAACAAGTCCTTCGAGCACGACCGGGGCATCGACCCCATGGGCATCGCGCGAGCCCTGTTCAACATGGCGACCGGAGGCGAGACGCAGGGTGGTTCGACGATCACCCAGCAGTATGTGAAGAACTCGCGTCTGTCCCAGGAGCAGACCCTGAGCCGGAAGTTCCAGGAACTTTTCATCACGCTCAAGGTCAGCAACGACATGAAGAAGAACGAGATCATGGCGGGCTACCTCAACGTCTCATACTACGGACGAGGTGCTTCGGGGATCCAGGCCGCGGCCCGTACGTACTACAACAAGGACGCCGTCGACCTGGATCCGAGCGAGTGCGCGTTCCTGGCCACGCTGCTCAAGGGCGCGTCCTACTACGACCCGGCAGGTGCCACCGACGTCGACCCCGTGCAGGCAACGGCGAAGCTGAACACCGAACGGGCCATCAAGCGCTGGAAGTGGATCCTCGACGAAGAGGTGAAGGACGGGCGCCTCTCGAAGGCGGAGCGCGCCAAGTACACCGAGTTCCCGATGCCCGCGCCGCCGAAGAAGAACGCCCAGCTGGCAGGTCAGACCGGTTACCTGGTCGAACTCGCCAGGCAGTACTTCCTCAGCAACAACGACCAGGGCGTCACGGCGGAGATGCTGTCCCGCGGCGGCTACCAGATCCGCACCACCTTCAACAAGAAGAAGGTCAACGAGCTCAACGACGCGGTCCAGAAGGTCTACGACAGCAAGATCGATCCGAAGAAGCGCCCGAAGACGGACACCCACGTCCAGTTCGGCGGCGGGTCGGTGGATCCCAAGACGGGGGCCATCGTGGCGATCTACGGCGGCCAGGACGCGACCAAGCACTTCACCAACAACGCCAACCCCACCGGTGCACAGGTCGGTTCGACCTTCAAGCCGTTCGTGCTGGCGGCAGCGATGGAGTACGGCAAGCGGAACCCGGCGCTCTCGGAGGACCAGGATCCGTCCGAGCGTACGAAGGTGTCGCCGCTCAGCATCTACAACGCCGACGACAAGCTGAAGATCAAGAAGTACAACGGCGAGATCTGGACCGACGAGAACGGCAAGGAGTGGCTGCAGGCCAACGACGGCCATGAGTCGAAGGGCAACATCACCCTCCGCGAGGCGATGCAGTGGTCCGCCAACTCCCCGTACGTACAGCTCGGCATGGACGTCGGCACCGACAAGGTGAAGGACATCGCCATGGCCGCGGGGCTCAAGGACGACGAACAGATGGCGGATTCGCACGTGCCGTCGTTCTCCATCGGTACGTCCTCGCCCAGTGCGATCCGGATGGCCGGCGCGTACGCGACCTTCGCCGCCAGCGGCCAGCAGCGCGAGCCCTTCTCGGTCTTTGAGGCGAAGCACGACGGCAAGACCATCTACCGGCACAAGGACGTCCCCAAGCGTGCCTTCGACGCCGCGATAGCCGACAACGTCACCGACGTCCTGAAGAACGTCGTCGAGAAGGGCACCGGTACCCCCGCGCAACTTCCCGGCCGGGACGTGGCGGGCAAGACGGGTACGACGGACGACAACAAGTCGGCCTGGTTCGTCGGCTACACGCCGCAGCTGTCCACGGCCATCAGCATGTACCGGCTCGACGACGACGCGACGAACAAGAACCGTAAGTTCGAGAAGATGTACGGCACGGGTGGCGAGCGGACGATCCACGGTGCGTCGTTCCCGGCCCAGATCTGGCACGACTACATGGTGGGCGCGCTGAAGGGGAAGCCGGTCGTGAGCTTCCCGGAGCCGGGCCCGATCGGTGACAAGGTCTACGGCGGCGGTGCGCAGAGCCCCACGCCGACGCCCACGGCGCCGGACACACCCTCGCCGTCCATGACGGTGAGCGAGTCGCCCTCGACGAGTCTGACCCCGTCGCCGCCGGACCCCACCCAGACCTGCGGTACGTGGGACTGGGACTGCCAGCACAACAACGGCGGGACCAGCACCGGTGCGAACGGCGGAGACGCCGGCGGCCCCAGTGAAAGTGCGTCGACGTCCCCCGAGCCACCGAACGGTGGCAACGGGAACGGCGGCGGGAACGGGAACGGGAACGGCGGCGGATTCCTCGGCGGGCCCAACGGATAGCGCCCGCGCGGCCCGGTCGGCCGCGCGGTCATGAGGGCCGCCGCACCGAACGGTGCGGCGGCCCTCGTCGTTTCCAAAGCCCCGTACGGCAGGATGAGCGGCATGCCAAGCGCAGAAGACACGAGTGTGCAGCAGCACGAGGAACAGTCGGTCGTACGGCCCACGCACCAGGACGAGGTCGCCGCAGCAGGCAGTGAGCTGATCGGCGGGCGGTCGGGGCGCTGGACACGGCTCGGCAGCACGGCCCTCACGCCGGTGGGCGCCATCGCGCTGGTGGCCCTCGGGATGTTCGCGCTGGGCATGGTGCAGAAGCTGCCCTGCTACAACTGGGCCTGGTTCAGGGGCGCGGGCTCGCAGTACACGCACGCCTGCTACTCGGACATCCCGCACCTCTTTGCCGCCCGCGGATTCTCCGACGGCCTGGTGCCGTACTTCGACCGGCTGCCCGGCGACATGCAGTTCCTGGAGTACCCCGTCCTGACGGGTGTGTTCATGCAGGTCGCCGCCTGGCTGACGCCGGGCGGATCCATCCAGCACCAGGAGCAGATGTACTGGATGGTCAACGCGGGCATGCTGATGATCTGCGCCGTGATCACCGCCGTCTGTGTCGCCCGTACGCACCGCCGCCGCCCCTGGGACGGGCTGCTGGTCGCCCTCGCACCGGCCTTCGCGCTCACCGCGACGATCAACTGGGACCTGCTGGCCGTCGCGCTGACGGCCGCGGCGATGCTCATGTGGTCCCGAGGGCGGGCGTTGGCGTTCGGCATCCTCATCGGGCTCGCCACGGCCGCCAAGCTCTATCCCGTGTTCCTGCTCGGGCCGGTGTTCGTCCTGTGCTGGCGGGCGGGCAAGTGGCGGGAGTTCGGCATGGCGACGCTCGGGGCGGTGGTGTCCTGGCTGGTGGTGAATCTGCCGGTGATGGCCCTCGCGCCCGAGGGGTGGAAGAAGTTCTACACGTTCAGCGAGGAGCGGGGCATCGACTTCGGCTCCTTCTGGCTGATCATCACCCAGCGCACCGGCGAGAGCATCGAGGTCTCGACCGTCAACACGGTCTCGACGCTGACGACGGTCCTGCTGTGCGCGGCGATCGGCGCGCTCACCCTGATGGCACCGCGCAGGCCGCGCTTCGCGCAGCTCGCCTTTCTCGTCGTCGCGGCGTTCATCCTCGTCAACAAGGTCTACTCGCCGCAGTACGTGCTGTGGCTGATCCCCCTGGCGGCGCTGGCCCGGCCGCGCTGGCGCGACTTCCTGGTCTGGCAGGCGTGCGAGGTCATGTACTTCCTGGGGATCTGGATGTACCTCGCGTACACGACGAGCGGGGACAAGCACCAGGGACTGCCCACCGAGGGGTACCAGCTGGCGATCGCCCTGCATCTGCTGGGCACGCTGTACCTCTGCGCCGTGGTCGTACGCGACATCCTCAAGCCGGAGCGGGACGTCGTACGGCGCGACGGGTCGGACGATCCGTCCGGCGGGGTGCTCGACGGGGCCCCGGACGCGTTCGTGCTGTGGCGTACGGCGCATCCGGCGCGGCACACCCACCCGGCGGTGGAAGGTCCGCGGGTGGAATGGGGCGCGACGCGCGGACCGGTCGCAGACTGAGAGCCGGGGCGCTCCCCGGGGGTGGGGGCCCGGGCGGGACCCGCGGGGTGGGCCGTCCCCGGGGGAAAAAGGTGGGCCAGACTGTGGGTAGGGGTGGGGGGGTGGGGGAGATGGGGCACCCGCGCA
>NZ_JBHXTM010000022.1:0-85475 GCF_042677325.1 Streptomyces sp. NPDC127117
CATGAGTTGGGGCCCGGCCGGGATGGGTTCAGACGACGAGCCGGACCGGGTTCTCCACGGCCTCGGTGAAGGCCGCGAGCCAGCGTGCCGCCACGGCGCCGTCCACCGGACGGTGGTCCACGGACAGGACCACGCCGAGCACCTTCGCCGCGGTGACCGCACCGTCGCGGACCACCGCCTCGTCGCGTGCGGCGCCGATGGCCAGGATCGCGGCCTGCGGCGGGTTGATGATGGCGGCGAACTCCTCGACCCCGTACATGCCGAGGTTCGAAACGGTGATCGAGCCGCCTTCGAGGTCGGCGGGGACCAGGCCCCCGGAGCGCGCCCGCTCCGCGAACGCGCGGGTCCGCGTGGCGATCGCGGACACCGACAGGTCCTCGATCCCGCGCAGCACCGGGGTCACCAGACCCGTGTCGGTGGCGACGGCGACCGAGACATCGACGGTACGGAACCGGCGGACGGCGTCCGGCTGCCACACCGCGTTCATCTCCGGCACCTGGGTGTGTGCCGTGGCGACGGCCTTGATCAGCAGGTCGTTGACCGAGATCTTGACCGGGCTGACGGCGTTGATCCGCCGGCGCAGGGCGAGCAGTTCGTCGACCGCGCAGGTCGCCCGCAGGTAGAAGTGCGGGGTGTGCTGCTTGCTCTCGGTCAGCCGCCTGGCGATGGCACGGCGCATCCGGGTGTGCGGGATGTCCTCGTGGTCACCGGTGCCGGCTTCGGGGGCGGGCGCGGCGGGGGTGGTGGCCCGCGCTACGGGGGCGCCCGCGGGGGGTGCCGGGGCCGCGGGCGGCTCCGTGGCCTGCGCCCGCCGGGCCGCGACAGCGGTCTCGACGTCGCGCCGGACGATGCGGCCGCCGGGGCCGGTGCCGGTGAGGGCCTCGATGCCGAGGCCCGCCTCCCGGGCCAGCCTGCGGGCCAGCGGACTGCTGAAGATCCGCCCGCCACGATCCGGCCCGCCGGACGCCGGCCCGGCGGAGGGCGCCGGAGTGTCGGAGGGCGCCGGCGCGACCGGCTCCTCCGGCACGTCCCGGCGCACCGCCTGCCGGGCCTCGCCGGGCGCGGCCACGCCGAGCTCCGCCAGCAGCGCGTCCAGGTCACCGGCCTGCTCGCCGACGGCGCCGAGTACGGCGATCGGGTCACCGACCTCGATCTCGACGCCGGCCTCGTACAGCGCCTTGAGCAGCACGCCGTCCCGCTCGGCGGACACGTCCACCTCGGCCTTGTCGGTCTCGATGGAGACCAGCGCGTCGTCCTTGGTGAACGACGCCCCCTCCGCCACCTGCCAGGCGGACAGTACGGCCGTTGCCGCATCGGCGGCCACGGCGGGCATTCGGAACAGTTCTGCCATGATCAACCCTCCTGGGTGTTCTCTCGTACGGGGAGGGTCAGTTCCCGGTGACCCGCTGGAGCGCGGCCACGACCTCTTCGGTCCGTGCGATCGCCGCCCGCTCCAGCACCTTGCTGATGCTGGGCGAGGACTCGCCGGCCTGGACGCGCTCGACCGGCTGGTCGAGCCAGTCGAAGTAGCGGCGCTGGATCTCGTCGGACAGCCAGCCGCCGTAGGAGGTGCCGATGGGGCCCTGCTCGGCGATGAGCACGTTGTTGGTCTTGCGGATGCTCTCGCCGAGGGTGTCCCAGTCGAGACTGGCGCGGTCCAGCCAGCGCAGGTCGATGACCTCGGCGTCCAGGCCCAGCTGCTCGACGGCCTCCAGGACGTAGTTGGTCATCGCGAGGTACGACACGACGGTGATCCGCGAACCGGTGCGGCGCACCGCCGCCCGGCCCACCGGCAGGCAGTAGTCGAGGTCGTCCACCGGGCCCGGGCCGACCGAGTTGTACAGGTCGGTGTGCTCCAGCACGACGACCGGGTCCTTGCAGGTCAGCGCGGAGTTCATCAGGCCCACGTAGTCGAAGGGCGTGGACGGGGCGACGATCCGCCAGCCGGGGGCCGTGGCGAGGATTCCCGCCGGGTCCATGGAGTGCTGGGAGCCGTAGCCGGTGCCCATGGCGACCTTGCTGCGCAGGACGAGCGGGACGCCGGACCCCTGTCCGTCGCCACCGAACATGTGCCGGGCCTTGCCGATCTGGTTGAAGATCTGGTCGGCCGCGACCCACATGAAGTCGGCGTACATGAACTCCACCACCGGCTTGTACCGGCCGTCGAGCGCGATGCCGCCGGCCAGCCCGGCGAAGGCGTTCTCGCTGATCGGGGTGCCCAGGACACGGTCCGGATGGGCCTCGGCCAGGCCCTTGGTGGCGCCGTTGGTGCCGCCCTTGAGCCGGTGCACGTCCTCGCCCATGACGACGACCGACGAGTCCTCGGCCATGCGCCGGCTCATCACCTCGGCCACGACGTCGATGAACTTCCGCTGCTCCAGGCGCCCCTGGAACGCGTCCGGGCCGGCCCCGGTGTCGGCGAGGCGTACGCCGTCGAACTCGCTCAGGTCGCCCCGTACACCGACGTCGCGGAAGGACGGGTCGGGCCATTCGGCGGGCCTGATGCGGCGAGTGCCCGGCTTGCCGTCGGGGTCGGGCTCCAGCAGCTCGTCGCCGATGGCGGTCATGACCGCCTTGGCGCGCGCGGTGCACTCCTCGACCTCCTCGGCGCTCAGGACGCCGTTCTCGACGAGCTGACGCGATAGGAGGGCGAGCGGGTCGCGGGCCCGCCATTCCTTCTCCTCGTCCTTGGTCCGGTAGCCGAACGCGCTGCCGGGGAACGGGCCGTTCTGGTGGAAGAAGCGGTAGACCTCGGCCTCGACGATGGTCGGCCCGCCGCCGGCGCGCATGTGGTCCACGGCCTCGCTCATGGCGAGGTACGTGGCGAGCGGGTCCATGCCGTCCACGCGCCAGCTGGGGATGTTGAAGCCCAGCCCGCGCGCCGACAGCCGGGGCTCGGCCGTCGCCTCGTCCACGTGGGTCGAGACGGCGTACTTGTTGTTCTCGATGAAGAAGCAGACCGGCAGTTTCCAGGCGGCGGCGAGGTTCATCGTCTCCAGCACGGAGCCGATGTTGACGGCGCCGTCCCCGAAGTAGGTGACCGAGACGGCATCGGTACCGGCCTGTCGCGCCGACCAGGCGAACCCGGCGGCCTGCGGCACGCCGCCGCCGACGATCGCGTTGGTGCCCATGGCCCCGGCCTCGCGCCACTGCAGATGCATGGATCCGCCGCGCCCCTGGCAGAAGCCCCTGGCCAGGCCGCAGATCTCGGCCAGGCTGCGCTGCAGGACGGTGCGCACCTCCGCGTCGACGGGCCGGCGCAGGTCGATGCCGCCGGGCGCGACATGACCCAGTGCCTTGGCGAGGAACTGGTGGTGCCCCCGGTGCGAGCCGCCGACGAAGTCGGCGCCGGTCAGTGGCAGCACGGAGCCGACGGCGCCGCCCTCCTGGCCGATGCTGGAGTGCGCCGGCCCGTGGACCAGTCCCTGGCCCGCGAGGTCGAGTACGTACTCCTCGAAGGTCCTGATCAGCAGGGTCTGGGTGAACATCGAGGTCAGCAGCCGGGGGTCCGCGCCGTGCCAGTCCTTCTTGGTCGCCGTCACCTCGGTCCAGGGTGATGCGGGGGCCAGTTTCCGGTGTGTGGGCATGAGCACTCTCCTGTGTGATTCGGTGAGCACTGTCGCAGTGAATGGATCCATAGCCAATACCTCGTTGCCGGAACGTTACGTTCAGATTTCGGGAGTGACCATTGACTACGGCGCCTGAGGCGGAGCACTGTGTGAGGCATGGCGGATAGATGGATCCATTCCACAGGTGACCGGGAGCGGGGACTCCCCGGGCTGGCCGGCGTCGAGCACATCGGCTTCACCGTTCCCGACCTCGAAGAGGCGACCCGGTTCTTCGTCGAGGTGATCGGCTGCGAGCACGTCTACTCGCTCGGCCCGTTCCGTTCCGACGGCACCTGGATGAGCGACCACCTCGGCGTCCACCCGCGTGCCGTGATGCGCGAGCTGCGCTTCTTCCGGTGCGCCGGCGGTCCGAACTTCGAGATCTTCGAGTACGAGGCCCCCGGACAGGAGACGCGGCCGCCGCGCAACAGCGACGTCGGCGGCCACCATCTCGCCTTCTACGTCACCGACCTCGACGCCGCCGTGGCACACCTGCGACGGCACGGCGTACGGATCCTGGGCGAACCCACGGCCAGCTCCGGCCCGAGCGAGGGGCAACGCTGGGTCTACTTCCTCACTCCCTGGGGGATGCAGCTGGAGCTGGTCTCCTACCCGGGCGGCAAGCGGTACGAGGCCGGCTCACCGGTACTGCTGTGGCAGCCTTCCGTCTGAACACGCCGCCGCACCACCGCACCAGGGAGAACCATGTCACCCAGTCCGACCACCGGATCCGGCCCGTCCGGAGCCGCCGCCGTCGCCAGCCAGCGCGTCGCGGACCATCTGCGTGCCGCCATCCTCAGCGGTGAACTGCGCCCCGGCGCCCGGATCATGCAGGAGCAGGTCGCCGCACAGCTCGGCGCCAGCCGGCTGCCCGTACGCGAGGCCCTGCGGATACTGGCGGCCGAGGGACTGACCGTCGTGAAGTCCAACAGCGGCGCCTGGGTCTCCAGGATGGACATGGCGGAGTGCGAGGGCGTCTACAAGATCCGCGAACGCCTTGAACCGCTCGCCCTCGCCGAGAGCATCCCGCATCTGACCGCCGAGCAGGTCGCCGAACTGGAGACGATCGCGCGGCAGATCGAGCTCACCACCGACGTGGACCGCTTCCTGGCCCTCGACGGGCGGCTCCACCTGCTCACCTACTCCGGATGCCGCGTCGCCCAGATCACCGCCATGGTCGACCGGTTCTGGAACACCACCCAGCACTACCGCCGAGCCTTCGCCCGGCTCGCGGGCGACAGCGGCTGGGAACTGATCCACGCCGAACACCGCCTGATCATCGACGCGATCAAGCGGGCCGACATCGTCGACGCCGAACGCTTTCTCACCGGCCACATCCGCCGCACCCGGCTCGAACTGGCCCAGCATCCCGAACTGTTCACAGAGGAAGACCATGACAACGACCACACAGCAGACGCAGCAGGCCCCGCGGACTGACGCCCGCCCCTTCGAGGGCCGGACCCTCCTCCTGTCCGGCGCGGGCGGCGGCATCGCCCGCGAGGTGGCCCGCCAGTTCCACACGGCCGGCGCCAACCTGGTGCTCGGCGATCTGAACGCCGGGGCACTGGCGGAGTTCGCCGCGACGCTCGACCCCACGGGCGCCACCGTGATCACCCGCGTCCTGGACGCGGCCTCGCCGGAGAGCAACAACGCCTTCGTCGCCGCCGCTGTCGAGACGTTCGGCTCGGTCGACTTCCTCGTACCCGCTGCGGGAATCTACCCGGAGCAGGCCGTCGCCGACATGACCGACGAGCAGTGGAACACCGTCATCTCGGTCAACCTCAACGGTGTCTTCTACCTCACCCGTGCCGTCCTGCCCCACCTCAACGAGGGCGGCAGCATCGTCAATCTGACGTCCATGGCCGGTCACCGAGGCAGCGTCCGGCACGCGCACTACGCGGCGACCAAGGGCGCGCTGCTCGCCTTCTCCCGCAGCCTGGCCTGGGAACTCGGCTCCAAGGCACGGATCAACATGGTCTCGCCCGGCATCATCGAGACCCCCATGACCCGTGATTACGTCGCGGACCGCGGCGACACCGCGCTCGCCACCACCCCGCTGGGCCGCCTGGGCCGGCCGGAGGAAGTCGCCTCCGTGGTCACCTTCCTCTGCTCGCCCGCCGCGAGCTTCGTGCAGGGCGAGGTCATCCATGTGAACGGCGGCATGCACATGATCTGAACGACCGGGAACAACAGGGCAGAGCACGACGGAGAGCACGGCGGAGCAAGTGGTGACGGAACCGAACATGACGACCGAAGCGGCGATCTACCCCGACCTGAGCGGCAGCTCCGTATGCGTCACGGGCGCCGCCCGCGGCCTGGGCCTGGCGATGGCCGACGCCTTCGCCCGCGCCGGATGCCATGTGCTGCTGATCGACATCGACGGCGACGAACTGGACCGGGTGCGGCCCGCACTGGCGGCGCGCCACCCCGATCAGGTGATCGCGACGGCCACGGCCCCGGTGAGCGACCAGGACGCGGTGACGGCCGCACTCACCGAGTTCACCGCCCGGACGGGAGAGCTGTCCGTCATGGTCGCCAACGCCGGTGTCTCCGCCAACGCGCCCTCCCTCGATCTCGGACTGGACCGCTGGAACACCGCGTTGGACGTCAATCTCACCGGGGTCTTCGTGTGCGCGCGCGCCGCCGCCCGCATCATGCGCGAGGGCGACGGAGGCGTCATCCTCACCACCTCGTCGATGTACGGGGTGACCGCCGGCCCCGAGCGCGCGGCGTACTGCGCGACCAAGGCCGCCGTCGCCGCGCTCACCAAGGTCCTGGCCGTCGAGTGGGCCCCGTCCGGCATCCGGGTCAACGCGCTCGCACCCGGATACGTCGAGACCGACCTGCTGACCCGGCTCTCCGACGCCGGGAGACTGGACACCCGGGCGCTGCGCCGCCGCACCCCGCGCGGCCGCCTCGGCACCCCGCAGGACATCGCCAATCTCGCCCTGTTCCTGTCCTCCGGGGTGTCCGCGAACATCACGGGCCAGGTGCTCGTCAGCGACGGCGGCTGGACGGCCGACGGCTACGCGGTGACGCAGGGCTGACCGGGCACCGGGCGGTGCCGTGGAAACCGTGGGCTTCGGGGTAGTGGCCCGCGGTGATCACCGGCTGATCTAAAGTGCTCAGGCCAGATCCACGACCGCGGACCTGAGAAGGAATCACGGATTATGCCCACTGAGACGTTCGAGTTTCAGGTGGAAGCGCGCCAGCTTCTGCAGATGATGATCCACTCGATCTACTCGAACAAGGACGTGTTCCTGCGCGAACTCGTCTCCAACTCCTCCGACGCGCTCGACAAGCTGCGACTCGAAGCACTGCGCGACGACTCGCTCGACGCGGACGTGTCCGACCTCCACATCGCCATCGAGACCGACCGGCAGGCCCGCACGCTGACCGTGCGGGACAACGGCATCGGGATGTCTCACGACGAAGTGGTCCAGCTCATCGGGACCATTGCGAACTCGGGCACCGCGAAGTTCCTGCGGGAGCTCAAGGAGGCCGAGGAGAACGCCGCGGCCGACGGGCTGATCGGTCAGTTCGGCGTCGGGTTCTACTCCAGCTTCATGGTCGCCGACGAGGTCACGCTGCTGACCCGGCGCGCGGGCGAGAGCCAGGGCACCCGGTGGACGTCGTCCGGCGAGGGCACGTACACGATCGAGACCGTCGACAGCGCTCCCCAGGGGACCTCCGTCACGCTCCATCTCAAGCCGGAGGACACCGACGACCAGCTCCACGACTACGTCTCCCCGTGGAAGATCAGGGAGATCGTCAAGCGCTACTCGGACTTCATCACCTGGCCCGTCCGGATGGCTCCCGAGGCCGCGGAGGGCACGGACGGTGCGGAAGAGGCCGACGACGCCCCGCGCGAGCCCGAGACGCTCAACTCGATGAAGGCACTGTGGGCGCGCTCGCGCGACGAGGTCACCGACGACGAGTACCACGAGCTGTACAAGCACATCAGCCACGACTGGAGTGCCCCTCTTGAGACCATCCGCCTTCAGGCGGAAGGCACCTTCGAGTACCAGGCACTGCTCTTCATCCCGTCGCACGCGCCCCAGGACCTGTTCATGCAGGGGTACCAGCGGGGCATCCAGCTCTATGTGAAGCGCGTCTTCATCATGGACGACTGCGAAGCGCTGATGCCGCCGTACCTGCGCTTCGTCAAGGGCGTCGTGGACGCGCAGGACCTGTCGCTCAACGTGTCGCGCGAGATCCTCCAGCAGGACCGCCAGATCCAGCTGATGCACCGGCGGCTGGCGAAGAAGGTCCTGTCGACGGTCAAGGACATGATGTCCGCCGAGCCGGAGCGGTACGCCACGTTCTGGCGGGAGTTCGGCCGTGTCCTCAAGGAAGGGCTGCTGAGCGACTTCGAGAACCGCGAGACCATCCTCGGGGTCTCGTCCTTCGCCACGACCCACGACAAGGACGAGCCGACCACGCTGCGGCAGTACGTGGAGCGGATGAAGGACGGCCAGGAGCACATCTTCTATCTGACCGGCGAGTCCCGTCAGGCCATCGAGAACTCCCCGCACATGGAGGCGTTCCGGGCCAAGGGTGTCGAGGTGCTGCTGCTGACCGACCCCGTCGACGAGGTGTGGGTCGAGGCCGAGCCGGAGTTCGACGGCAAGAAGCTGCGGTCCGTCGCCAAGGGCGAGGTCGACCTCGGGACCGAGGAGGAGAAGAAGGAGGCGGCCACCGAGCGCGAGGGCCGGCAGCAGGAGTACGCGGATCTGCTCGGCTGGATGACGGACCGGCTGAGCGACACCGTCAAGGAGGTACGTCTCTCCTCCCGCCTCACCGTCTCGCCCGCCTGCATCGTCTCGGACACGCACGACGTGACACCGGCCCTGGAGAACATGTACCGGGCCATGGGCCAGGAGATTCCCCAGGTCAAGCGCATCCTCGAACTCAACCCGGAGCACCCGCTGGTCAGCGGCCTCAACCGGGCACACGCCGAACGAGGCGAGAGCGACGGCACCGGACTCCAGGAGACGGCCGAACTGCTCCACGACCTGGCGCTGCTCGCCGAGGGCGGCGAACTGAGCGACCCGTCGCGCTTCGTCAGGCTGATGGCCGACCGCCTCGAACGCACCCTGTGAACCCCCGCCGTCGGTGAATCCGCACCGACGGCGGCAGAACGGCGGACGCTTCACGGTGGGCCGCGCCTCGCACGGCAGAGGCGCGGCCCACCGCCTTCTTCCCGCCCGGACGCGGATCCGCCGCGCGGCCCCGGGGCCGGCCCGCACCGGCAGCCGCCCCGGCGCCCGGACCCGCCGGAGCCGGCCCGGAACCGCGAGGACTCCGAACCGTCTCGCACCGGGATGCGGACCAGGCGGTCCGGAGCGAGGATCGAAGTACGGGCAGTGGCCCGGCTGCGCCCCGACTCCCCGAGGGTCGGCCCCCTTCCCCGGCGCTCCGGTCCGCTTCCCGGCCGCCGTGCAGCGCACCCGGGCCGTGACCGTGCCGGCTTCAGCGGGGCAGAGTGCCGAGCCAGCCGGTCAGGAGGCTGTTGACCTCCTCGCTGCGTTCCTGCTGGATCCAGTGGCCGGTGCCTTCGAGGATGTGCGAGGAAACCAGCGCGGGCAGGGTCGTCGGGTACGCCGCGATCGCCCCGGACATCCAGGTGGTCGAGGCGTCGAGGCCGCCGCCGATGAACAGGGCGGGCCGGGTGATGGGCGCGCCGTGGAAATCGGTGAGGTCAGTCCAGTCCCGGTCCATGTTCCGGTACCGGTTCAGCGCCCCGCCCATTCCGGTTCGCTCGAACTCCGCGGCGTAGAAGTCCAGTTCCTCCTCGCCGAGCCAGGCGGGCAGCCGGCCGGCGGGGAACCGCTCGCGCATTGTTCCGCCGCGCCGCACGAAGTGCGGATCGGGTGCGTCCGGTGCGGGCATGGTGTCGGCGGACAGCGCGGCATAGATGCCCGCGAGCCACCCCCGGACGTCCGGCTCGATCTCGGCCTCGGCCCGGCCGGGCTCCTGGAAGTAGGAGACGTAGAACTCCTCGTCCCCGCCCATTCCCGCGAATACCTCGCTGGGGCGTGGCCCGCCCGGCGGAGCGTAGGGAACACTCAGCAGACCCACCGCGCGGAAGACGTCCGGCCTGACGAGGGCCGAGTCGGCGGCGATCGTCGAGCCCCAGTCGTGCCCGACGATCACCGCGGTCTCCTCGCCGAGCGCGTGCACCACGGCGACGTTGTCCTCGATCAGGTCGAGCATCCGGTACGCGTCGACGGACTCGGGCCTGGAGGAACGCCCGTAACCCCGCACGTCCATGGCGACCGCCCGGTACCCCGCGGCGGCCAGCACCGGCAATTGGCGGCGCCAGGAGTACCAGGATTCCGGAAACCCGTGCACCAGCAGCACCAGCGGCCCGACGCCCTGCTCCACCAGGTGGATCCGGCCGGCGGGAGAGGGGACCGTACGGTGCCTGAGGTCCGTGACCCGGGCGGGCTGCGACATGGATCCTCCCGATCCTTCGATTGCGGACCCGCGATTCGTCGCGCGGATCCGATGCGTGGCCCCGATCATGCGACGGATGCCGGGGCCCACGCGAGCGCTGTTGCCGCTCCGGCAAACCGACGGTGGCGCCGGCCGGTCCCCGGGGTGGCGGGGCACGCGGAAAACGAGTGGCACGCGGTCGTACGGCCGACATAGCTTGTGCGCCTGTGACTGATGCCCCGAAGAGCCCATCGCGCGACCCGCACACGACATCCACGGAACCGGTCACGCCGGGTGGCGCCAATCGGATGAAGGCAGCAGATCTTCCGCCCTTGCGGTCCGAGGATGCCGAGGGCATCTTCTCCCGGACGTACGCGGCGGCCACCTCCAGCTTCGCGGCGGTGATGTTCCTGACCGGCCTCGCCGCCCTGGCCGTGGTGCCCACGCTCCCGACGGCCGCCCGGGATCTGGACGGGGTGTCGCTCTTCCCGCTGGTGGCGGGCTGTTTCGTGGCCGCGAGTCTGCTGGGCGGGGTGCTGGGCGGTCACTGGGCGGACCGTGCGGGGGCCAATCGTCCGCTGGCGGCGGGCATGGTGCTGGCCGTGGTCACCCTGCTGGTCTCGGCCGCCAGCACCTCGATCTGGCAACTGGCCGCAGGGCGCTTCGTGGACGGTGTGGCGGGCGGGATGGTCGCGGTGGCGATCAACACCGCGATCGGCCAGGCGTATCCGGAGCGGCTCCAGCCGCGCGCCCTGGCGCTGATGAGCGCCTGCTGGGTCATTCCGTCACTGGTCGGCCCCCCGCTGGCGGGGCTGGTCGCCGAGTGGTGGTCCTGGCGTGCGGTGTTCTACGGCCTGGCGGTTCTGACGGCGCTTCCGGCGCTGGCGGTCGTGGCCGTGCTGAACGGACCTTCCTGGAAGGCCGCGCCCGCGCTGTCCGAGGAGAAGACCCCGCGTCCCGCCCTGACGATCGCGGTGGCGGTGAGCGTGGGCGCGGCGCTGGGCCAGTACGGCGTATCGGGCTGGGACACGCGCCATCTGCTGTTCGCGGTGGCGGGACTGGCGCTGATGGTGCTGTTCGCCTCCCGGCTGCTGCCGGCGGGCACCTGGCGTGCCGTGCGCGGACTGCCCGCCACCGTGCTGCTGCGCGGGCTGAGTTCGGGTGTGTTCTTCACGCTGGAGGCATTCGTGCCGCTGATGCTGGTCATTGACCGGGACGTGGCCCCCGTCGTGACCGGTCTGGCCTTCACCGGCGCCGCAGTGGCGTGGGCCGCCTCCTCCTGGGTGCAGGGCCGCCTGCCGGAGCGGACACCGCGTCACCGTCTGGTCTTGGTGGGGGCGTTGGTGCAGGTGGTGGCGATCGTGATCGCCGCCGTCGGGTCGCTGCCCGGAATGCCGGCGGTCACCGCCGCGTCGTCGATGGTCGTCGCGGCGACCGGCATGGGTCTGCTCGCCCCGTCCCTCACCGTGCTGTCCCTGGCTCACGCCCCGACCGGCCGGCAGGGCTACGCCAGCAGCGCGATGCAGACCAACCAGAACCTGGGTCAGATCCTGGTCCTGGGCGTCGCCTCCGCCGCCTTCAACGCCTTCCTGAGCGGCGGCTCGAACGACCACGTCGGCTACGCCGCCGCCTTCGGGCTGCTGCTCGTGCCCGGCATCCTGGCTGCCGTGCTCGCCGCCCGGGCCCGCGGCGCGTGAGCCGGGCGGGCTGCGCCGGGGCGGGCCGACCGGGCACGAACCGGACAGCCGGAGGCGGACGAGGGGCGGCTCAGGCTCCGAGGAGCCGTACCGCTGTGCCCGCAGGGCCGGCGAGTGCGGTCAGCTCCCCGGCCCTCGCGGCCCGCAGACACACCACCGGGTAGCAGTCCGAATCGGTGTCGAGCACGGCGAGCGTCGCGCCGACGTCCCGGTAGTGGCGACCGCAGGTCTCCAGGAACGCAGCCGTCCGCAGACGCATGTCGCGGGCCCCGAACAACACCCAGGGGTCCACGGAGGGCCGGGAGGCCAGCTTCTCCAACCGGGACCGAATCCCGGCGGGTTGCTCCTTCCAGTCGCACTCCGCGAGCAACCGGTACTCGTCCAGGGCATCGAGGAGCGCCGTCCGGGCGAGGTCCGGTACGGGCCCGTCGATGCCCCGGTTCGCCAACCGGGCCGCATACGTGCTCACATAGCGCTCGGGATCGTGGTGAGCGAGCAACACCCGCTCACCGGGGCCCGGATGGGCCGGAGCGAGCAGCGATGCGATGGCTGCCAGTGATGTACGGACGGCGTCGGTGCCGGACATGATGTGCGCTCCTTCGGCAACCCGTCGCTGCGGCCGGTCCTGAGAAGGGGGGGGCACCTGACGACGTCCGTGAAGGAGCCTGGCACAGGGGTGTGACAACGGGCGGCGGCCTCCGGGGTGCCCCGGAGGCCGCACCGCACAAACATCGAAGAGGCGCCGGAATCGCGCCGAAATCAGGCGGAAAGCGGTCCTGTGGGCGGCAGATGAGCATCCCTAGGCTCTGTCCCATGCGTGTACTTTTTGCCTCGACCCGCGGATCGGGCCACTTTCACCCGCTTGTCCCCCTCATCGACGCGTGCACGGCACGGGGTGATGATGTCCTCGTCGTCGCCCCGCCGGCACTGGAATCGTTACTGGCGTCCAGGAAACAGCCGTACCGCATCGGCGGGGAGCCACCCCAGGAGGAGCTCGCGGCGACCATGGAGCGCGTGCTGGCGCTGTCCCCGGACGACGGGGTCGCGATGATGGTCACGGAGGTGTTCGGCCGGCTCGGGATCGCCGCGATGCTTCCCGCGCTGGAGGAGGCATGCCGCGACTGGCGGCCCGACCTCGTTGTGCACGAGGCGTACGAGTTCGCGTCGGTGGTGGCCGCCGAGCGGCTCGGGATCCCGCGGCTGCGGGTCGCGGTCTGCGCCGCGGAGTTCATCCGGTCCACCGACTCCCTCATGACCCCCGTGTTCGAACCGTACGCGACCGGCATCACGGAACGGCTCCTCGCCACCCCGTACCTGACCCGCCTCCCGGCCTCCCTGGACCCCTCGCAGTACGCCGCGACCCACCGCTACCACGAAACCCTTCGGCCGGGTGCGCTGCCGGACCGGTCGGGCGGAGCGGAGCAGCCACTGGTCAACCTCACCCTGGGCACCGAGGCGGGTGCCATGCCGACCGCGGTCGGCCTGTACCGGGCGCTCGTCGAGGCGGTGAGCGACCTGCCGGTGCGGGTGCTGCTCACCACCGGGCACCTCGTCGAGGCGGCCGACCTCGGACCGCTGCCGCCCCATGTCCGGGTGGAGCAGTGGGTGCCGCAGGCGGACATCCTGCGCAGTGCCTCCCTCGTGGTCTGCCACGGCGGATCCGGAACGGTCTACGGCGCCCTGGCGGCCGGTGTCCCGCTGGTCTGCGTTCCCCTCTTCGCCGACCAGCCGGTGAACGCCCGGCTGGTGGCCGACGCGGGGGTGGGGATGGTGGTCACCCCGAGCGGCGCCCCGGTGGACGAGCCGGCGGTGCTGGGCCCGGACGACGTACGGGGCATCCGCGCGGCCACCGAGCTGATCCTCAAGGAACCGTCGTTCCGGGCCCGGGCCGGGCACCTGGCCGACGAGATGCGTTCCACCGCCACGGTCACGGAACTGCTCGACACCCTCGCCCCCTGACCCCGGCGGACGGCGTCCCCCGTACGGAGGGCGTCGCCGGAGCGGGGCGCCCGCCTCGCGCACGGGCGGGCATGGGAAGGAGATGGCACGAGTATCCGCACCCGTGATCGAGCTCGTCCGGCGGACGACCGAGCCCGTCGGAGCGCAGACCCTGCGCTCCACGGCGGCCGCCGTCATCGCCTATGTCGTGGCGGTGTGGGCCCTGCCCCATCCCGCACCGCTCACGGCCCCGCTCACCGCGCTCCTCGTCGTACAGGTCACCCTCTACGCGACCCTCACCACGGGGATCCGCCGGGTGAACTCCGTCGTGGTCGGGGTGCTCATCGCCAGCGCGTTCACCGCGCTGGTGGGCCTCAACTGGTGGAGCCTCGGGCTGACGATCTTCGCCTCGCTGATCATCGGGCGGCTGGTGCGCGTCGGTGAGTTCGTGCCCGAGGTCGCGATCAGCGCGATGCTCGTGCTGGGCGTCTCGCAGGTCGCCTCGACCGCCTGGGACCGGGTGCTGGAGACCTTGATCGGCGCGGGAGTGGGGCTGCTGTTCAACCTGCTCCTGGCGCCTCCCGTATGGGTGCAGCCCGCGGGCGCCTCCATCGACGGTCTGGCCCGTGAGCTGGGCGGGATGCTCCGCGCGACGGGAGCGGACGTGGGCGGGCACATCTCCGTCGAGCGGGCGGCCGACCGGCTGCACGCGGCCCGGCGCCTCGACCACGACATCGTGGAGGTCGACGCCTCGCTGCGGCAGGCGGAGGACAGCCTCACGCTCAATCCGCGGGTCCGGCAGGGACTGCTGTACCGGGTCGTGCTCCGCACCGGGCTGGACACGCTGGAGATCTGCGCCGTGGTACTGCGGGTCCTGTCGCGCACGCTGACCGACCTGGCCAAGGCCCGTACCGACGAAACGCTGTTCCCCGCCGACGTGGCCGAATCCCTGACCGAGCTGTTCGGGCAGCTGGCCGACGCCGTCGAGAGCTTCTCCGAGCTGATCACCACCCCGCTCGCGGAGAACGCCGAGGACGCGGAGGCCCGGCTGGCCGACGCCCTTGCCGTCAGCCGCGCGACCAGGGACCGGGTGGCCGATCTGCTCCTCGAAGACGTCCAGGAACATCCCCGGCAGTGGCAGTTGCACGGGGCGCTGCTCGCCGAGATCGACCGGATCCTGGACGAGCTCGACATCGACAAGCGCACGGAACGCCTGGGCCAGGAGCTCGACCGGCGCTCCGCGCAGCTCCACGAACGTCACCCCTGGCTGCGCTCCGTGTCACGCCGCCTGGGCACCGGGCAGAGCTGAGCCGACCGCGCGGCGCACGTGGCGGCCCGGAGCGTCATCCGGAGCGCGGCAGGCGCTCGATGGCGACCAGCGCCGCATCGTCCCCCAGGCGACCGCCCGCGTGGTGCAGCAGATCGGAGCACAGGGACTCCAGCAGCGCTTCGGGGCCCGAACCGAACTGCGAGGCGGCCCGTTCCCGCAGGGGATAGAAGCGCCCCGACCGGTCCCGGGACTCGATGACGCCGTCGGTGTACAGAAGCAGGGTGTCACCGGCCTCGAAGCGGAACGTCTCCGCGGTGTGCTCGGTGATCACGAGGCGCGTCAGACCGAGCGGCGGGGCCGGCGTGCGCACATCGAGCGGGATCACCTCACCCGCCCGCAGCAGGAGCGGCGGCGGATGACCGCAGCTGACCAGGCGGATCTCGTCGGCGTCGTCGGGGATGTCGAGCACGGCCGCGGTGACGAACGACTCCGCGAGGTCCGGGTCGTCCTCCCCGTCCCTGCCTGTGCCCGCGTCGGCGGTGCCGGTTTCGTCGGGGTCGGGTGCGATGCTCGTCTCCAGCTGGGCCACCAGATCGGGCAGCGGCCACCGCTGGCGGGAGAGCGCGTGGAAGGCACCCAGCACGCTCGCCGCCTCACCGATCGCGGCGAGCCCCTTGCCGCGCACATCGCCGATGATCAGCCGGGTGCCTCCCATGGTGCGGGCGGCGGCGTAGAGGTCGCCGCCGATCTGCGCCTCCGCCTCCGCCGCCAGATAGACCGAGGAGATGCGCAGCGGGCCGCTCCGCCCGGGCAGCGGACGCAGCACCACGCGCTGCGCCGCCTCGGCCACCGAACGCAGCTGGGTCACGGCCCGCTCGTCACGGACTCTCAGATGGGCGAAGAAGGTGACGAACACGGAGATGAGGACCAGCGCGATGATCTGGTAGGTGTGGTTGAGGTCGTTGAGACTCGTACGTGCGACGGCCACCAGGGACTGTGCCAGCACGGCGACCACACCGACGAAGGCGGTCATGCGCGGCCCGGAGAACGAGGCGGCCAGCGCGGGCGCCGCCACCAGGAACGGACCGAGATGGACATCCGGCGGCGCGATGACATCGACCACGGTGACGGCGGCGATCAGCGCGAACGGCGTCGCCACGAGCGCGTTCCTGCGCCTTCGGGACTCACGGATCGACTCCAGGAACCGTGGGGAAGCCATGCTTCCGGGATACCTCACTCGGCCCGTCCCCGCTCCTCGTACGGTTGATCGCCGGGTCGGCCGGGATCTCCCGTGACAGCGGGCCGGACACCGCGCCGGAGCACACGAGGACGCCGGCTCCGGCGGTCCGCCGGATCCCACCACGACCAGGCGCCGCCTATATGACAGCCACCATGTGGATGGAACGTCTCGGATCGCGGAAGCCGGTGCGCAGAGCGTGGAGAGGGCCCTGTCCCTGTTCGGGCATTTCACCGATGAACGGCCGGAGCGCCGCACTCCGAGCCGGTCGGACTGACGGGACTGGGTCAGTCCACCGTCTCGCGGCCTGCCGGAGCGCTCGAACAGCCCGGTCATCTCGTACGCGACGAACGCAGCGGACCGCTCCGTCTCGGCCCGCGCGTCGTCACCATGCCGGGGGATCGCGCTCAACCAGTCGCCCGTCCGTCGCGCGGCCCGGCAGAGCGCACAGAACCTCGCCCATGACGTGGTCTCGGCGTCAATGCCGCCGGGCGCCACGGGGGCGTGATGTTCTGCCTCTGCCACTTCGGGGGACCGTCGGCCCCGCGCTCCTGCGCCCTCACCGGCCTCACGGCCCCGCTCCACTCGACCGCCATGGGCAAGGCCCTGCCCTCCGGCCCGGCCGCCGGCGAGGTGCGCGCGCTGATGGGCGCGCACCACCCCGCGTACACCCCGACCCTGACCGCCGTCGACGCGCTGTTCGACTCGCTCGACGAGGTGCGGTCGCGCGGGTACGCGACCGAGGTGGAGGAGCCGGCCATCGGCCGGGCCTGCCTCGCCGCGCCCGTCCGGGACCGGTCGGGGCGGATCCACGCCTCGATCTCCGTCTCCGGATCGCTCTCCGCGATGGATACGACAAGCCTCTCCTCCGTCCTCCGTCCTCCGTCCTCCGTTGTCCGTCCTCCGTTGTCCGTCCGCGCCGCGGTCGCGCCCTTGCTTGCCCACGACCGCGCTGTCTTGGCTCCGACCCTGATCGGACGCTGTGCACACCTCGGTGAATCCAAGTTGCAACATGCGGGATCGTCGTTCGTGTATTGCGACTGCGGCAGCCCTTGAGTGGGACGAATCTGCAGAACGGGCTGCGCGAAGGCTTGACGGACCTTCAACATATGGACACTCTTCCTGCATTGCGCATCCGAGTTGCGCAACTTGAGTGCGTGGCACGGCAATCGGACCGTCGGACGACGAAGGACTACGGCATGAAGAGAACGACCCGCACCCCGCGCACGCTCGCAGTCGTGGCCGCCGGACTGCTGGCCCTGGCCGGCGGGATCACCCCGCAGGCCACGGCCGCCGAGACATCCCCACCCGGTGACGGCTGGACGCTCGCCTTCGGCGACGAGTTCAACGACACCACCGTCGACGCGGGCAAGTGGAACTTCCGCACCGATGTGAAGGCCTACAGCGCGCAGCGCAAGGAGAACGTCACCGAGTCGGGCGGCAGCCTCAGCATCAACCTGAAGAAGGAGACCTACGCCGGCAAGGAGTTCACCGGCGGCGGAGTGGTCAGCAAGCAGCGGCTGCGCTACGGCTACTACGAGACCCGCGCCCGGATCAACGACGGCAGCGGCTGGCACTCCTCGTTCTGGCTGATGGGCGGCGACGGCAGCACCACGTTCCCCGCCGACCAGCGCACCGAGGTCGACGGCTTCGAGATCGACTCGGTCGACCCGACCAAGCTCGCCCACAATGTGCACAGCTGGAAGGGGTCGGGCTCCACCGGCCCCGTGCACTACGGCTCCGGCACCTACGACAGCGGCCTCGACCTGCGGCAGTGGCACACCTACGGGATCGACTGGTCCGAGAGCGGTGTGAAGTTCTACCTCGACGGCACCCTGAAGTACACCGCCGCCTACACCCCCGGTCAGTGGACGCACGACTACACCGCCGTCTGGCTCACCTCCATCGCCTACGGGACCGTGCCGGACACGACCGAACTGCCGTCCTCGATGCAGTTCGACTACGTCCGCTACTGGCAGCGCGACTACTACGTCGACAACGACGGCCCCGCCGCCTACGGCTACTCCACCACCGGTGCCTGGTCGGGCAGTTCGCTCTCCGGATGGACGAAGGACTCGCCGATGGTCTACGCCTGCGAGGCAGGCGCCACGGCGACCTGGCGGCCCCGCCTGCGCTCCGCCGGAACGTACGAGGTCTTCCTGCGCAAGACGGCCACTCCCGGCGGTGACCCCGCCGCCCGCGTCGCACTCGACAACAACGGGACGGTGACCACGAGCACCCTCGACGAACGCACCGGCAGCTCCGGCTGGACCTCCCTCGGCACCCGGTCGTACGCCGAGGGCACCGGCGCCGCCGTCTCCCTCACCGCGAGCGGCACCGGGTGTGTGCACGCCGACGCGGTGAAGTTCGTGCGCCGGTGACCACCGGCCGGGCCGGCTGAACACGCACACCGCGGAGCAGCACACCCACCCCCGTACCTCGCTGCACGAATTGCCGCCGGGTACGGGGCGGTTGTGAGGTGCGCTCACACGGACACAGCCGGCCGCGGGTCGCCCACGCGGCCGGCTGTGGACGGTGCGTCACAAAACGAGCAGTGAATCCGAGAGGCGGGGCGACGGCGGCGCGGCGCCGTCCAGCGTCGCGGAATGCAGTGCGGCGTGCTCCTCGCGGGAGACGACCGTCCGGCCGCCGCGCACGGTGAGCCGGTGCCCCCGCGGGGTCGTCCAGCGCACCTCGGCGTGGTCTCCGTCCGCGGTCACCTCGGGATCCGGTGCGGGATCGGCGTCCTGTCGCGGGCCGGCCGCCACGAGGGACAGGGTTCCGGCCGCGAAGGTGTCGCCGAGCTCCGCCCAGTCCAGCTCGGCCGGGGTCGCGCTCTCGAAGAGCACCACCTCGATCCGCACCCCGTCGGCGCGCGGCACCAGCCGGGCCGTCGGCGTACGGCCGCCGAACGCGCCGCCGGCCAGCCTGAAGTCCAGCCGGGCCGTACCCAGGTCGAGTTCGACGCCGCCGTCGATCGTGGTCGGCTGCGCCAAGGGCGGCGCGCCGATCGCGTCCACCACCAGACGCAGCGACCGCGCCCGGAACCGGTCGCCCGGCTCGATCATGTCGAGGTGGTGGTGCCGGTCGCCCGCCGGGCAGGCGAATCCCGCCAGCCAGGCCACATGCGGACCGCTCTGCACGGTCGAGAGCACGCCCGAGGCGAAGTCGAAGTCCTCCGCCCCGTCGTCCTTCATCAGATGGACGTGCAGATGCCCGGAGGTCCCGTCCGGACGGACCCAGTGGCCGAACAGCGGACGCCGCTGCAGCCAGGTGTCCTGATGGTTCACGCTGCCCAGGGTGGTGACCGCGTCCAGCCAGGTGGTGCCCGTCTCCGGGGACGGGGCCTCGGTGAACAGCTCGCGGTGCTCGCGCTCGCCCTCCAGTTCCCGCAGCCGGGGCAGTACCCAGTCGGGCATCCGGTAGTCCACGCAGGAGTCCAGCCCGGTCGACATCTCGCCCCGGACCGGGCTGGGCACCGGCGCGCCGAGCTCCCCGCGCACGGCCTTCGCCAGGAACGGCGGCACCCCCAGATCGTTGCTGTAGCAGCGGGCCATCGGGCCGGAGAGCTGACGGGTCGGCGGGTGCCAGCGGGCCAGGAAGTGCAGCCAGAGCCGGTCGTGCAGCCGGTCGTTGAGCTCCAGCACCTCCTCGTCGTCGACGTGCTCCCTGATCAGGGTCAGGGTCTGGAGCACGACGCCCCAGTAGGACGGGCTGTTGAACTCGGTGAAGCTGCCGGTGCTGTCGATGGCCCGCGTGAGCCGCACCATGCGGTCCTTGCCGTACGCGAACAGCTCCTCGTCGTCCAGGAGTTTCCCGGCGGCGAGCGTCACGAAGGTGCCCATCACGGCGACGTTGGTGTACGTCAGGTGGACATTCCTGCGGACGATCGAGGCGGCCGCGTGCCGCAGCGACTCCCGCAGCTCGTGGCGGACCTCGGCCGGCAGGGTGTCGCCGTGGCGGGCGTGCACCAGCAGCAGCGCGATGCCGAGGAAGTCCGCCCAGTTCCAGTCGGCCGGGACCATCTGCGCCGCCGGCTCCTCGGCGTAGTAGCCCCAGATCCCGTAGGTGGCGTTCTCGGGCGACCGGTCCTGGAGCCCGGCGATCCGCAGGATCACCGAGTGAGCGCGTTCGGCGTCGCCCTCGCCGTCCCGTTCCAGCAGTAGCAGGGCGTAGTGCAGGGAGTTGCGGGTGGGGTGCGCGGGGCCGCCCTTGATGTTCGTGTGGATGGGGTTGTACGGGGCTTCGACCTGCAGCAGGTTCGCTTCGGCGTCCCAGCGGCGATCGCCCTCGGCGAGGGCCGCTCGCAGCAGGGCGCGATCGTACTCGGCGGCCGACCAGGCAGGGTGCACGGGATGTCCTCCAGCTCGCGATCGTCGGGCCGACGATCTTCGGAAAACGCTTGGGAAACGTTTTCCAGAGGCTAAGCCGACGTCTACGCTGCGGCAAGAGGCATACGTTGGGCTCCGGGCCAGAAGCCCGCACCAAACCCATTGACGCGGCGATATCGGGCGGTGCAAGGTGACCCCGGCTGGAAAACGCTTTCCAGCCGGTTTCCGGTCTGCCCCTGAATGGAGTCCCCGATGAGACCCTCCCTGCGCATCGCCCTGACGGGCGTCACCGCGGGTGCGCTCGTCTGCGTGCTTGCCTCGTGTTCCGGTTCCGGCAGTGACGCGGCGGGCGACGGCACGGTGACGATCACCGTCTCCGGGCGCCCGCCCGCCACCAACGCGGCCGCGCTCAAGACGTTCGACGCGCGGGTGGCGGAATTCGAGAAGGCCAACCCCAAGATCAAGATCAAGACGAACGAGTACCAGTACGACCAGCAGAGCTTCCAGACGA
This sequence comes from Streptomyces sp. NPDC127117, assembly GCF_042677325.1. Classification (NCBI taxonomy): domain Bacteria; kingdom Bacillati; phylum Actinomycetota; class Actinomycetes; order Kitasatosporales; family Streptomycetaceae; genus Streptomyces; species Streptomyces sp. NPDC127117. Next base: position 21,031 of record NZ_JBHXTM010000022.1, read on the forward strand.
AGGTCGGCGGCGGCAGCCTGGAGACGGTCGTACGGGTGCCGCTCACCGAGATGTCGGGCCTGATCAAGCGCAGGCAGATCGCCGATCTCACCGCCGACTTCAAGGCGCTGAAGCACAGCGAGGACTTCAACGAGGTCGCGCTCGGGGCCGCGAAGGGCGTGGACGGCAAGCTCTACGGCATCCCGACCGAGGAGTACGCCCTCGGCCTGGTCTACAACCGGGACCTGTTCGAGAAGGCCGGACTCGACCCGGACAAGCCGCCGGCCACCTGGTCCGAGGTCCGTACGGCGGCCAAGGCGATCAGCGAGAAGACCGGCGCCGCCGGCTACGCGCAGATGACCAAGGAGAATACGGGCGGCTGGATGCTGACCGCGATGGCGTACTCCTTCGGCGACAGCATGCAGGAGCAGTCCGGCGGCAAGTGGGCCAACACCTTCGACCGTTCCGGCAGCGGCGCTGAGAAGTCGCTGAAGGCGCTGAAGGACATGCGCTGGAGGGACGACTCGATGGGCAGGAACCAGCTGCGCAACATCACCGACATGGAGAAGGACTTCTCCGCCGGGAAGATCGGCATGACGATCGCCGGACCGAGCATGGTCGGCCACTACGTCCAGCAGTACAAGGGCGACCCGAAGACCATCGGCCTCGGCGCGATGCCCGTCGACGGCGGCAACAAGCGGACCCTGGCCGGCGGCACCATCGCGGTGATCAGTCCCAGGGCCACCGCGCAGCAGCGCGAGGCCGCGGCGAAGTTCATCGACTTCTACTACCTCTCCACCAAGTACGACGTGGCGCTCGCCGAGAAGGACGCGGTGGCCAAGAAGAAGGACGGCGCAGTCATCGGGGTGCCGAGCGTCCCGTTCTACAAGCCGGCCATCGCCGACCCGGTCCAGGCCGCGGTCGACAAGCAGGCCAATGTGCCGGTCGGGAACTTCGCCCCGTACAGCAGCACGCTCGGCGACTACGAGCTGCTCATCGAGCCGCCCGTCGAGGCGCAGAACGTCTACAAGGCGCTCGACAGCGCCGTACAGGCCGTACTGACCCGCCAGGACGCCGACCCGGCGGAGCAGCTGAAGAAGGCCGCGGCACAGGTCAAGTCCCAGGTGGAGCGGGCGCAGAACTAGTGCCGCTGACGGCGCCAGTACCCCTTCCGGCAGCGGAGCGTCCGGACATCAGGCAGTGAGCACAGCACGAGGAGAGGCGAGGAGACGTCAATGAGCAGGTCACAAGCGCCTGCGGCGCCCGCCGGGAACCGCACCCAGAAGGACCGGACGAAGAAACAACGTTCCGTCGACCCCTCCGCGGACCGGCCGCGGACCCCCGACGGGCCGCCGCGCACCGCCTCCCCGCACCGCGGCGGCCCGGCGGAACGCCTCGTCCGCTGGGTCAGGCAAGGAGGCGTCACCACCATCCTGTTCGGCCTGCCGATGGTGCTGTGCTTCGCCTATTTCTCGTGGTGGCCGATCGTCCAGAGCGTGCAGCTCAGTTTCCAGCAGACCAATCTGGTCGACCCCGCCACCTGGGTGGGCCTGGACAACTTCAAGCATGTGCTGGACGACCCGCTGCTGTGGACGGCCGTCAAGAACACTGCGCTGTTCGCCGTGCTCGCCCTGGTGATCGGCTTCCCGGTGCCGCTCTTCCTCGCCGTGCTCATCTCCGAACTGCGGCGTGGCGGCACCCTGTTCCGCATCCTCGCCTACCTGCCGGTGGCGATCCCGCCGGTCGTGTCGGTCCTGCTGTGGAAGGTGTTCTACGACCCGGACGCCGGGCTGTTCAACCAGCTGCTGGCCCATGTGGGCCTCGGCCCGTACCCCTGGCTCCAGTCCACCGACACCGCCATGCTGTCGATCGTGCTGGAAGCGACCTGGGCCGGCTTCGGCTCCACGGTCATCATCTATCTGGCGGCGCTCGGCTCCGTACCGACCGAACTGTACGAGGCCGCCGAGATCGACGCCGCGGGCATCTGGCGCCGGATCTGGCACATCACCCTGCCTTCGCTGCGCGGGGTCATCCTGATCATGCTGCTGCTCCAGATCATCGGCACCCTCCAGATCTTCACCGAACCCTTCGTGATGACGGACGGCGGCCCGGAGGACTCCACCCTCACCATCCTGATGCTGATCTACAACTACGCCTTCCAGAACGGCGACTTCGGAGCCGCGACCGCGCTCAGCGTGATGCTGGCCCTCGTGCTCGGCGTGCTCTCGGCGATCTATCTGCGGGCGACGAGGAGCTGGAGCAACTGATGGCCGTACAGACCCCCCTTCACACCCGCCGCGCCGGCCGCCCCGAGGAGAGCGCACGCGGACTCATCTCCGGCGCCGACCGGCGACGGACCTCCGTACGCTTCTCGCTCCGCTCCGTGCAGACCCTCTCGCTCCTGCTGCTGCTCGCCTTCGGAGCGGCGCCCCTCTACTGGACGTTCAAGGGCGCCGTCTCACCGACCCAGGAGCTGCTGCGCGATCCGCTGGCGCTCTGGCCCGACCACGCGCAGTGGGACAACCTCTCCCGCGCCTGGAGCGAACTCCAGGTCGGCCAGTACCTCTGGAACACCGTGGTCCTGGTCACCGGCTCGGTCGTCGCGCACCTTCTCGTCGCCACGACCGGCGGCTACGTACTGTCCGTGCTGCGCCCCAAGTGGGCGGCGCCCGTGCGGTGGATGGTGCTCGCCACCCTGTTCATCCCCGGCTCCATCTCCCTGGTGGCGCTCTACCTCACCGTGCTCGACCTGCCGGGCCTCGGCATCTCCCTCGCCAACAGCCCCTGGGGCGTCTGGCTGCCGCACGCGGCCAGCGCCTTCACCGTGCTGATCGTGATGAAGTTCTTCGACGGCATCCCGCGCGAACTCTTCGAGGCCGCCAAGGTCGACGGGGCGGGGCCGTTCACCATCTTCCGCCGGATCGTGCTGCCCATGTCGAAGCCGATCCTCGCGGTGGTGACCCTGCTGACGGTCATGAACTCCTGGAAGGACTTCCTCTGGCCGCTGATCGTCATCCCGGACACCGAGAAGCAGCCCATCTCCGCCGCGCTGCCGCGCCTCGCGGAAACGGCGGAACAGTCGCTGCTCATCGCCGGGATGCTGCTCGCCATCCTGCCCCCGGTCGTGCTGTTCCTGATTTTCCAGCGGCAGATCGTCCGCGGCGGGGGAGGCTTCACCGGCCTCAAGGGATGAGGCACAACCCGGGCACCGGTGCGGATCCCCGTCCGCGCCGGCCGACGGCGACAGCGGTGCGCGCCGACGGCATACGGGCCGGTGTGCTCCGCCGGGGTACAGCCGACGGAGCACACCCCCACCCGGGAACCACCGAAGCGCACCGCGCCGATCCGATCGAGAGGTTGCCTCGATGGAACAGAACGGCACGATCCGGCCAGGTCCTCTGGTTCCGGCCAGAATAAGGGGTCGCTCCCGGCGGCCCGCCGCGTGGGGCAGCGCCGCCGCCCTGCTCGGCTGTCTGCTGGTGGCGGCTCCGCTGCCCGGCACGGCCCCGGCCGCCCACGCGGCCGGCACCCTCACCGTCACCTCGCCCGACCTGATCTTCGTCAAGGGACAGGCGAAGATCACCCTGAGCTCCGACCAGGCCTCGGTGGCCTGGAAGGCCATCGACGACCAGGGCCTGACCGTCGCGTCCGGCACCGCACCGGTCGCCGGCGGCTCGGCCACCGTCGACGTCACGAAGCTCGGCAGCGGCTACTACACGCTCACGGCGACCGCCGGCACCACCACCCGTACCGCCAACTTCGGCGTACTGACCGCGCTGACCGGCAAGGAACAGCAGGACACCCGCTTCGGCACGGGCATCCACTACGGATGGAACGACGGCGACGACCAGAAGCTGCTGCGCTCGGTCAAGCTGATGGGCATGCACGGGATCCGCTCCGACATCAACTGGGGCGCCATCGAGAAGACCCCCGGCACCTATACCTGGAGCAGCTACTCCACCGACCAGCACATCCCGTACGCCAAGTCGCAGGGGCTGACCGCCCTGCCCATCTCCGGCTACCGGAACCCCAATTACGACGGCAACCGGACCCCGGCCTCCGACGCGGCCCTTGAGGCGTACGGGAAATTCACGGCCGCCGCCGTGGAGAAGTACCAGCAGTCCTCGAAGGAAATCGAGATCTACAACGAGTACAACTCGACCGGCTTCAACAACGGCACCTGCGGCATCACCGCCGACTGCTACCTCAAGCTGCTCCAGGCCAGCTACGGCAAGGTGCACGCCAAGGTCCCGGACGCCGTCGTCGTCGGCGGCGGCCTGGCCGGTCTGCAGACCGACTGGCTGAAGCGGCTGTACGCGATCGGCGGCCTGAAGTACATGAACGCGCTCAGCGTTCACCACTACGGCTACCCCGCCCCGCCCGAGACCGCGCTGGAGAAGCTGCCGCAGGTACGCGCCGATCTGGACGCGGCCGGCGGCAAGAACTTCCCGCTGTGGATCACCGAGAACGGCTATCCGACCCACAGCGACGGCGTCACCCCGGCCCAGCAGGCCGCGTACGTGCCGCGCGCCCAGATCTTCTCGTTCGCCTCGGGCGTCAACCGCTACTACTGGTACGACCTCACCAACGACGGCACAGACGCCACCAACAAGGAACACAACTTCGGCGCCTTCAAGCGCCCCACCGCGGAGGTCAAGGCCTGGCAGCCCAAGCCGTCCGTGGTCACCGAGGGCGTGCTGATCCGGCAGCTCGCGGGCCGCGCCTACGCCGGCCGTGACGACGCGGGTTCCGCCGATGTCCGCTCGTACCGCTTCGGCACCGGAACCGACACGGTCCGGGCCCTGTACACCACGGCCGCGACCCCGGGAACGGCTGAACTCTCGGCGAGCGGCCCGGTCACCGTCACCGACCAGATGGGCCACGAGAAGACCTACCTCCCGGTCGGCGGCAAGGTGCAGCTCGGCATCGACGGCAAGGTGCTGTACGTCAAGGGCGCGGTCAGCGCGGTCAAGACCGCCAGTGGCCCCGTGTTCTCGCTCCGGCTGCCGCAGCACTCCAACACCGAGGAGAGCGTCGACGCGGTGCTCCAGGTGGACGGCACCAAGGGCCGGACGCTGCCGCTGCGCTACGACTTCCGGATCGCCGGGGAGAAGTACCGGGTCACCGGCAAGCCCGGCAAGGTCGCCCGCCAGAACATCCAGCTGCCCACCTCGGCCCTCGTCGGCCCGCGCACGGTCAGCGGCACCGTCGGACTCGGGCCGCTGAACCTCGCCCGTCTCACCTCCGACACCGAAGTGGTGCCGCCGACCCAGGTCACCTTCGACCCGGTGGTGCGGAAGGCGGCCCCGTTCGCCGCCGCGCTCAAGGTGACCGTCACCAACAACCGCGTCCGCGGCCCGCTCGAACTCACCAAGCTGGACTGGCAGGTGAACTCGGGCGACACCTACCTGGACCGGGGCACCATCGACGGCCCGATCAAGGTCGGCACCGAGTCCAGCGCCTCCTACACCGTGGACGCGCGCAACATCAAGCAGTGGAAGCGCTACTGGACGGCCGCCTACATCAACACTCCTGACGGCACCAGGACCGCGGTGGGCGCCTGGAACGGATGGGGTGCCGTTCAGCCGGCCGGCACCGACACCACCACACCCATCGACGTCATCGGCGACGGCTCGGTGAAGTACACGGGCGGCTACAACGGCGCCGCCGACCTGTCCGGCGCCGTCCGGCCCCAGTACAGCGACGCCGGACTCGTCCTCAAGGGCGCGATCACGGACAACGCACTGGCACAGCCCGCCACCACCGCCGAGAACATGTGGCAGGGCGACAGCATCCAGTTCGCCGTCACCCCCCAGGTGCCGGGCCGCAGCAAGCAGTACGTCGAGTTCGGCGCCTCGCTCGTGGGCGGCAAGCCGCAGGTCTACACCTGGCGGGCACCCTCCGGCCAGTCCGCGGGACCGACCCCCGGCGCCACCGCACAGATCACCCGTGACGGCACCACCACCCACTACACGGTGACCGTGCCGTGGGCCTCGCTCGGCCTCGCCGGCAAGCCCACCGCATCCATCGGACTCGGCTTCGTCGTCAACGACAGCGACAACGACGGCCGGGCACGCGGCTGGTCGGAGTGGGGCGCCGCCATCGCCAACAACTCCAAGAGCGCCACCGGCCTGCGGGCCGTCCAGCTGACCGACTGATCCACCCCACAACGGGCGGGGCCGGGTGCACCTGACAGCACCCGGCCCCGCCGCTCCATGCCGTGACGCCGAACGGCAGACTGTTCCGGATCCCACCGTGAGGAGACCAGCTCCATGGCCCTGTTCGACCTGCCGCTGCCCGAACTCCGCGCCTACCGGGCGCAGACGGACGAACCGGAGGACTTCGACGCCTTCTGGTCGAAGACCCTCGCCGAGACCCGCGCCCACGATCCGGCGGTCTCCTTCGAACCCGTCGAGACCGGCCTGACCGGCACCCGCACCTGGGACGTCACGTTCGCAGGCTTCGGCGGCCACCCGATCAAGGGCTGGTTCACCGCCCCCGCGAACGCCGAGGGCCCGCTCCCGCTCATCGTCCAGTTCCACGGCTACAACGGCGGACGCAGCCTTCCGCACTGCTGGGGCCTGTGGCCGACGGCCGGATTCGCCCACTTCATCATGGACGTGCGCGGCCAGGGCAGCGGCGGCAACGTCGGCGACACCCCCGACCCGGTCGGCTCGGGCCCCTCCCTCGCGGGCTTCATGACCCGCGGCATCGAGGACCCGGACACCTACTACTACCGCCGGGTCTACGCCGACGCCGTACGCGCCGTCGAAGCGGCCCGGTCCCACCCGCTCGCCGACCCCGCCCGCACCGTCGCGCTCGGCGGCAGCCAGGGCGGCGGCATCACCCTCGCGGTCGGCGGGCTCGTACCCGACCTGGCCGCCATCTCCGTCGACGTCCCGTTCCTCTGCCACTTCGGACGGGCCGTCACGCTCACGGACGCCAACCCGTACGCGGAGATAGCCCGCTACCTCAAGATGCACCGGGGCAAGGAGGAGACCGCCCTGCGCACCCTGTCGTACTTCGACGGCGTGTCCTTCGCCGCCCGGGGCACCGCCCCCGCGCTCTTCTCCGTCGCGCTGATGGACCAGGTCTGCCCGCCGTCCACGGTCTTCGCGGCGCACAACGCCTACGGCGGCGAGAAGGAGATCGAGGTCTACCCGTTCAACGGCCACGAGGGCGGTGCCATGTTCCAGGAGGCGGCCCAGCTCCGCTGGGTACCGAAGGCGCTGACCAGCACGGTCTGAGCCCTGCCGCGCCGCGGTCGGCGTGGTGTGGATCACGGACAGGGTGTGGACAGCATGTATATCGTCCATCGGGGCACGTCAATGCCCCGGTGACATGGCGAGGACAAGGGCGAACAGTGCGGCAGAAGGCCTATGCGCAGGCGATGCGCGTCATCGCGTGCGCGCTGATGGCGTGGCAGGTCTGGACGATGTGGTACATCGCCAGCCACGAGGCGATCGGCGTGAAATGGTCCTGCGACCTGAGCGGGGGCTGCGCCAGCGACCAGTTCGCGTCCGTGTCCGCGATGCTCGGGATCGCCTTCGCCGTCTTCCTCGGTCTGCTCTCCGCCCGCTACCTGCACCGGGCGGCACCGGGCGCGATGATCACACTCTCCGCCGTCGCGGCCCTGGCCGGCTGGTACGACGCGCTGGCCGAGGGCCAGGTCGAGCGGACCACCGTCACCAGCTTCCACATCGTCGTTCCGCTGGGCGACTACGCCGTCTCCCAATGGCTCACCTTCCTGTGGTCCGTCGCGGGCGTGGGCTGCCTCGTCGCCTGGTGGGGAGCGGCGGTGAGCCTGCGCCGCACCGCGGGGCTGCGCAGGCTGTCCCGTCGCTACCGCACGGCCGACGCGGTGCTGGAGGGCTGGCGGTCGGTGGGCCGCAAGTCCGGTGAGGTCACCGTGGTGTTCGACGACGAGGCCGGGGTACGCCACGAGGTCCCGGCCATCGTGGATCGCGTCGCTCTCAGACGCGACGTCCTCGCCGTGTACGACGCCGACCGCCCCGGCGACCCCGCTCACACCCGGGTCGCGGTTCCCCACCGAAAGCTGCTGCGCCTCACATGAACCGATCCATATCGTCCCCGCGCATGTTCTTCTCCTCGCTCAGGCTGGTGGCCGCCCTCCTGATCGGACTCTCCGTCGCCGCGATGGTCCACGGCGCCCTGGACGGCCCCCGCTGGCTGCTGCTGACCGGCGTCCCCGTGACGGCCGTGATCCTGACGGTCCTCGGCGACTTGGCCGATCCGATGGGGACGAACTCGGCGATGCGGCCGCGCTCCGGCGGGCCGCGGGCCTTCGCGCCCGCCGTGGTCAACGGGGTGAGGACCGTCGACAAGAAGACCGGCCGGCCGGTCCGCGACGGGCGGTCGGTGAACTCCGTGTTCGCCTTCGACCTGACCGTGATGCCCGACGGGCTCCCCGCGTACCGGATGCGGGTCTGTCACCCCCTCGACCTCCAGGGGCTGCTGCACAAGTCCAGGGCCGTCGTCGAGTACGACCCCGAGCAGCCCTGGCGGGTCGTCGTCGCCGACAACCCGCCGCGCGAATGGCTGGCCCGGGCGAACGCCGCCGCCCCGCCCACCGTGGTCAAGCAGCCGTCCAGCGGTATCCCGTCCGGTCTCTGGACGCTGCTGATGGGCGTGGCCCTCGCGGCCGTGCTGCTGGTGCTGTTCCGGGTGCTCGGCTGACCCGCGCCCGGTTCAGCCGTTGCGCGGATACTTCTTGAGCACCTTGCCATTGATGTCGGCCCGCAGATAGGCGCCGCCGTACTCGTCCGAGACATAGACGCTGAGCGTCGGCCGGTAATTCTCGAACGGGGAAGCCGGATCGATGTCCACGTAGTGGGTGGTCGGCTCGGCGACGCCGAGCTCCTTGTCCGCCCGGCGTATCAGCCCCGGGAGGGCGTCCCAGTCGACCTTCTCCAGGTCCACGGACTTGGCGTCCGATGCGAGGGTGCCGCCCGCGCGGTCACGGGTGGCCTTGCCGTCCCGGTACGTGTAGACGTCGTACAGGCCCTTGTTCTTCGCTACCGGAGCCTCGATGCTCGCGTGCACGTCGAACAGCGTGAACGACGTGACCTCGGTGGTGCCCATCACCGGCTTGAGCGCCGCGATGACGGACCGTGCCCCGGCGGGTGTCAGCAGGTCCTTGGCCGGCGGCGCGGACTTCGGCGTGCTCTCCTTCTCGTCGGTGGGCGAGGGGCCCCCGGAGTCCGGGACCGAGGTGGACGGGGTTTTGCCGGAAGTCTTCGTGTCCGAGGCGGCGGAGGCTCTGCCGGAAGTGTTCGTGTCCGAGTCGGGCACCAGCGACCACACCAGCACCCCGGTCAGGGCGGTGCCCGCCAGAGCGGTGGTGACGGTGACGGCGCGGCCCCGCCGGAGCCTGCGACGGATCTCCTGGCTCCCCAGCGTCGCCGGCTCCGGACGCGGGGGAGTGGTGCCCGTTCCCCGGCCGGGGCCGGCCGGCAGGACAGTGGTCGGGCCGGTCCGGCCGAAGCCCGGCGGCACCGCGTCCTGCCGGGTGGGCGCTTCCGGGCGAGGCGGCACGGCATCCTGCGGAGCCGCGGGGCGCGGCCCGGCAGCCCCGGCCGGTTCGCTCACCGCCGCAAGCATCCGGTCCAGCTCCTCGGGACCGGGCCGGGCGGACGTGTCTCGGGTCAGCAGTGCGTTCAGCACGGGGGCCAGCGGACCGGCCTGCCGGGGCGGCGGGATCTCCTCGTCCAGCACGGCGGCCAGGGTCGCCAGCGTGGTGGCCTTGCGCAGCGGATGCCGGCCCTCCACGGCGACGTACATCATCATGCCGAGCGACCACAGGTCCGACGAGGGATCGCCCTCCTCGCCGCGGATGCGCTCGGGCGCCATGTAGTCGGGGGAGCCGATGATGGAACCGGTCGCCGTCAGACTGGTGGACTCGCGGATCGCCGCGATGCCGAAGTCGGTGAGCACCGGGCTCCCGTCGGCCCGCAGCAGCACGTTGGCGGGCTTGACGTCGCGGTGCAGGATTCCGGCGGCATGGGCGGCCCGCAGCGCGGACAGCACCCCCCGGCCCAGCTCCGCGGCCTCGACCGGGGAGAGCGTCCCCTCGGCCAGCCGCTCCGCGAGCGAGGCACCGGGCACCAGCTCCATCACGATCCACGGGTACGTCCCGGCCCCGCCGTCCACGATGTGGTGGACAGTGACGACACCCGGGTGGTCGAGCCGGGCCAGCGCACGGGCCTCGCGCAGCACCCGCTCACGCAGCAGCCTGGCCGACTCCGGATCGTTCTCGCTGAGCGCCGGGTCCGGGGGCCGCACCTCCTTGAGCGCCACATCGCGGTGCAGAGCCAGGTCGTGGGCCCGCCACACCATGCCCATCCCGCCACTGCCGAGCCGGTTCACCAGCTCGAAACGGTCGTCGATCACACGGCGCACAGGCCCCCCAGCGTTCATGGAAAAAGACTACGGGGCGAGTGCGCGGCGATACGCACCCACCCCGCACGCCTCACACCTCGTCGTTCGGTGTGAGCCTGAGCGTCACGATCTGGAACGGCCGCAGCCCCAGCAGGACCGCATCGCCGTCCACCTCGGCCCGCTCGTCGGCGAGCGGACGCTCCAGCAGGTCCGTCACGCTCGCCCCGGCCAGCGCGAAGCCCGCCGTCAGCCGCGCCGAGACCCGCCCGCCGTGCGCCTCGTGCAGCCGGACCACCACGTCCCCGCTGCCGTCGTCGGCGAGCTTCACCGCCGTCACGACCACCGCGTCCTCGTCGACCGAGACCAGCGGGGCCACCTCGGCGCTCCCCGGCACCCGGCGCTCGGGCAGACTGAAGGACCAGCCCTCACGGACCGCGTCACCGATCGACGCCCCCGGCAGCAGCGCGTACCGCAGCCGGTGCACCCCCTGGTCGGTCGCCGGATCGGGATAGCGGGGCGCCCGCAGCAGCGAGAGCCGCACCGTGGTCGTGGTCGAACCGTCCTCGCGGACCGTACGGGTCACATCGTGCCCGTACGTCGAGTCGTTGATCAGCGCCGCACCCCAGCCCGGCTCGCCGACGTGCAGGAAACGGTGGGCGCAGATCTCGAACTTGGCCGCCTCCCAGCTGGTGTTGGTGTGCGTCGGCCGCTGCACGTGCCCGAACTGGGTCTCCGCCGTGGAGTGATCGGCGCGCACATCGATCGGGAACGCCGCCTTGAGGAACTTCTCCTGCTCGTGCCAGTCGACCTCGGTGTCGATGTCCAGGCGCCGGGCACCGGGCCGCAGCGTCAGCAGCTGGGTGACCCGGGACGAACCGAAGCTGCGCACCACCTCCACGCCGTCACCGCTGCGGCGCACCGCATCCGCCTCGGTCAGATCGGTCACCGTGTTGCGGTAGAAGGCATCGACGTCCCACGCGTCCCAGCGGTTGGGCAGATCCGGGTGGACCTGGAGCAGATTCGCCACGCCCCCCGGCGCGACGGTCTCCCGCCCGGCCACCAGGTCGACGACGGAGACCACCAGCCCCCGCGCGTCCACGATCACCCGCAGCACCCCGTTGTCCAGCCGGAAGCCGCCGTCGTACTCCTCGACCCCGACCGGCTGCTCCGGCTGCTCCGGGGCGAGCGCCGCGCCCCCCGCCAGCACGCCCGCGCGGCCGTGCGGAGCGGAGTTGAACACCACCGTGCCGCCGCCCTCCGCGGCGCCGGCCAGCGCCCGCTGCGCCGCCCCGATCACCGCTTCGAGCTCCTCGGCGATCCGGGCGTAGGTGGCCTCGGCCTCGCGGTGCACCCAGGCGATCGACGAACCCGGCAGGATGTCGTGGAACTGGTGCAGCAGCACGCTCTTCCAGATCCGGTCCAACTCCGCCTGCGGATAAGGGAATCCGGCCCGCACAGCGGCGGTCGCCGCCCACAGCTCGGCCTCCCGCAGCAGGTGCTCGCTGCGCCGGTTGCCCTGCTTGGTCCGCGCCTGCGAGGTGTACGTACCGCGGTGCAGCTCCAGATACAGCTCGCCCAGCCACACCGGCGGCCGCTCGTACTCCGCCTCGGCGGCCGCGAAGAAGTCCGAGGGCGTCTCGATCGTCACCCGCGGGGAGCCCTCCAGGTCCGCGAGCCGCTCGGCCCGAGCCAGCATCTCGCGGGTGGGGCCGCCACCGCCGTCGCCCCAGCCGAACGGCACCAGCGAACGGGTGGCGTGGCCCTTGTCCCGGAAGTTCGCCTCGGCGTGCGCGAGCTCCTCGCCGGACAGCTCGGCCACATAGGTGTCCACCGGCGGGAAGTGGGTGAACACCCGGGTGCCGTCCAGCCCCTCCCACAGGAAGGAGTGGTGCGGGAACGGGTTCGTGGTGTTCCAGGAGATCTTCTGGGTGAGGAACCAGCGCGAGCCGGAGAGCTTCACCAGCTGCGGCAGCGCCGCCGAGTAGCCGAACGAGTCGGGCAGCCATACCTCCTCGGTCTCGACCCCGAACTCCTCCAGGAAGAACCGCTTGCCGTACACGAACTGCCGGGCCAGCGCCTCCGACCCGGGCATGTTGGTGTCCGACTCCACCCACATCCCGCCCACCGGCACGAACTGACCGGCGGCGGCCCTCTCCTTCACCCGGGCGTACAGCGCGGGCTGGTGCTCCCGCAGCCAGTCCAGCTGCTGGGCCTGCGACATCGCGAAGACGAACTCCGGCCGGTCGTCCATCAGCGCCACCACGTTGGAGGTGGTGCGGGCCACCTTGCGCACCGTCTCCCGCAGCGGCCACAGCCAGGCCGAGTCGATGTGCGCGTGGCCCACCGCGGACAGCCGGTGCGCGGAGGCGTTCGCGGGGGAGGCGAGCACCTCCCGCAGCTCCTCCCGGGCGGCGGTCGCGCTCGCCCCCACGGCGTCCAGGTCCAGGGCGTCCAGGCAGCGTTCCACGGCGCGCAGGATCTCCCAGCGGCGCGCGGAGCCGAGCGGCAGCTGCCGCATCAGCTGGTCGAGCACCTCCAGGTCCTGGACCAGCTCCCACACCTGCCGGTCGAAGACCGCGAGGTCCATCCGCTCGACGCGGTACAGCGGCTCGCTGCCCGCGGTCTCCCGGTCGCCCAGCGGGCTGACCCCTTCCAGGATCTCCGGATTGGCGGCGGCCTCCAGGTAGTACGTGAACTCCTCGCCGCCCGCGACCGGTTCGCCGACCCGCAGCCAGGTGTTGCGAGGATTGAGAGCCTTGACCACGCTGCCGTCCGGCCGGTGGGCCAGCGCCTCCGCGGAGAACCCCGGCCGGTCCTTGGCGAAGCCGAGGTCGATCACCGCCTCGACGGTCTCACCGGCCCAGCCCTCCGGAACCCGGCCGGACACCCGGAACCAGCTGGTGCCCCAGGCCGGACCCCAGTCGGCACCGAGGGCGCCCGGCTTGTACGGGGCGGCCACCGCCTCGGTGAAGGGCACCGGTTCGCCGGGGGCGTGCCAGACCTCGAACTCCAGGGGCGTGGTCCGGGGGTGGACGGCGGGGCGGATGCGCTCGCGAAGGGCGCGGTCGAGCCGTTCCTCGGTCAGTGTGCGGTCGTCATGCATGAGTGAAGGGCCCCTCTGGATGAAATGTGTGCGACGCGGAAGTGGTTCACGGGAGTTCGTCGAAGCCCACGCAGGGCAGCGACATCCCGTCGGCCGTGGCCAGGAGCTTCTCCAGCCGGGCCGGGGTCACATGGTTGGCCTCATGGGCGTCGGCGACGCAGTGGGCGTAGAGCGTGGTCACGCCGCCGTGCCCGGTGCTCCGGCGCAGTGCCTCCTCGACACCGCTCAGATCGTCCCCGTACGCGACGCTCCCGCGCCCGGAGTCCACCGAGCAGCCCGGCAGGACCCGCCGGCCGGGTACGTCACCGGCCGGGACGTGGAGTTCGTCCGCGAGGCGGGGATCGGCGCGACGGGCGACCGGTACCCCGCCGCGCAGCCGGTCGAAGAGCGTCAGGAGCAGCCGGTCGGTGTCCTCGTCGCGGGCACTGCACGGGTAGGCGAAGCTGCGGGCCGGAAAGCCGAGGCGGCGCAGCGCGTCGAGGGCGGGCACCACCTCCCGGTCGAGATAGGCGGCCGCACCGTGCGCGGCGACGAACTCCGGCGCGCGCTCGTGCCGCAGGCCGTGGCAACCGATGGTGTGGCCGTCGTCCGCGAGCCGGCGCAGCAGCCGCACCTCGTCCCGGTCCAGCCGGTCGGGCTCGCAGATGAAGAAGGTGACCCGTGCGCCGTACGACGTGAACAACGGCGCGACCGCGGCCCACTCGCGCACATGCCGGTCGTCGAAGGTGAGCAGCAGGGCACGGTCCACGCCACTGTGCGGGCGGTCGGTCATCGCCCGGACTCCTGCGGGGCCCAGCCGGGAACGGAGCCGTGCAGCGCCGTGTAGAACGGGTCGCCAGGTCCGATCTCACCGGCCAGGACGGGGCGGCCGGTGAGCGCTGCCTTGTACATCGAGGTGATCAGCTCCAGGGAGCGACGGCCGTCCCCGGCGCTCGCCCTGGGCCGCCGTCCCGCCCGCATGTCGGCCAGGAGCGAACGGAGCTGGGCGCCGTGCGAGCTGGGGACGTCCTCGGCGGGGGAGGCCCAGCCGGCCGCCCGGCCGGGTTCGATGCCCGGCGCCGGGGTGTAGGTCCAGTCGCCGTTGCCGTACCCGTACAGATGGTTCAGCTCGATCGTGGCGTCCCGCAGATCGATCCGCAGATGGCTCAGCTGGCGCGGCGAGAGCGCGCTGTTGACCACGGTGGCCAGCGCGCCCGAGGCGAAGCGCACGGTGGCGGTGGTGACGTCGTCGGTCTCGACGTCGCGGGCCAGCCTCCCCGCCATGGCCCGGATCTCCGCCCAGTCACCCAGCAGTTCCAGCAGCAGGTCGATCTGGTGGATGCCGAGCCCCATGGCGGGGCCCGCGCCCTCGGTGGCCCACTTCCCGCGCCAGGGGACCGCGTAGTAGGCGTCGTCGCGGTACCAGGTGGTCTGACAGTGGGCGACCAGCGGCGCCCCCAGCTCCCCGGAGGCAATGAGCGCCTTGGCGTGCTCGGCGCCCGAGCCGAACCGGTGCTGGAAGACGATCGGGGCGTACGGTCCCTTCTCGCCCTCGGCGGCGGTCATGGCGTCGTACTCCGCCAGGCTCAGCGCGGGCGGCTTCTCGCACCAGACCCAGGCCCCCGCGGTCAGGGCGGCGACGACCTGCTCCCGGTGGGCGACGGGCGGCGAGGCGATGACGACGAGTTCGGGACGGACCTCGCCCAGCGAGGCGGCGAGATCGGTGGAGTGGTGGGGGAGCGCGAAGTCGGCGGCGAAGGAGCGGGCTGCGGCGGGATCGGCGTCCACGGCGCCCACCACCGTGAAGTCCGAGGGAAGTTCGAGGAACGCCGGCATATGGACGGCGCGGGCGATGTTGCCCGCGCCGACGAGCAGTACACGATAAGGGGTCACAGTCACAGAGGGCCGTCCAGGCTGAGGGCGTGAGCCGCCGGGATTGGTAAGCGTTTTCCAGCAGGTCGGGAAAGTGCCCTTCCCGAAGGAAGGGCAGTGGGGTTCAGAGCGTGGCGTAGAGCGCCCCGGCACTGGTCACGGGGCCGGTGCGGAGCCGGTCCGGCCAGTCGAGGGCGAGACCGAGCGAACCGCTCAGCCGGTCCTGGAAGGAGGCGAGCCGGTACTCGCTCGCGCGGACCGCACGAGGCGGCAGCCGGTGCTCCAGGCAGTAGGAGACCAGTGCGCCGACGGCCTCACCGATGCTCCACTGGCCGGCGTGCCCGCCGAGCGCGGGCGCGCTGAGATGGGTGGCGCCGATGTTCCGCCCGGCCGGGAGCAGATTCTCCACCCGTACCGGCAGCAGCGCACCCAGCGGCAGCTGGAACGGCAGGCACTCCAGGTCCAGTCCGGAGCCGCCACCTGCCTTGGGGAGAAGGGTGATCCGGGACCGCAGGGTGCCCACACTGTCCGTGAACGTCTCGGCGCCCGGCGCCCCGGCCCGCGCCTCGGCGGTCAGATGGTGCTCCAGCAGGGTGAACTCGGCCCGGATGCGCCGGGATTCGCGTACGTGCGCGGTCTTGGCGAACCCGTCGGCGGTGCCCGTGACATCGGGCCTGAGCCGCAGTTCGGGGTAGCCGTGACCGCCGTCGTGCCGAGGCGCTCGGGTCTGCATCCAGTGGAGGAACGACAGGGCCTGCTCGTGGGCCTCCTGCTCGGCCCGGACCCGCACCTCGTCGCCGGCGCCGGTCAGCGGGAGCCGGCCGTAGGCGGTCTGCTCCCAGTCGACCAGGGTGACGTCACTGTCGAACGTGCCCGGCAGATACCGGCTCCGGGCCAGCGCCCGCAGCTGGTGCCAGCGGTCGTTGGGCGGCGCGGCCCAGGGCGGGACGTCATCCGGCTCGTGCAGGAACAGTGGAACGGAGCGCGCCGGCCCGCCGCTCGGCTCCGCGACGTCCCAGGAGAAGGCCTCGGCCCACCGGTCGTAGCCGGCCGGCCGGTCCACCGTGTGGTCCTCGCCGGGACGGTGGTCCAGGGCGAAGACCCAGGAGACCGGCTGCTGGTCCAGCGGATCGGCGACGGCGGGCGCGTGCGGCTCGCCGGTCTCCTCGCGGGACTCGGCGCCGGTGACATGCTCCACGCCCGCGAGGCCGAGCAGCTCGCCCAGGTCCGTGGCGTCGACGACATAGGGGGCGCTGACCGTCACCGGCTCGCCGTCCGCCGCCGCGAGGGTCACCGAGGTCACCCGGTCCCCGTCCGTCCGGGCCGCGATCGGGCGGTGGCCGAGCAGCAGGGTGAGCCTGCCGGAGGCGAGGTGCGGGGTGAGGAGTTCCTGGACGACGGCGAGTGCGGCGCGCGGCTCGTGGCTGAGATGGCCGGTGGTGCTGAGGCCGGGGTCGAGCAGCGGATCGGCGAACGGCTCGGGGCGCAGCGGGTAGTTGCGCCGGTAGAAGTCGCGTATCCGCTCGCGCAGATCGCGGTAGCCGGGGGAGACGGGGTCCAGTTCGATGCGGTGGCCGTCGGCGAGCGGCACGGCCTGCGCGGTGAACAGACCACCGGGCCAGTCGGTCGCCTCGGTGAGCACGACACGGTGTCCGAACCGGGCGGCGGTCAGCGCGGCGGCGAGGCCACCGAGACCGGCACCGACCACCAGGACATCGGTCCCGAGTTCGCGGGTACGGGGGGTGGGGGCGGCGAACACAGGAGTCTCCTCCCTCAGGGCCGGCGGGCGGCGACGGTACGGAGCCGGACCGGACCGGACTCGCGCGTCCTGATCCGGACGGGGAGCACGATCTGCTCGGCGCTGCGGTACGGGTCCTCGCCCGCCGTGCGCTCCGCGATCCGGGTGACCAGTTGCTCGACCGCCCGGAGGCCGATCTCCCTGGCGGGGAGCCGGGCGGCGAAGCTGGTGAGCGGCAGCAGGTCGTAGGGTCCGGCGTCGTCCATCCCGGCCAGCACGATCTCGTCGGGCACGGCGATGCCGAGCGAGGCCAGATCGGCGGCGGCGGTGGCGACGGCGAAACCGTGGGCGCACAGCAGGGCGGTCGGCGGCTCGGGCGAGCCGAGCAGGTCGGTCAGCAGCTGTTTGCGCTCGTCCTCGGACAGCGCCGTGTACGAGCGCAGCGCGGTCAACTGGGGTAGCAGGGGCTGGTCATGGGCGCGCAACGCCTGCTTGTGACCGGTCATCCGGTCGTGGACGCTGGTGCACTGCGTCTCGCCCCAGAGCGTCGCTATCCGCTCATGACCGTCGGCCAGCAGATGTTCGGTGAGGCGGTAGCCGACGTCGTAGTTGTCGGCGGTGACCGCGTCGATGGCGAGGCCCGGGAAATACCGGTCGACCAGGACCATGGGGATGCGCAGGCGCCTGATCCCGTCGAGGACATCGAAATCGGGCGCGCCCTGGACGGGGTAGAGGATGACACCGTCGACCCGGTCCTCGACGGCCTGGCGCAGCGCCTGGTCCTGGCGGGCCAGCGAGGCGTCGTGGGCGGCGTGCCCGGTATCGGTCATGTGGACGGCGGAGTCGGAGAAGAACAGCCGCATCCCGCGCTCCGAACAGCCGGACTCGATCCCGCGCAGCACCTCCGACTGGTAGGGCCCCTGGCCGCTGATGATGCAGGCGATCACCCCGGACCGGTGTGCCGGTGAGGGCTCCGCGGGCGCCCGGTCACCGGCGTCGGCGACAAAGGTCCCCTGGCCGCGCCGACGCACCAACAGCCCTTCTGCGACAAGGTCGTTGAGTGCCCGGACGGCAGTGGTGGAGCTGACCTGAAAGCGCTCGCGCAGCTGGTTCTGAGTGATGAACGGAGCACCGGCCTCGTACTCGTCACGAGCCACCTCGGCCCGCAACTCGTCCTTGATGCGCTGGTACTTGGGCCCGGACGTACCCATCCAGCCACCACCCCCTCGGATTTGACGCGTCAATCGGCGTTGACCTCAGTGTGGTGGGGGTTAATGCATTATTTCAAGAGGGTTGCAGGGAAAGGATCGGCAACTTGGTGCATCAAGCTGGGAGTCCGTCCCTTTAATGCGTCAACTCGCCGGTCCGGGCGCTTCCAGCCCGGCAGGAACTCAGCCGTTCATCCGGGGCGGCGGAGCCGTGCTGGCCCGTACCACCAGGCGTGAGGGCACGGCGAGCGTGCGCGGCGAAGCCGTCGCGTCGCCGAGGGCCAGCAGCAGCGCCCGGCGGCCGATCTCCTCCAGCGGCAGCCGCACGGTGGTCAGCGCGGGCGTGACATCGCCGGCCACGGGCAGGTCGTCGAAGCCGACGACGGAGACATCGGAGGGAACGCTCCTGCCGAGGTCGTCACGGAGCGCGGCGAGCGCGCCCAGCGCCATGGCGTCGTTGAGCGCGAACAGCGCGGTGATCCCGGGTGACCTGCGGAACAGCCGCACCGCCGCGGACCGGCCGCCCTCCCTGGTGAAGTCGGCCTCGACGCGGTGGTGCTCCTGCACGACGACGCCCAGTTCGGCGGCCCGTTCCAGGAAGCCGTGCAGCCGTTCCTGTACGGAGACCAGTGCCAGCGGTCCGCAGATGACGCCGATCTCGGTGTGCCCCAGCGCGGCGAGGTGCTCGGCGACCGCCCGGCCGCCCTCGCGGTTGCCCGGAACGATCGTGTCCACCGGGAGGTCCTGGTGCGCGACCGCGGTCACCCGGCCGCCCTGCGCCGCGAAGGCCTCCAGCTCCTGGGTGAGCGCGGGATTCGCGCCGGTGAAGCCCGATCCGGCGAGGACCACGGCGCGGGCCCGCTGCGCCCGCAGCCGGGCCACGTACTCCGCCTGGAGTTCGGGCTCGTGGAAGGTGCCCGCCAGCATCACCAGGAGCTTGTGGTCGCGGGCGACCTCCATGACGCCGGCCGCGATGGCGGAGTAGTAGGCGTCGTTCACATCGTGTACGACCAGGCCGACGATGGACGTCGTGGACTGCACCAGCGCGCGGGCGGGCGCGTTGGACACGTAGCGTAGCCGGGCGGCTGCCTCCAGGACACGCTCCTGGAGCTCCTGGGTCACGTTGCGGTCGCTGTCGCTGAGGACGCGCGAAGCCGTGGCGAGAGAGACCCCGGCGTCCTGCGCGACCTGCTGGAGCGTCACGGCGGACGACGGGCGGGGGCGGGCGGAACGTCGATTGACCTGGCTCTGCATAGGGCTACGATAGCCGCACTGAAAGCGTTTTCCCATTGTGTATGCAAGAGGATCCGGCCCCGCCGCCGACGCTCTCGCCCCGGCTCCCGGTCAGCCGGCGCTCCATCGGCCCGGTGCGGTCGGCGGCAGTGCGGCCAGGCAGCGGTAGACGGCATCGTGACGGAAGGCGTACCGCCGCTCCGTCCGCGGGGTGAGCCGGACGCCGAGCCCGGGCGCCCGCGGAGCGAGCAGGTGGCCCGCCTCGATGCGGAAGGGCTCGACCAGGAGCTCGGACCGCAGGGGGTATGCGGGCATCGGCCACTCGGCCAGCCGACCGCCACCGGCGAACGCGGCGTGGTAGTTGGCCGCCTGGCACACCGCACTGCCCCAGCAGTGCACGACCGGGTCGACGCCGTGTTCCGCGGCACCCGCGAAGACGGCCAGGGTCTGCACGGGCCCACCGACGACCGTGGCGTCCGGCTGCACCATGTCGTAGCAACCCGCGGCCATGCGTTCCAGCAGCTCTCGCGCGGTGGTGACGGTCTCCCCGCCCGCCACCGGGCAACCGGCCGCCCGCCGCAGCGCGGGGTACTCATGGGTACGGGCGGGGCCCAGCGGCTCCTCCAGAAAACGCACCGGCCGCCGGGTGCCGGCCCGCACCGCGGCCAGGAACGCCAGCGCGTCCGCCGCCGACTGGCCGGGGTCATGAAGATTCTGCGCCATGTCGACGGCGACCCCGACCCCGTGCGGGGCCGCGTGCTCAAGCGTCCACACCGCCTTGTCCGCCTCGTGACCCCGTGCCCTGATCTTGAAGGTGTCGATCCCGAGGGCGGCGACAGCGGCGATCTCGGCCCTCATCGCCGCCGGGGAGGTCGAGTCGCCCCCGCTCGCGTAGAGCCGGATCCGGTCCGTACGACGGCCGCCCAGCAGCTCGTACGCCGGCACGCCGGCCCGTTTCCCGAGGGCGTCGACCAGGGCCGCCTCCACGGCGGAGACGACATGGCGGGCCGCTCCCTGAAGGCTCCAGTACCCCGTGATGTCCACCATGTCCCGGTAGCGTCCGGCCAGGTCCCCGGCCGGACGTCCGACCAGATAGGGGGCGAGCAGCTCGACCGTGGAGACGAAGACCTGCGGGGCGAAGACGGCGAGATAGCCCTCGCCGAGACCGGTCGTCCCGTCGTCCAGGGTCACCTCGACCAGCCCCGTCGTGCGCCACCCCGTGGGTAGCGCCACGCGCACCTCCAGATTCTCCGGATCGGCGTACGGCGCGCTGAGCAGCACCGGCCGGAGCGCCGCGATGCGCACCCCGTCGTCGATGAGCGCACCGGTGTGCGCGGAAGCTGATTCGGGCATGTCGGTCGCGTCCTCAGAATCCTCTGGTCCACCGCACGGTGTTGCGCAGCGGTTCACCGGCCCCGAACCGGAGCAGGTTGTCGGCGAACAGGTCGACGACCCGTGCGCTCTCGTCCGTGGAGCCACCCGCGGTGTGCTGGGTGAGGATGACGTTCGGGCAGGACCACAAGGGATGCCCAGCGGGCAGCGGCTCCTGCCACGTCACGTCCAGCACCGCACCGCCGAGCCGCCCGGAGGACAGCTCGCGGACCAGTGCCTCCTCGTCCACCAGCGAACCCCGGCCGGCGTTCACCAGAACGGCCCCCGGCCGCATGAGCGCGAGCCGGCGCGCGTCGAGCAGCCGGTCCGTCGCGGGCGTGCCGGGCAGCAGCCCCACCACCACGTCGAAGCCGGGCAGCCGCTCGTCGAGTTCGGCCGGTGTGCGGATGTCGCCCGAGCCGCGTGCGAAGTGCGACACCCGGCAGCCGAACGGTCCGAGCAACTCGGCGAACCTCCGGGCGATGGACCCCCGGCCCAGCACCAGGACCCGTGATCCGGACAGCAGCCGAAGCCGCGGCCGGACGGCGGGCTTCGCCCAGGTGCCGCGGGAACGCAGCACGGCGAGCTCGTCGATGCCGCGGTGCAGCGCCAGGACGCCCGCCAGACACGACTCGGCCACCGGCCCCGCGAAGAGGTCACCCAGGTTGGTGACGGTCAGCCGGCGGCCGAGTACCGGCCAGTCCAGGCCGAGATAGCCGTCGATCCCGACCGAGGCGAGCTGCAGCCACCGGAGCCGGGGGGCTTCGGCCACCCAGGCCGCCGGGGGATTGCCGAGCGCGATGTCGGCGTCCGCGAGCGCCCGGGCGTCCGCCGCTGCGGCGGTTCCCGGCTCGGCGAACCACACGGGCCCGGACCCGAGACCGCGCAGCCGGGCACGGCCGGAATCGTCGAGCGGCAGCTCCACGTACAGGCCGAGGCCGTCCGTGTTCCCGTTCACCATGGGTGCGCCGCCAGGTGATCGGCGATCCGATCCCGGTCCCAGGCGCCGTCCGCGACGGTGATCCGGTAGCGGCGGGACAGGGTATCGCCCGGGGCGAGTTCCAGCTCCTTGTGGAAGGCGAAGGAGGGGGCGACGGCCGCGAAGGGTTCGTCGCGGACGAACCAGTGCGCCGGGTGGGTGCCGCCCGCTCCCGTGTGATCGTTCTCCGGGGCGTGCTGGAAGATCAGCGTCGCGTGCCCGTCGGCGCCGTCGTGTTCGCCGCTGTACGCCAGCCAGGGTGCCTGCGTCCCCATCAGCCCCGGGCCCTCCCCGTCCGGGCCGAGGATCCGGCCGCCGCGGAAGGCGCGCGGCCCGCGCCAGAAGAGGCCCGTGTAGCCGGCCGACTCCCGGCCGTGGGTCGTCGGGCTGCCGAAGAGCAGCGGCTCGGTACGCCGGTTGGTGATCGCGCTGGACCAGGTCAGCGTCCAACTGCCACCGGGGCCGGCGTCGGTGGCGCCGGAGCCGGATCCGGCGTGCTCGACATCGTGCAGCTCGACGCGGCGCAGCTCGTCCGCCCAGTGCGTGCCGTCGTTGTGGCGCCAGCTCAGCCGCTCCGCGATGACCGCGCGCCCGGTCTGCGCCGACACCTCGTCGAATCCGATGTGCGCCATCGACCCGACCCGCTCGGGCAGCGGCACGTAGTCCTGGCCGTGTACATAGGTGTTGCCGCCCCACAGGTTCTGCCCGGAGAGGTGGGAGGCCGTCATCTGGAGGCCCTTGTGCCAGCGGTGATCGTTGGGCCGGTAGTCGGTGACAACGTTATCGGCCAGTGTGCGCATGGGGTGGATGTACGGCTTGGGGGCTTCCCAGGCCGCCTCCGGCCGGTAGACGTAGCTGATCAGATCGATGCCGCCGCGCTCCTCGGTGACCGTGATCCGGTCACCGTGGGCGTGCGTGATGCGCAGTGGACTGCTCATGTCCCGAGATCTCCTGGGTGCGGCTGGAAAGCGCTTACCGCAACCTAGGGCCTGCCCCGGAAGAACGTCAACAGCCCCGGAGGTACGTCGACAGGCCCGGAGGTACGTCGACAGGCCCGGAGGTACGTCGACAGCCCCCGAGGAACGTCGGCGACAGCACGGCGGCCGACGGCTTGCCGCCCACTCATGGAAGAGCGACAAGACGTCGGCCGTTGGCGTGAGGCAGGTGTCACTTGGGCGGACGGATGCTTCCGCCGCCCATGTCGCCCTGCTGCTCGCACTGTTCCTGGAGCTTCCGGGCCTTCTCCTGCAGCCGCTGGCGCTGCTCAGGGTCGGTGGTGCGCTCGGCGGCCTCGGTCATGTGCCGGGCCTTTTCGCGCAGCTGCTGCGCACGGTCACCGGATTCACGTGCAACGCTCATCATCGCTCCTTGTGCGGTTGGGAAGAGCGGGCTCCATCAGAGAACCAGCGCCGCCGGGCCACCGCACCTCGAATCGTCACTCAGAGTCACGGGTTCCGGAGGGGTGTCGCGACGCTGGCATGATCGAGGACATGAACGAGAGCATCATCGCCGCGTGCGACGGGGCGTCCAAGGGCAATCCGGGACCTGCGGCCTGGGCATGGGTCGTGGCCGACGCACAGGGCCGGCCCGAACGCTGGGAAGCGGGACCACTGGGCACCGCGACCAACAACATCGCCGAACTCACCGCGCTGCTGGAGCTGTTGGGGTCGACCGACCCCTCCGTGCCGATCGAGGTACGGATGGACTCGCAGTACGCGATGAACGCCGTGACCAAGTGGCTGCCGGGATGGAAGCGCAACGGCTGGAAGACCTCGGCCGGCAAGCCCGTCGCCAACCGGGACCTGGTGACCGCCATCGACGACCGGCTGACCGGCCGGACCGTGCGCTTCACCTACGTTCCGGCCCACCAGGTCGACGGCGACCCGCTCAACGCACTCGCCGACCAGGCGGCCAGCGAGGCCGCGGTGGCGCAGCGGCCGGCCGGAACCGCGCACGGCTCCGCGCAGTTGCCGACACCGGCCCCCGCCCGGGCGACCGAGGGGCGGCGCGGCGGCGCGGCGGCGAAGAAGGCGACGGGCGCGGCACGCCCCACCCGTTCCGGGGGCACCATCAAGGCCAGGTTCGCCGGCCGCTGTCACTGTGGAAAGCCCTACGCGGCACAGGACATGATTGCCAAGAACCCCAACGGCTGGGGCCACCCGGAGTGCCGTACCGCCCCCGTCTGATCCGGACGGAAGGTCCCTGATGAGGCCACGGGGGACCTGGCCCGCGTGCCATGATGCGGCTCTGACGGCGGCGTGCGCGCACCGCTGTGCCGAGGCCGGCACCGGCGCGGCGCCGCCCGCGATGGCTGGACGCTGGGGGGCGGATGGGAAAGACGGGCACGGTCCTGCGTGAGCTGCGCGGCGCGCAGAAGACGGCCAAGGGGGTGTCGCTGTACTCGCGTTACGTGAACCGGCCGGCCGGCCGGTTCTTCGCGGCCGTTGCGTGTCGGATGGGGCTGACTCCCAATCAAGTCACCTTGATCAGCGCGGCGTTCACTTTCGCCGCGATCGCCTCGGTGGCGCTCGTCCGGCCGTCCTTCGGGCTGGCGGTCGCGGCGTACGCGGGTCTCGCCATCGGCTTCGCCCTCGATTCGGCCGACGGCCAGCTGGCCAGACTCACCGGCGGGGGAGGCCCGGACGGCGAGTGGCTGGACCATGTCGTGGACTGCGCCAAGATGATCCTCGTGCACACCGCCGTGCTGATCTCGTTCCAGCGGTTCTCCGGACTGCCCGGCGAGGGCTGGCTGCTGCTGCCGCTGGGCTTCCTGTTCACGGCGGTGCTGACCTTCTGCGCGGGACTGCTTCGCGAACAGCTCGGCAGGGCGGCCGCCCTGCCCACGGCGGGCACCGGCACCGCGGCACCGGTCTCGCGGCTGCGGGCCCTGGTACTGCTGCCCGCCGACTACGGAGTCTTCTGCCTGGTTTTTCTGCTCCTCGGCGACCGCACCGCGTTCCGCCTCGGCTATGCGGCGCTCGCGGCCGTGCACGCGCTGTTCCTGGTGGCGTTCCTCGCCAAGTGGTTCAGCGAACTCAGAGCGCTCCGGACTGTGGACTGACGAGCGTGTCCAGTGCCCGGCGCAGCTGGGTGCTGGACGTGTGCACGGTGTACGGGAAGTAGACGACCTCCACGCCGACCTCGGCGAAGTCGCGTTCCAGCCGTTTCCCCTTCTCCGTGTCCCGCCAGTCGTCCCCCTTGAAGATCACGTCGAACCTCACCTGCTGCCAGGTCTCGACCTTGTCGGGCACGGTCTCGACGAACGCCGCGTCCACGTACCGCACGCTGCGTACGATCTCCAGGCGTTCCGGCAGCGGAATCACCGGCCGATGGCCCTTGGCGAGCGCGGCCATCTCGTCCGAGACGACTCCGGCGACGAGGTAGTCGCACTGACTGCGGGCGTGCCGCAGGATGTTGAGATGCCCCACATGGAAGAGGTCGTAGACCCCCGGCGCGTAGCCGACCCTGTGCACCATCCGTTCTTCCCCCCAAGGTGAACGTGATGTCCGTGTCCCGCGGCGGTTTTCCGGACATGGCGTCCGGTGCGGTGGGATATCGGTATCGGTGTTGATGGTGCAACGACCTTACTGTGAAGACCACTTGCGCATCACGTGAACGGATAAGCTCGCTTTTGGTGCTGTTCCTTGGGGGGAACACAGAATGTTCCGGGGGGAAGGCGGGCGCCCATGTCCGATGCCGATCGTCACAAGCTGTTCGAGGGACGTACCCTGCTGGTCGTCTCGACGAACTACGCGCCTGAGCTGACGGGCATCGGCCCGTACGCCGCGCAGCTCGCCGAGCACTGGGCCGAGGCCGGGGCCCAGACCCACGTACTGACCGGGATGCCGCACTACCCGTCCTGGCGGACCGACGCGGAGTACCGGGGGGTGTGGCGGGTCGCCGAGAAGCGGGCCGGGGTCACCGTGCACCGGCGAAGACATTATGTGCCGTCCCGTCAAACAGCCCTGCGCAGAGCGGCGTTCGAGGCTACGGTGCTGGGTCATGGTCTGCTGTCGCCGCCCGCCGCCCGGCCGCCGGACGCGGTGGTCTCCCAGATACCCAGCCTCGCCGGGGGCGTCATCGGCGCCCGGCTGGCCCGCCGCCACCAGGTCCCGTACATACCCGTCGTGCAGGACCTGATGGGCGCCGCCGCCGCGCAGAGCGGCATCCGGGGCGGGGACCGTGCCGCGGCCGTCGCCTCCGCCGCCGAACGGTACGCACTGCGCTCCGCGGCCCTCGTCGGCGTCATCCACGAGACCTTCGTGCCCCGCGTCACCGCCTACGGAGTGGACCCGGGCCGCATCCGTACGGTGCCCAACTGGTCGCATGTGCGGGCCCCTTCCACCGACCGGGCCGTCACCCGGGCACGGCTCGGCTGGAGCGAGGGCACCCCGGTGGTCCTGCACTCCGGGAACATGGGACTCAAACAGGGTCTGGAGGTCCTCGTCGACGCTGCCCGGCTCGCGCCGGAGATACGCGTGGTGCTCATGGGCGACGGCAATCAGCGCGAGGCGCTGCTGGCGCGCGCCGCGGGCCTGCGCAACCTCGACTTCCTGCCCCCGGCCGACGCATGCGAGTTCACGGACGTCCTCGCCGCCGCCGATGTGCTCGCGGTGACACAGAAGGCCTCCGTGCTCGACATGAGCGTCCCGTCCAAACTCACCTCCTACTTCGTCTCGGGCCGGCCCGTGGTGGCCTCGGTCGCCGAGGGAGGAGGCACCGCGCAGGAGGTCCACCGCTCCGGCGCCGGGCTCCTCGTCGCCCCCGAGGATCCCGCGGCGCTGCTCTCGGCCGTACGGAAGCTCGTCGAGGCACCGGCGGGGGCGGACGCGCTCGGGGCCAGGGGGCCGCAGTACGTCGCACGTCACCTGAGCCGCGAGGCGGGCCTGGCCCGCTTCGACGCCCTGCTCACCGAGGTCCTCGCGGACGCCAAAGGGAGACCACGTCGATGAACCAGCCGATCCGCACCCTGGAGGACCAGGACGAACCCGCGCTGCTGAGGGACCAGTTCCGCCAGCTCCTGCGCTACCGGGCCCTGCTCGCCTCCGGCGTGGCCGTCGGGCTCATCGGCGGCGGCTGGCTCGCGCTGAGCGGCGAGGAGAACTACACATCGACGGGTGAGGTCGTCGTACGCTCCGCCGCCTCGGACCCGTTCGCCGCCGGAGCCTCCGCCGACAAGGGCATCAACATCGGCTCCGAACGGCAGACCGCCGTCAGCGACACCGTGGGCACCCTGGCCGTCACCACCCTGGCCGGAAAGGGCGACCGGGTGGCGGTCGGGCCGCTGCTCTCCGGACTCCAGGTCACCAACCCGCCCAACACCCTCGTGCTCCGCTTCTCCTACACCGGCCGCACCCCCGCACTGGCGAAGGAACGGGCCCAGGCGCTCGCCGACGCCTATCTGGAGATACGCCGCCAGCGCACCGAGAACAGCATCGCCAACATGGTGGACGGCTACCGCGCCCAGCTCACCCCGCTCACCGAACAGCGTGACCAACTGGCGGCGCAGACCGGCGGCGGCAACGACGTGACCAGCGCACGGGCCAACCTGGTCGTCGCGATCTCCGAACTCACCCGCAAGATCTCCGAGTTGCGCGCACTGGACACCACCCCCGGATATCTGACGAAGAAGCCTGCCGCCCCGAGCGAGCCCACCGGCGCCGGACTGCCGCTGCTGCTGGGGCTCGGCGGTGTCGTCGGTCTCGCACTGGGACTGCTGCTGTCCTGGGTCCGTCTGGTCTTCGACCCGGCCGTGCGCTCGACCCGGGAGCTGGTCCGCTCGCTCGGCGCGCCCCTGCTGGGCACCCTGCCCAGGGAGCGCGCGTACGGCGGCTCGGTGCTGGCCATCGGACGGAGCGGGAGCAGGCTCGCCGAGGAGTACCGCGCAGTGGCCTTCCGGCTCGCCTACGATCCGTCGTTCGCCGAGCGCCGCAGGCTCCTGGTCACGGCGCCGCGCGGGGACGGCGCGGCGGCGGCCGCCGCCGCGGCCAACCTGGCCGCGGCCTTCGCCGAGATGGGCCGCGACGTGATCCTGGTCGAGGCCGATCTGCGCACCCCCGCCCTGGCCAGGGACCTGGGTCCGGCGGCGCAGGCTTCCCGGCCGCGCTGGGCGACCCGGGGCCGGCGCGCCTGGCCGTCGGACAGCCAGATGAACGTGGACGTACCCGGTTCGGGCGCCTTCGCCCTGATAGCGGGCCGGCGCACGGACAACGTTCCGCGCGCGCTGACGTCGGCACCCGTCGGCCGGATCGTCGCCGAGGGCGACCGGCCGGACGCCGTCGTCATCGTGCTGGCCCCGCCCGTGCTGTCGTACGCCGACGCCGTGGCACTGATCGACCGGGTCGAGGGCGTCGTGGTGGTCTGCGACCCGCGCGAGGTGCACCGCAGCGACCTGGAGCGGATCCGGGAGATCATCGGCGCGGCGGGCGGCTCCGTGCTCGGCGCCCTGCTGCACCCCGGTCTGAGCCGCCACGAGCGCCGGGCCCGCAGAAAGGCCGCCAAGCGGCGCCCCGGCGGCGGGCGGCCGCGCCGGGACGAAACGGGCAACGGACCGGAGCACGCCGGTGACCCCACCGAGACGCTGGGGCTGCGCGCCTTCGACTCCACCGCCGGACACAGATGAGGGCACGCACGGCGATCCTCTGCTCGGTCGCCGACCAGGGGGTGGCCGCGCTCACCAACATCCTGGTGCTGGTGACGGCCGCGCGGCTCTCCACCGTGGCCGACTTCGCCCGCTTCTCGGCGGTCTACCTCGTCTTCACGGTGCTGCTGGGGGTGTCCGGCGCCTACACCGGACAGCCGTTGGTGCTGCGGCGCGGCGGGGGCGACGAGGTGCGCGGCGCCTGCCGGTCGGCGGTGGCCTTCACGCTGTTCGCGTCGGGGGTGCTCGGCGCGCCACTGGCCGGTGTCTGCCTGCTGCTGCCGGGCGCCACCGCGCAGGCCCTGATGGTGCTGGGCCTCGTCCTGCCGGTCGTGCTGGGCCAGGACACCATGCGTTACGCCTTTTCCACCCTGCACCTGCCGCATCTGGCGCTGGCCGGCGACGTGCTCCGACTGGTCTGTGTGCTGGGCGCGTTGGCGCTCCAGCCGCACGGCACCCCGGCGGCCCGGCTCGTGCTGGTGTGGGGGCTCGCCGCGCTGCCGGCCCTGCTGCTCTCGGCGGTCCTGCTGCACCGGCGGGTGGCCGGGACACCGGTGCGGCTGAAGGTCATGCTGCGGCGCGGCCATCTCGGGCGGCGCTTCGTGGTGGAGTTCGCGGTGGGCAACGCCACCGGCCAGCTCTCCGTCCTCGGACTGGGCGCGGTCGGCAACCCGCTGGTGGTCGGCGCACTGCGCGGCGCGACCACCCTCTTCGGGCCGTTGAACGTGCTGTTCACCTCGGCCACCGGCTTCGGCCCGCCGCTCCTGGGCAGGCTCGCCGACGAACGGCGCAGGGTGCGGGCCGCCGCCGTGCTCGCGGCCGTCCTGGCGGCCGTCGCCGTCGCCTGGGCCTCCGTACTGGCCGTGCTGCCCGACCCGGTCGGACGCCGGCTGCTGGGCGACACCTGGCCCACGGCGGCCGCCCTGCTCCCGGCGACCGGCAGCCAGTACGCGGCGATGGCCGTCGGCACCTGCGGGCTGCTGGCCCTGCGGATGCTCGACCCGCGTACCACGCTGGCCGTCCAGGTGGTCTTCTCGCTCGCCGCCGTCGCCTTCCTGGCCGGCGGCTACGCGCTGGCCGGAGTACCGGGCGCCGCCTGGGGCCTGTGCCTGGGATCCGGGTGCAAGGCGGTCGCCACCTGGACCAGGGTGGCCCGGCTCGGGGCCCGCACGGGCGTGGCGCGGGCGCCCGTCAGCGCGGGCGCCGCACGTCCCGACGGAAGCTCGTGACCAGCAGCAGGCAGAGCGCAGCGACGGCCAGCTTGCCGACGGACTGCAACAGCGGCCCGCGCAGCAGAATGAAGGTGTACCCGGCGACCAGCGGTGCGGTGACGGCCAGGACGCTGCCGGGCCCCGGACCGTCCCTGGAGACCGCCCGCGCGTACCGCCGGTCGGTACGCGCGGCGGCGTACCCGATCAGTGCGAGGGCACCGACCATGCCCGGCGCACCGAAGTCGACCCAGAGCTCGGTCCACAACGGCGCCGACAGATTGGTCATGTTCATCCCCATCCACTGACCGACGCGCACCCCTGTGTCCTCCGGCTTGCCGCTCCACACCGACCGGGGCACGAAGAAGAGGGCGGATCCTGCCAGCTGACGCCCATAGGAGTGGCCGCGGGTGTCGACCCAGGTGATGGTGTTGGCGAACATCACCGTCTGGTCGTAGTCCTTGGTGGCCAGCGGCTCGAACACCGAGGACGATTCCACCGGCCGGTACCCCGCGCTGTCGTACCGGAACCGGTCCGCGTAAGGGAACAGCACCAGCGCCCCGACCACCCCCATGGCCAGCACCGAGCGGTACATCGCCGCACTGCTCGGGAACGCGGTGAACAGCAACGAGACCAGCACCGTCAGGAACCAGTAACGGGCGTTGGAGAACGGGTTGTTGACGATCACATTGAGGACCAGGAGCCCGGCCCAGACCAGCACGGCCGACGGGGAGCGCCGGGCTCTGCGCGAGGTCACCAGCCGGCGGGTGAAGAAGAGCAGCGCGAGCAGCGCGGGCACCGTGCCGAAGCCCTTGAGGAACGCCGACCCCACATTGGAGCCGTCCGACCCCACCCCGCTCCCCGCGACCGAGGCACTGATCTCCTGACGGCTGGTGAAGAAGACCGCAGGCCCGCCGACCTTCAGGATGTAGTAGCCGCTCGCCGCGAAGGCCAGCAGCACCAGCAGCCCGAGCCGACCCCGGTGCGCCACGGCCGGGCGCCCCCCGAAGCGCGCGGCGACCCGCCGCCGCAGCGGCCGCCGGGACGCCAGCAGGGCCCCCAGGTCGAACGCGGCACAGCCCACCAGGATGAGCGCGACGGCCGTCACCAGATCCGACCGCGGCCCGACCACCGGGGTGGGCGTCTGCCCGATGACGGCCTGGGCGAACGGCGCCACGCCCATCGCGATGTACACGAACATCCAGAAGACGCCCTGCAGCAGACGCCGCCGGGTGGACAGGATCATGGTCGCCAGCCGGATCCCCGCATAACAGGTCAGCACGAGCTGGAGCCAGTACGCGGTGTCGCGGACGCCGGCGCCGGGCTGAGCGGCGATCACCGCGGGCAGGAAACAGACCAGGGCCAGGATGAGGGGCAGGGCCAGCGCGCGCGAGAGCATGGTCCATGACCTGGGCTCCGCCTGCGTGTGGCCCGGCACCCTCGGGCCGTGCTCCGGTACGGGTGCGGACTGCGCCGCCTCGTGGACGGACGTCATGTGCTCCCCGTTTCCGTGGACCTGTGAACACTCTAACGAATCAACCCACTTGGGGGGTTTGGATGACTAGTCTGTAAAGCGTCGGCCGCGGTTGAGGGGAACCCTGGTGAAGATCCTGCACGTCGTCACACTGCACACCCCGGACCACGCGTTCGGCGGCCCGACCAGAGTGGCGCTCAATCTGTCGAAGGTCCAGCGGGCCGCCGGTGACGACGCCAGGATCATGGCACTGGGCGACGGCTTCGAGGGCCCGCTCCCGCGCGAGATCGAGGGAGTGCCGGCCCATCTCTTCCCGGCCCGCCATCTGCTCCCCGCGTTCGAGGTCAGTGGCATCACCTCCGGCGCGCTCCTGCACACCGCACACCGCATGATGCGCGGCGCCGACATCGTCCATGTCCATCTGATGCGCGACCTGGTGACACTGCCCGCAGCGCTGCTCGCCCTGGCCTCCCGCACCCCCCTGGTCGTCCAGACGCACGGCATGGTGGACCCCACCGAGAACCGGGTCGCCCGGCTCACCGATCTGCTGGGGGTGCGCAGGGTGCTGCGCGGGGCCGACGCCGTACTGCACCTCACCGATACGGAACGCCTCGACGTGAATGCCGTCGCCGCGCCGGTCCCGCTGACCCGCACCGTACGGCTGGTCAACGGGGTGCGCCCGCAGGAGCTCAAACCCGCCCGCGAGCCGGGGCGGCCGCCGACGGTCCTCTTCCTTGCCCGGATCCAGGAGCGCAAGCGCCCGGAGGACTTCGTCGCGGCGATGCCCGCGGTCCTGGCCCGGTACCCGGACGCCCGCTTCGTGCTGGCCGGTCCCGACACCGGCGCGCTGCCCGCCACCCTCGAACTGGCCCGCGGGCTGGGGGTGACGGGATCGCTCGACCATGTGGGGCCGCTCGGTCACGAGGAGGTCCTGGCGGCCGGCCGGCGTGCCGATGTGTACGTACTGCCGTCGATCGAGGAACCCCTCGGTGTCTCCGTCCTCGAAGCGATGTCGGTCGGCACCCCCGTGGTCATCACCCGCACCTGCGGACTCGGCCCCGACGTGGCGCGCGCGGGCGCGGGCCGGGTCATCGACAGCCGGGTCGGCGAGGACGGGAAGAACGCCCTCAAGGTCGCAACCGCCATCCTGGAACTCCTCGAACCGGAGACCAACGCCCGTACGGGCAGGGCGGCCTGGAACCTCGTCAACGAGGACTTCACCATCGAGGCGGTGACCGCGACGCTCCGGCGGACCTACGAGGACGTGGCCCACCGGAGCGCCGGACGGCTCAAACGGCCTTCCCCTCACGGGACTTGAGGGCGATCTGCCAGCGGTAGAAGCTCATCGCCAGCGCGAAGTCGAACCCCGCCCGACCGTCGAGGAACCCCCGCCGGTACAGATACATGTAAGCGAACGACACCAGTGGCTTGAACGGCGCCTTGTGGAACAGCTGCCCCTGGCGCGACTTCACCCTGCGCACCTGTTCCTTGACCTCGGGGTGGTGCTCCAGCCACGCCTCCCAGTCCGAGTAGCGGTTGTGCCGCTCGAACCAGGCGGTGACCGGGTCGAGATCCTGGTGCTCGATGGGATTGCGGAGCGAGCCGACCGACTCGGCGACCGGCTGGTAGTGGCCCTCGACCTCACCGATACCCGGCGCGTCCAGATCATCCACCTCCGGATACCGGCAGCGGGTGCGGTCGGTCAGCGAGCGCTTGCGGATGGTGTAACCGTGCCGCAGCCGCTTCCCGGAGAACCAGTAGCCGAGCGGGATGTCGTACGCCGCGGGCTTCGGCGCGGCCGGGTCGGCGAAGATCTGCCTCAGTTCTGCCAGCAGCCCGGGACCGATCCGCTCGTCGCCGTCGAGCAGCAGGATCCAGTCCAGATCCGTGCGGACATGGTCCAGACACCACTGCTTCTTGCGCGGATGACCGCCGTCCCAGGTATACGTGATCACCTCGGCCCCGCACTCCTCGGCGATCTTGACCGTCTCGTCCGTGCTGTGCGAATCGACGACGACGACCGCCTCGAAATGGCCGAGTACCGATGTCACCGCCTCGGCGATGTTGAGTCCCTCGTTCTTCGTGGGGATCGCCACGGCTATCGGCAGCCTGCTCATCCGAGGTCTCCTTCGGGCAGCCAGGCGTAGCAGCCTGTGGAGGTGAAGACACGGGCCTGCCGGGGCACGGTGATCGAGGTCCGCCTCCCGGCGGTGGAGCCGGAGGCCAGGGTCCTGCCGCCCGCCCCGGTGATCTGCCAGGTGCAGCTTCCGCTGGGGGAGACGTCGCGGTAGCGGCCCGGCCGGATCTGTTCGTTCCTGTACGTGCCGTCCGGGTACCCCCGGCCGGCCTCCCGCAGCAGGTCCCGGTGCTGGGTGCAGAGGTGCTCGACGGCGGGTTTCGCGTCGGCGATCTCACCCGTCACGATCGCGCCGACCGCGACGTCCCGGTCGGCCTTCACCAGGAACCGCAGCCTGTCGCAGGTCTCCTGACCGGTCTGGAGCACGGCCGCCGGGTCCATGCCCCTGGGTACCCGGTCGACCAGATACTCCTTCTGCTTCTTGCTGAACGAGCCCGTGACCGGGGTGAGTTGATCGCTGGGGAGCTTCGGCGGCTCACTCGTGCGCGGAGTCGAGGGGCCGTCGGCGGCGGTGGTGCCGGGCCCGGCGGACGGGACGGCGACCGGGATCCGTGTGGCCGCCGGTCCGGCGCTGCCGGCGCCGCCCCGCCCCTCGGTGGACGAGCCGCAGGCGGCCAGCGCCGCCGTCAGTACGACGACAGCGGCGCCGGCCAGGAACGGGCGCCTCATCCGGCTGTCCGCAGCGCGTAGTGGGCACTGATCTGCGTGCTGCTCAGCGCGGTCGGGTAGACGGCGGTCTCGTCGATCTGCCCGGCGAAGAAATTGCTCGTCGGCTTGGACGGCCAGCCGTTCAGGTTGTCCCCGCCCACCCGCCAGTAGCCGTCGTACTTCTCGTTGCCGGTGTACAGGGCGTTCGAGGCGCGGAGCTTCCCGTCGACGTACAGCGCCATGCCACCGGGGCCCTGAGTGGCGACGACGTGGTGCCAGGCGCCGTTGTTGTAGGCGGCGGGTGTGGTGACGGTCCGGGCACTGCCGCTCTTCACCCCGAAGACCAGCCGGCCGTCGTCGCGCATGTACACATGCTTGTCGTACTGGGTGCTGTTCTGCATGGTCAGACTGCCGAAGCCGACGATCTTCCCGCCCTTGGTGCTCGTCGTCCTGATCCAGGTCTCCACCGAGAACCTGGCCGGCTGCGGATGGCGCTTGTTGCTGTACACGTACTGCGTCGAACCGTTGAGGCCGATCGCGGTCGAGGGGCCCGCGACCGCGGCCGGAGTCACCCGCCGGGTGGGGGAGTTGCGCACGAACCCGTTGTCCCGCCCGCCGCTGCTGTCGCCCGCGAGGGTCGAGGCGGCCTCGTCGTACCGCCAGTAGAGCGAAGCGCCGTCCGCGAGCACCTTGGCGGGGTACTTCTCCGCCGCCGACGCCACGGTGGCGGACACGGCGGCCGACTTGGCGCTGGTGTTGGTGCCGTCGCTCGCACTGATCCGGTACGAGTGGGTCTCGCCCGGCGCCACGTCCGTGTCGGTCCAGCTCAGCTGCGGCCGGTCCCAGAACAGCGAGTAGCCCGTCGTGGTGTGCACCGGGGTGCTCGCACCGTCCTTGTAGATCCGGTAGGTGAGTTCCCCGTCGTCGGTGTCGAAGCTGGTCTGCCAGTCGACCACCACCTTCCCCGGGGTGAGCGTGGACAGGGTGACGTTGGGCACCCACGGAGCGCCGGTGTCGGGGCCGTCGGCGAACCGGGTCAGCCCCTGCTGCGCGGAGCCGTTGACGGTGGTGAACTCGCCGCCGACCCACAGGTAGTGATGGCCGCCCTTGTCGGTCTGCGCCATCACCCGGGGCCCGACCGGCTCCCCGATCCCGTCGTTGGTGTCCGGGAACCAGGGCAGCAGCTTCGGGTCGTCCACGGACTGGGCCAGCAGATGCTTGCGCGGCTGGTTGGGGAACTCGCCCATGGTGGCGCAGTCATGGGCGTGGCTCCCGCTGTACAGCACCCCGTCGTGCACCAGGACGGCCTGGGTGGCGCCGAGGCAGGTGTCCCGCCAGCGCTGCTCGAAGTCGCTCAGGTCCAGTGCGATCCGGCCGTCGAAGACACCCCCTCCGGTGCCCTCGTTGGCGGTGTAGAAGCCGGTGGCGTCCGTGGTCAGGTCCTGCACCGTGGAAGTGTCGGGAATGAACCCGGCCGGATAGCCCTTGGTCACCGCCCCGGTCGTGGCGTCCACCACTGCCAGCGCGTGCGACGTGGTGCCGTTGACCTTGAAGAAGTTGCCGCCGAGCAGTACGTGCTTGCGGTCGGGCGTCAGCTCGACGGCCCTGCCGATCTCGTCCGCGTTCGCCTTCCACGGCTTGAGCGCGGCGCCCGTGGTGACCGCGGCGAACTTGTTCCTGGTCTGCCCGGCCACCGTGTTGAAGTCACCGCCCAGATACACGGTGTCGGCGGTCACGGCGAGGGCCCGCACCGTCGCCGAGACGGAGACCTTGAAGTCCTGGCGCGGGGTACAGCTCGCGGTGTCGATCGCGGCGATGTTGCTCACCCCGACGCCGCTCACCGAGCCGAACTGGCCTCCTACGTAAAGGGTCTTCTGGTCCGGCGAGAGGGCCAGTGCCCGCACGGTCGCCGTGCCGGACGAGAGTGTGAACGACAGGCTGCAACCGGTCGGCGCACCGGTCGCGGCGTCGAAGGCGGCGAAGTTCACCGCCGGCTGTTCCGAGGTGCCGGGCGCCGCGTCCGGCGGCCGGACCGTGGAGAAGGTGCCGCCGGTGTAGACGACACCGGCGTCCGAAGCGGCCATCGACCAGACGATGCCGTTGGTCTGCCAGGTGGTGAGGTCGTCCGCGGTCAGGGAGACCGGCGGGGTCAGGGCCGCGGCCGGGGAGCCCCCGGACGCGGCTGCGGACAGCGCTCCGGCGAGCAGGCAGAACGCGGCGGCAGCGGCGCGTACCCGGCTGTGGCCGGCACGTCTGCGGCCCGTGGTTGCGTACATCATTCAGCTCCGAAAGTGAGAACGGGCCGCGGCCGGACCGCCGCGGTGGCTTCTGTACCGGTGCCGGGCGGTCTCATCGGTCCACCCGCACGGCGGCTCCGGCGAGTTGGTCGGACAGCTGGCGGATGTCCGCCTCGACCATGATCCTGGCGAGTTCCCGCGACCGCACGACCGGTTTCCAGCCGAGCTGTTCCTCGGCCTTGGTGGCGTCCCCGATCAGGGCGTCGACCTCGCTGGGTCTTTCGTACTTGGCGTCGTGGCGGACATGCTCGCGCCAGTCCAGCCCCGCGTGTGCGAAGGCGTACTCCAGGAACTGCCGCACACTGACACCCTCACCGGTGGCCACCACATAGTCGTCCGGGACGTCGCACTGGAGCATCCGCCACATCGCCTCGACGTACTCGGGGGCGTACCCCCAGTCGCGTACGGCGTCGAGGTTGCCGAGGTGGAGGTGGGTCTGCAGGCCCGCCTTGATTCTGGCCACCCCGCGAGTGATCTTCCGGGTCACGAAGGTCTCGCCGCGACGCGGGGACTCGTGGTTGAAGAGAATCCCGTTGACCGCGAACATGCCGTACGCCTCACGGTAGTTGACCGTCGACCAGTACGAGTAGACCTTGGCGACGCTGTACGGGCTCCGTGGATGGAACGGGGTGCCCTCGTTCTGCGGCGGCGGTGTGGCGCCGAACATCTCGGACGAGGACGCCTGATAGACCCGGGTGTCGATCCCGCTCGCGCGGACCGCCTCAAGCAGCCGGATGGTACCGAGGCCGGTGATGTCACCGGTGTACAGCGGTGCGTCGAACGAGACGCGGACGTGCGACTGTGCACCCAGGTTGTAGACCTCGTCCGGCCGGATGTCACGCAGCAGATTCACCAGCGCCACACCGTCGGCGAGGTCGGCGTGGTGCAGTACGAACGAGCGGTTCTCCTCCTCCGGTCCTTGGTAGATGTGGTCTATGCGCTCGGTGTTGAAGCTCGACGAACGGCGTATCAGGCCGTGGACCGTGTACCCCTTGTCGAGCAGCAGCTCGGACAGGTACGAGCCGTCCTGTCCGGTCACACCGGTGATGAGCGCGGTCTTCGCCACGACTCCCCCTTCTCTGTTCGCCTCAGCGGCTGTTGTTCCGCACCGAATATTTCCCGCCGAAATATCGGGATTGAGCGTTCTGCGGCAAAACATCACCGCAGGCCGCGGGTGCTGGCAGAATCCGGGCCATGACGACTGATCTCCCCGGCCCTGCTCAGGAATCCGTTCGTTCCCTCCTACGATCCGGTGCCCGCGTGTTCGTCGCGGGCCACCGCGGCCTGGTCGGCTCGGCCGTGGTGCGCCGCCTCACCGCCGAGGGGCACGAGGTGATCACCCGCGATCGCGACCGACTGGATCTGCGCGACGCCGGGCGGACCGAGGCGTTTCTCCGCGAGGCCCGCCCGGACGCGGTGGTGCTGGCCGCCGCCAAGGTCGGCGGGATCATGGCCAACAGCACGTACCCGGTGCAGTTCATCGAGGACAATCTGCGCATCCAGCTGAGCGTCGTCGCCGGGGCGCACGCCGCCGGGGTCGAGCGGCTGCTCTTCCTCGGCTCGTCCTGCATATACCCCCGGCTCGCCCCGCAGCCGATTCCCGAAAGCGCCCTGCTCACCGGCCCGTTGGAGCCGACCAACGAGGCGTACGCGCTGGCCAAGATCGCCGGAATCGTGCAGACCCGCTCCTACCGCCGGCAGTACGGCGCCTCGTACATCAGCGCCATGCCCACCAACCTCTACGGTCCGGGCGACAACTTCGACCTGGAGTCCTCGCACGTGCTGCCCGCGCTGATCCGCCGCTTCCACGAGGCGCGCCGGGACGGTTCGCCCACGGTCACGCTCTGGGGCTCCGGCAGCCCCCGCCGGGAGTTCCTGCACGTGGACGACCTGGCCGCCGCGTGTCTTCTGCTGCTGGAGCGCTACGACGGCGACGAACCGGTCAACATCGGCTGCGGTGACGATCTTGCCATCCGCGAACTCGCGTCCATCGTCAAAGATGTGACGGAATATCAGGGTGTTGTCGAGTGGGACACGACGAAGCCCGACGGAACCCCGCGCAAACTGCTCGACATCTCCCGGCTCGCCTCGCTCGGATTCACACCGCGGATCGCGCTGCGTGACGGGATCGCCCAGACCTACGCATGGTGGCTGGACCGGCAGCCCGCGCAGCTCTGAATCCGGCCGAACGCCGTTGTGCCGTAATGGGCTTCGCGCCACTCGCATCGACGGCCGCCGCTCTCAGTAGGCCCCGCGGCCATCGGTGACGGCGCGCAGAGTACGGGCCATGAGCCCCATGTCCGTGACCACCGACCAGTTGTCGACGTACCACAGATCGAGCGAGACCGTCTCCTGCCAGGACAGGTCCGAGCGGCCGCTGACCTGCCACAGGCCGGTCAGTCCCGGCTTCACCGAGAGCCGCCGGAACTCGCGCTCGTCGTAGCGGGACACCTCCTCCGGCAGCGGCGGGCGCGGCCCGACCAGCGACATGTCGCCACGCAGCACATTGAGCAGTTGTGGGAGTTCATCGAGGGACGTACGGCGCAGCAGGTGGCCGATTCCGGTCACCCGGGGGTCGCGGCGCATCTTGAACATCGGGCCGTCGATCTCGTTGGCGGCGCGCAGCCGGTCCTTGTGGGCCTCGGCGTCGGCCACCATGGTGCGGAACTTCCACATCGTGAATGGCCGGTTGTGCCGCCCCTGCCGGGTCTGACGGTGGAACACCGGCCCGCCGGAGCCGAACCGCACCGCCGCCCCGATCAGCACCAGCAGGGGTGTCAGCACCAGCAGGCCGAGGGCGGCGCCGACCCGGTCCACGACGGCCTTCAGCGCCGGTTGCGGCCCCCGGCGCAGCGGCGGCGCGATGTGCAGCAGGGTGAGCCCGGCCGCGGCGGTGGCCCGTACCCGGCCGGCCGCGATGCCGGTGAGGCCCGGGAGGACGGACAGTGCGAGCCCTCCGTCGTGCAGGCCCCAGGAGAGCCGGCACAGCCGTTCCTCGGAGAGCTGGGGCCCGGGAACCACCAGTGCCAGGTCCGCGTCCTGGGCGAAGGCCCCGCCCAGCACGGTCGACACATCGTCGTCGGCCGGTGCCGGTGCGAGCCGGCCCGGCACCGGCACCCCGCACTCCAGCGGTGCGGTCCCCACCGGGATCGCGGCCACGACCGAGTACGGATGGTCCGCGCGGGCCGCGAGCAGCCGGACGGCGCGGTCCACGCCCGGAGCCTCGCCCACCACCAGTACCCGCCGGACCGCACGTGGCCGGCCCCCCGGCCATGGGAGTCGCCGCAGGGCCTGCGCCGCGATGCCCACCGGCAGTCCGGGCAGCAGTGCCACGACCGCCGTCGCGGGGTCGAGTGCGTCGCCGGTCGCGGTGTGCAGCACGGCGAGCACACCTATGAACAGCAGCCAGTCGCCGGTCGTGCTCAGTACCCCCGGTGGTCCGCCCGGCGCCCGCTCCGCGTACCGGCCGCGCACGGCCCGCAGCCCGGACCACGCCAGTGCGGCCACGGCCGCGGCCACCACGGCTCGGGACTGTCCGCCGGTACGCAGTACGAGCAGGGCCGGAACCCCGAGGCCGAGGAGTTCGACACCGGCGACCACGGATATGCACCGGGTCGCTCTGCTCTTCGCGACGGCCGGTCCGGAACGCTCACACGGTGCGGTCGGTGCCCTCCATAATTCGTCGAGTCCGTTGCTGCGAGGCCGATTCGAGACGGTGCGTGGGCGTGGCGCCCCCGCCAGTCCCACGGGTCCTGTCCTGTCCGAATCGGGTAGCTCGACATGCCCCATGAACCCCCCAGTCACAGTTGCATCGTCACAAACGGGGCGCATCCGCCGATCTCATGGACTGACGGATGCGCCCTCGCTCGGTGCACGATATCCACAGACGTGCCATTTCGCTGGAGTTCTCGTGAAGTTCAGACATGCGCACTGACTCGGGTCTCGTCCCGTTCCGCGCCGGATCACTTGGTCTGTGAGTAAGTGTTGGCATTTGGAATGCACCTGAATCGGGTTGTGTGCGGACATGTACGCCGGGCAACTGATCGGCGTGTCCACCAGGTTCGTCCGCGGCAGTGTGCTGCCGGGAGACCTTCCCCGGCCAACAAACGAGCGAGTGCGCATGTGGTGACGGCCGCTGGCCGGATTGTTTCGGTGCGGAAGCGGGGCGAGCGGTGGTGCCGGAGGGGCGTGTGGTGCTCAGTGGCTGTCGAGTTCGTCCTCTGGCCGGGCCGGCCATGCGGTCGTCGCTCTGCCCGGCGCCAGATGATCGACCACTTCGGCCAGTTCCTCGCAGGCGCGCTCGATCCGGTGCCGGATGTTGCTCTGTTCGGTCACGACCGCCGCGAGCAGCAGCGCGGTCAGTGCCACACAGCCGTTGAGCACGCCGAGGTTGACCATCACATGAAGGATCGTCCGGCCCTCGAACGGACCCACCCCCGCTGTTCCCGCGATCGCCGCCAGCACCGACACCAGCAATGCGCAGGGCGCGCTGCCCGCCAGCTGGAAACGAAGGGCGGCCCAGATCAGCACCGGGAACACCAGATAGAGCATCGCCAGTGAACTCCGGGTCGCCACCAGCGAGACCACGACGGCGACGATCAGCAGCGCGCTCGCCTCGATCCACCGGTCGGTGGTCCGGGGCATCCGCAGCCTGCGCAGCACGAGCAGCACGGGAGTGACCACGAGCACCCCCATCGCGTCCCCCGACCACCACGCCGCCCAGACCGGCCAGAACCCGCTCAGGGGCAGCTTTCCGTCCACCACCAGCATGCCCGCGCCCACGGTGGCGCTGATGACCATCCCGGCCAGCGCGCCGAGGAAGACCAGCATGACCCCGTCGCGCAACCGGTCCAGCTCCTTGCGGAAGCCCGCTCTGCGGAGTATCAGGTACGAGCAGACCGGGGCCACGGTGTTGCCCGCGACCACTGCGAAGGTGGAGGGCGTGACCGAGCCGCTGAGTGTGGCGACGACGAGCAGGGAGCCCAGCGCGATCCCGGGCCAGGCGCTCGGACCCAGGTAGAGCAGGGCCCCCAGCGCGATACCCGTCGGCGGCCAGAGCGGTGTGACGACCGCGCCGTGGACGGACACCTCCCGGATGAGGCCGAGCCCCCCGGCCGCGTAGTAGGCAGCGGCGACGGCCAGGACACGTAGTACGGCCACGGCCGCACGTCTGGTTCTCTCGCTGCGGATCACACATCTCATCAGACACCGCCCCGGACGGGTGTCGGCTGTTTGACACGCTAGGGCGTGTCCGGGCCGGGGTCCGCGGACACGGCCCGGGCCGGCGCGGAAAGCCCCGGCTCCGGCAGCGGCCGGGACGCTCCCGTGCCGCAGTCTCGGTGCCGGCCGGGTGTGCCCCTGTGCCGCCCGCTCAGTACCGGCCGGGGACGGTTCCGTGCCGCACCACGAGCACCGCGGCGTCGTCCTGGTGCCCGGTCTGCTCCGCCGCCCGCAGCACCGCGTCGGCCAGCTCGCCGGCGTCGGCGCCGACCCGGGCGTGCACCAGCCGGGTCACCGCGTCCAGGCCCCGGTCGATCGGGAACGAGGGCCCCTCCACCACCCCGTCCGTGACCAGGACGAACGCGCCCGGGGCGGTCAGCCGCCGCCGGGTGACCGGATAGCGCTCGCCCGCCTGGATCCCCAGGGGCAGCCCGCCCTCGTCGCTGGTCACCCCGGAACGCCCGTCGGCCGTGGCCCACACCGCGGCGACATGCCCGGCCCGGGCGCTCTGCAGCTCCCGGGACACCGGGTCGAGGCGGATGAACGTACAGGTCGCGAAGAGGCCGGAGCCCACCGAGACCAGCAGGTCGTTGGTCCGGCCCACGATCTCGCCGGGGTCCGCGGCGGTGGCGGCTATCGCCCGCATCGCGATCCGGATCTGGCCCATGAACGCGGCGGCCTCGACGTCGTGCCCCTGCACGTCCCCGATGGCGAAGGCCAGCGCACCGTCCGGCAGCACGAAACCGTCGTACCAGTCACCGCCGATGTCCAGCCCGCTGCGGGCCGGTGTGTACCGGGCGGCGGTCTGGAGCCCCGGGCGGGCGGGCAGCGTCGCCGGGAGCATCTCCCGTTGCAGCACCTCGGCCAGCTCCACCCGTGCCTGGTGCAGCTCCACCTCGCGGCGAGCCCGGGAGGTGAGCTGTTGCAGCGTGGTGAGCAACTCCTCGGCGCTCGCCGAACGGGGAGGACGGCGCCGGTTCATGGGCCGCTCCGCACTGC
Source organism: Streptomyces sp. NPDC127117 (assembly GCF_042677325.1). Classification (NCBI taxonomy): domain Bacteria; kingdom Bacillati; phylum Actinomycetota; class Actinomycetes; order Kitasatosporales; family Streptomycetaceae; genus Streptomyces; species Streptomyces sp. NPDC127117. Next base: position 63,514 of record NZ_JBHXTM010000022.1, read on the forward strand.
GTTCGTCGGCGCGGCGCAAGCCGGGGCATGCCGCGGCTGGGCCGTCCGGGGTATCGACGGGCCGGATCCCGGTGCGACGTTCGGCCGTCGCCCGTTTTTGGTGGAATTGGACACCCTGCATCCTATTTCGGTGGTGTGATCTCCGCAGGGCGAGCCGGAACGCGCGAACCCGCCCGGCCGGGTGGATCCTGGTGGCAGGACCGCGTCGAGGCGGCGCATCGCGACCGGACGCGGTCGCTGGAGGTGCGCGATGACCCGCACGCTGGAGTGGAGGCTCCGCCTCGGGCTGACCGAGGACGACGGGACGACCAGGGCGGAGGCGGTGCTGGACACCGGCTCCGCGCGGCTCACCGGACACGGGGTCGCCCGCTGCAACCCGCAGGACGTGGACGTGCCCGCCATCGGTGACGAGCTCGCGGCGAGCCGGGCCATGAAGGACGTGGCCGCACAGCTGATGAAGGCCGCCGACGCGGACCTGGAAACCGTGGGCGCCGGCCCGGCGACCGGCCCGGTGGCCCCGCCCTACGCATGGACCGACACCACGGCCTGAGCCCCCGGGAGCACCCATGACCCGCATTTCGCTGACCGTGGACGGCACCCGGTACGAGGACGAGGTCGAGCCCCGGCTGCTGCTGGTCCACTACCTCAGAGACCACCTGGGCCTCACCGGCACCCCCGTCGGCTGCGACACCGGCAACTGCGGCGCATGCACCGTCGAACTCGACGGCGACAGCGTGAAGAGCTGTTCCGTACTGGCCGTCCAGGCCGATGGCGGCGAAGTGACGACCGTCCAGGGCCTCGCCACCGACGGCGAATGGACACCGCTGCAGACCGCGTTCCACGAACAGCACGCGCTGCAGTGCGGCTACTGCACCCCCGGCATGATCATGGCCGCCCGCGACTTGCTCAAGGAGAACCCCGACCCCACGCCCGGGGAGATCCGGCGGGGACTGGAGGGCAATCTCTGCCGCTGCACCGGCTACCAGAACATCGTGCGCGCCGTGCTGGCGGCGGCCGCCGAGGAGCGGCGCCGCAAGGCCCCCACTCCCGGACCCCCGGACACCGTCCGGCCGGACCCGCGGCGCGGCCCGGCCCCGGCCACCGCCGGGCAGGAGGCACGGACATGACCGCCCCGACCGCCACCGACGCAGCACGCCCCGAGGTGGGCCGCTCCCGTACCCGCAAGGAGGACGCCCGGCTCGTCACCGGCCGCACCACCTGGACCGACAACATCACCATGCCCGGCCTGCTGTACCTGGCGATCCTGCGCAGCCCCATGGCCCACGCCCGGATCGACCGCATCGACGTGTCGCCGGCGCTGGAACGGCCCGGGGTGATCGCCGCCCTGACCGGCTGTGACCTGGCCGACGAGCTGGCCCCCATGCCGTGCGTCTGGCCGGTGACCGAGGACATCGTCATGCCCGACCACCCGGCCGTCGCCGTCGACGAGGTGCGGTACGCCGGAGAGCCCGTGGCCGTGGTCGTCGCCCGCGGCCGGTACGCCGCCGCGGACGCGCTGGAGGCCGTGGAGATCGACTACACGCCCCTGCCGCCCGTGCTCGGCCTGGAAGCCGCACTGGCCGACGACGCCCCCCTCGTACATGCCGACAAGGGAACCAACCGCTGCTACACCTGGCCGCTGGACACGGGGAACTACGCGGCCCAGAAGGCCCGCGCCGATGTCGTGCTCCGCCGCCGCTACACCCAGCAGCGCCTCATCCCCAACGCCATGGAACCCCGGGCGGTGGTCGCCACCCCGCCCACCGCGTCCAACGAGTACACCCTGTACTCCGCCACCCAGGTACCCCACGTGGCCCGGGTCATCCTGTCGATGGTCACCGGGATCCCCGAACAGCGGCTGCGGGTGATCGCCCCGGACGTCGGCGGCGGCTTCGGCTCCAAACTCCAGGTGTACGGGGAGGAGGCCGTCGCCCTGGCCCTGGCCAGGAAGCTCGGCAGACCCGTCAAGTGGACCGAGTCCCGCTCCGAGGGCTACCAGGCCACCCACCACGGCCGCGGCCAGATCCAGGACATCGAGATCGCCGCGACGAAGGACGGCGAGATCCTCGGCCTGAGCGTCGACCTGCTCGCCGACATGGGCGCCTACCTGATGCTGATCACCCCCGGCATTCCGCTGCTCGGCGCGTTCATGTACCCGGGGATCTACAAGATGAACGCGTACACCTTCCGGTGCACCGGTGTCTTCACCACCTGCACGCCGACCGACGCCTACCGGGGCGCCGGCCGCCCCGAGGCGACCTTCGCGATCGAGCGGACCATGGACGAACTCGCCGCCGAACTCGGCCTGGACCCGGTTGAGTTGCGCCGCCGAAACTGGATCCGCCACGAGGAGTTCCCGTACACCTCCGTCGCCGGACTCACCTACGACAGCGGCAACTACGAAGCGGCCACCGACCGCGCACTCGCCCTCTTCGGCTACGACGACCTGCGCGCCGAGCAACGCGAGCGCGACGCCCGCGACGACCCGGTGCGGCTCGGCATCGGGATCTCCACCTTCACCGAGATGTGCGGCCTCGCGCCCAGCCGCGTACTGCGCGACCTGCGGTACGGCGCCGGGGGCTGGGAGGCCGCCACCATCCGCATGCTGCCCACCGGAAAGGTCGAGGTCACCACCGGGACCAGCCCGCACGGACAGGGGCACGCCACCTGCTGGAGCCAGATCGCCGCCGATGTGCTCGGGGTGCCGTTCGACGACATCGAGGTCGTGCACGGCGACACCAGGGCGGTCCCGCAGGGCATGGACACCTACGGCTCACGGTCCCTGGTGGTCGGTGGACTGGCCGTCCACCACGCCGCGCTGAAGGTGGTGGCCAAGGCCCGCAGGGTCGCCGCGCACCTGCTGGAGGCGAACGAGGCCGACCTGGAGTTCTCCGCCGGGATCTTCTCGGTGCGGGGATCGCCGGAGGCGACGAAGACCATCCAGGACGTGGCCCACGCGACGTTCTCGTCCCACGACCTGCCCGACGGGATGGAGCCGACGATCAACGCCGGACACCTGGTCGACCCGGACAACTTCTCCTACCCGCACGGCACGCACCTGTGCGCGATCGAGGTCGACACCGAGACCGGGCGGGCCCGCATCCGCAGCTACGTCTGCGTCGACGACATCGGGAAGGTGATCAACCCGATGATCGTCCAGGGCCAGATCCACGGCGGCCTCGCCCAGGGCATCGCGCAGGCGCTGTACGAGGAGGCGGTGTACGACACCGAGGGCAACCTGGTCTCCGGGACGATGGCGGACTACCCGGTGCCCGCGGCCCCGGACCTGCCGGACTTCGTCACCGACCGCACCGAGACCCCGGCGACCTCGAACGTCCTCGGCGTCAAGGGGGTCGGCGAGGCCGGGACCATCGCCTCCACCCCGGCTGTCGTCAACGCGGTCGTGGACGCGCTGCGACCGCTCGGCGTGCGGGACGTGGCCATGCCGTGCACCCCGCAGCGCATCTGGCAGGCCGTCACGGACGCACGGGCGAAGGAGGCGAGGACATGATTCCCGCCGCATTCGACTACGCACGGCCCGACACCCTCGACGAGGCGGTACGCACCCTGCACGACGGCGGCGAGGACGCCAAGGTCCTGGCGGGCGGACAGAGCCTGATCCCCATCCTCCGCCTGCGCCTCGCCTTCCCCGAACTCCTCGTCGACCTCGGCCGGATCCCGGAACTGCGCGGCGTCCGCGAGGACCCCGCCACCGGAACGCTCGTCATCGGGGCCATGACCACCCACCACGACGTCATCCACGACCCCCTGGTACGCCGCCACGCCGGGCTGCTCGCCGCCGCCACCGGGACCGTCGCCGACCCCGCCGTACGCCACCGCGGCACACTCGGCGGCTCGCTCTCCCACGCCGACCCGGCCGGCGACCTCCCGGCGGTACTGCTCGCCCTGGACGGCGAGATGGTGGCCGTCGGACCACGCGGCCGGCGCACCGTCCCGGCCCGCGAGTTCTTCGTCGACTACCTGCGGACGGCCCTGGCGGACGACGAGGTACTGGTGGAGATCCGGGTACCGAAGACCGATGACTGGGGGTTCCGCTACGAGAAGTTCAGCCTGGTCGCCCAGGGCTGGGCCGTCGTCGGCGTCGCCGCGCTCGTACGGCGTGACGCCGGCCGTGTCGCCGAGGCCCGCGTCGGTCTGACCAACATGGGCTCCACACCGCTGCGCGCGAGCGCCACCGAGGCGGCGCTCGCCGGTGCCGAGGCGGTCCCCGCCGCGGTGGCGGACGCCGCCGACGCGGCGGCGGAGGGCACCCGCCCCGCCACGGATCTCTCCGCGACACCCGAGTACCGCGCACACCTCGCCCGGGTGCTGACCCGGCGCGCGGTGCTCGCCGCGGCGGGACGGAGTGAGCGGTGACCGGACAGGCGGCCGGGGCGAACGCCGCGGACGCGACGGACGGGCCCGGGGACGGACCGGCCGAGCTGCGCGCCCGACTGGAGCGAACGGGCTACCTCGTCGACGAGGGTCTCGCCATCGCCTGCTTCCTGGCCCTGCGGCTGCACCGGCCGCTCTTCTGCGAGGGCGACGCGGGCGTGGGCAAGACCGCACTCGCCCCGGCCCTCGCCGACGTACTCCGCGCACCGCTGATCCGCCTCCAGTGCTACGAGGGCATCGACGCCTCCCAGGCCCTGTACGACTGGGACTTTCCCCGTCAGCTGCTCCATCTGCGGGCCGCCGAGGCCGCCGGGATCACCGAGGCGGACCGGCTGGAGAGCGAGCTGTACAGCAGACGCTTCCTCATCGCGCGCCCGCTGCTACGGGCGGTGGAGACCCAGCCATCGGTCCTGCTCGTCGACGAAGTCGACCGCGTGGACGACGAGTTCGAGGCATTCCTGCTGGAACTCCTCTCCGAGTACACGGTCACGGTCCCCGAACTGGGCACCCTGCGCGCCCAGTCGCCGCCCGTGGTCGTCCTGACCTCCAACCGGACCAGAGAGGTCCACGACGCACTGAAACGCCGCTGCCTCTACCACTGGTTCGACCACCCCGGCTACGACCGTGAACTCGCGATCGTCCGCAGACGGCAGCCCCAGGTGACCGCCAGGCTCGCCGAACAGGTCACCGCGGTCGTACAGCGGCTGCGCACCGAGAACCTGCTCAAGCCGCCCGGCGTGGCCGAGACCATCGACTGGGCCGAGGCCCTGGACGCGCTCGGGGCCACCGAACTGGACGCCGAACTCGCCTTCGCGACCCTCGGCTCGGTGCTGAAATACCGGGAGGACGCCGAACGCGCCCGCTCCCTCGACCTGTCCGCGGTCCTCGCGGCGAGAGGAGCGTGACCCGTGCCCACCGCACCCGCCATCGACGCGACCGCCGTCGCCGTGGGACTCACCCGGGCACTGCGCGCCGCCGGTGTGGCCACCGGCCCCGACCGCACACAGCTGTTCCTGGCCGCGCTCGATCTGCTCGGCCCCGCACGGCGCGCCGATGCGTACTGGGCGGGCCGGCTCACCCTGTGCGGCAGCCAGGACGACCTGGAGCGGTACGACCGGGTGTTCGCCGCCTGCTTCGGCCACGGCCCGCGACCGCACCCCCCGGTCCGTTCCGCGGCTCTTGTGAAGCCGCGGCCACGGGTGGTGGCCACCGGGTCCGGCCCGCCGTGCGGCCCCGACGGGACGGGCGACGGCCGGACACGGCCCTCGGCGGCCCCGGCAAGCACTGCCGAGATCCTGCGCCACCGCGACATGGCCGCTCTGACCACCGCCGAACGCGCACAACTACGGCGCCTGCTGGCCGCGTTCGCACTGAGCGGCGAACCCCGGCGCACCGCCAGGACGCGCCCCGCCAGACGCGGCGGCACGGACCCCCGGCGCACCGTGCGCGAACTGCTGCGGCACGGCGGCGAGCCCGCCCGGCTGCGCCACCGCACCCCCGCCACCAAGCCGCGCCGGGTAGTGCTGCTGCTGGACGTCAGCGGCTCCATGGACCCGTACGCGGACGCCCTGCTGCGCTTCGCGCACGCCGCGGCGCACGGCCCGGCGACCCGCACCCCCACCGAGGTCTTCACCATCGGCACCCGGCTGACCCGGGTGACCCGCGAGATGGCGCACCGTGATCCGGACACCGCACTGGCCGCGGTCGCCGCAGCCGTCCCCGACCGCAGCGGCGGCACCCGGCTCGGCGAGATGCTCCGCGCCTACCTCGACCGCTGGGGGCGGCGCTCCTGCGCCCGGGGAGCGGTGGTGGTCGTACTCTCCGACGGCTGGGAGCGCGCGGACCCCGCACTGCTCGCCGCCCAGATGTGCCGACTGCACCGGCTGGCGCACCGCGTGGTGTGGGCCAACCCCCGCAAGGCACAACCCGGTTACGCACCGCTCGCGGCGGGCATGGCGGCGGCGCTGCCGCACGTGGACGCGTTCGTCGAAGGACACAGCCTGGCGGCCCTGGAGCAACTGGCCGCGGTCGTACGGGGGGTGGCGTCCGATGCGTGAGATCCTGCCGGTGCTCGGCCGCTGGTACGCGGCGGGGGAGCCGTTCGGGCTCGCCACCGTCGTCGCGGTGAGCCGCAGCGCACCGCGCGGCCCGGGCGCTGCGATGGCCGTGGGCCCGGATGACGAGGTCGTGGGCAGCGTCTCCGGCGGCTGCGTCGAGGGAGCGGTCTTCGAACTCGCCAAGGAAGTCGTGGAGACCGGCCGGTCCCGGCTGGAGACCTTCGGGTACAGCGACGAGGACGCCTTCGCCGTCGGACTCACCTGCGGCGGCGAGATCACCCTCCTGGTGCGCCCGGTGACGGCGACGGCAGACCCCACCTTCGGCGAGGTCGCCGCGGCGGTCGCCGGGCACCGCCCGGTGGTGGCCGCCACCGTGACCGACGGACCCGCACCACGCGGCGCCGCCCTCGCGGTCCGGCCGGACTCCGTGTCGGGGTCGCTGGGCGCGAGCGGCCTCGACGCCGCGGTGACCGCCGACGCACGCGGGGAACTCGCCCAGGGGGCAACGGGGTTGCGGCACTACGGACCGAACGGCGAGCGGCGCGAGGACGACGTCGCCGTCTTCCTCCAGTCGTTCGCCCCGCCGCCCCGGATGCTGGTCTTCGGCGCCATCGACTTCGCGGCGGCGGTGGCCCGGATCGGCGCGTTCCTCGGCTACCGGGTCACCGTCTGCGACGCCCGCCCCGCCTTCGCCGACGCCCGGCGTTTCCCCGCCGACGCGGAGGTCGTCGTCGACTGGCCGCACCGGTATCTGCGTGAAACGGAGACCGACGGGCGGACCGTGATGTGTGTACTCACCCACGACCCCAAGTTCGACGTACCGCTGCTGGAGGTGGCGCTGCGCACCCCGGCCGCCTACATCGGCGTCATGGGAAGCCGCCGGACCCACGAGGACCGCCTGGCCCGGCTGCGCGAGACGGGTCTGGGCGACGGCGAACTGGCCCGGCTGCGTTCCCCCATCGGCCTCGACCTCGGGGCACGTACCCCCGAGGAGGTGGCCGTCTCCATCGCCGCGGAGATCGTGGCCCTGCGCTGGGGCGGCACGGGCAGCGCGCTCACGGACACGGCGGGAGCGATCCACCGCCACGCCCCGGACCAGGCCGGTCCCGGGCCTTCCACGAGACCGGTGTGATTCATGTGAGGAGCGGACCATGCAGCTGCAGAACTCATTCACCGTGCCCGTCCCGGTCGACGAGGCATGGCGGGCCCTGCTCGACATCGATAGCGTCTCGCACTGCATGCCGGGCGCGACCGTGGAGGAGTTCGACGGTGACACCGTCAAGGGCTCCGTGAAGGTACGGGTGGGACCGATCACCGTGACGTACCGGGGCACGGCGACCTTCCTGGAGAAGGACGACGCGGCCCATCGCATGGTCCTGTCCGCCCGGGGCAACGAAGTACGCGGCCAAGGAACGGCGAGCGCTACGGTGACCGGCACCCTGACCGAGCACGACGGCACCACGACCGTCTCCGTGACCACCGACCTCACCGTCACCGGAAGGCCGGCCCAGTTCGGCCGCGGCGTCATGGGCGAGGTGAGCGACGGCCTCATCGGCCGTTTCGCCGACTGCCTCGCACAGCGGCTGTCGGCGGCACGACCCGCCGCTCCCGCAACGGCTGCCGCCGCCGACACCCCGCACAGTGCGGCGGACACCGCACCGACGGACGGGGCGGAGCCGATCGATCTGCTGCGGGCCGCGGGCGGACCGGTGACCAGGCGCGCCGCAAGGGTCCTCGCCGTGGCCGCACTCGCCGCACTTGCCGTGCTGCTCGCCCGGCGCGGCTGCCGCCACTGCCGCTGCGGCGGACTGTGCCGCACGTGTCACAACGGCTGACCGTACCCGGAGCCGTAGCGTTGCCCACGGAAGTGACCGGTTCCTTACTGCCGGTTCCGAACCGCCGGGTCCACGGGGGCGCCATGTGCTGGAGCGCGACCGCCGACCTCGTCGCCGGCACGGGCATCGCCGCCATCGGGGTGGCGCGCGTCGCACGGGTGCGGCGAGTGCGTGACCTGCCGCCGGCGGCGCTGCCGCTGCTGCTCGGCGCCCACCGGATCACCGAGTCCGTGATCTGGCGCTCGGGCGGCGGCACCGGCCCCGCCACCCTCGCCCGGGCCGTCATCGCCCTGCCGGTGCTGCCGTTGTGGGTCGCGCCGGGGGTGCTGTGCGCCGCCCCGCAGCAGGCCCGGTGCCGCCTGCTGGTCCCCGTCGCGGCCGCGACGGGGACCGCCGTCCCGCTCGCGTACAGCCTGGCGACCCGCCCGGTGAGTGCCGAGATCCGTGGCCACACCCTCGGCCACGCCCCGTACCTGTCCCGCTCCGGACTGCTCGTCACCCGGATATTTCCTGGCCGCGGTCGGCGCCCCGCTCCTGGCCGGTGACCCGGTGCTGAGGTGGCTCGGGGTGCCGGCCGCCGTCGGGGCCGTCGTCTGCGTGGCGCTGTGGCGGCTGGAGTCCGTCTCGACCTGGTGCGCCTTCGCTGCGGTGTGCTCGGTGATCCTGCTGGTCCGGTCCTGTCCGTATCCCGCGACCGGATCCGTCCACGGTCTTCCGTTCGGATCGGACCGGATCAGGCACCTGGGCGCGCGAGCCCGGCATGATCCGGACGCGCGGCCCTAGACCGGCCGGGGCAGGCCGATCGAGTTGGGGAACGGCAGCAGATTCGCCCCCAGTACCTGCCGGGTCGGCAGCTCCAGGTCGGCGAGCAGCTCGTCCACCGCGCTCTCGGTGAGCGGGCGCAGCAGCCGGGCGGCCAGCCGGTCGGTGGTGTCCTCGACGAGCTCCCGCTCCTGGCGGCCGCGCGGTGTGGCGGCCGACTCCGCGTCGATCAGGCCCCGGGAGCGCAGCCGTTCCTCGGCGTCCGCCCACTCCGCCTCGCTCCAGCCGCGGTCGCGCCGGATGGCCTCGCGCGGAACCCGGTCCGTGGCCGCGGCGAGCACCAGGGCCTCGGGCGCGTCGAGACCGTGGTCGGCGAGCGCGGCGATGTGCGCGTCACCCCGGAACTCCCGCAGCGCGGTGGTGAGTTGCCACAGCTTCTCCACCGGGTCGGTGCGGTCGCACAGCGCTCGGTCGGCGGCGAACAGCGGACGGGCCGGCGGGGCGGCGTCCGCCACCATCGCGGCGAGCGGCGGGACGAGCCGGCCGGCGAGGGAGTCGATCCCCGGGACCAGCCTGCGCAGCGCACCGGCGGCCAGCCGGGCGCGCAGGTCGGTGAGCTTCTCGGGGGTGACGACATGCCAGGCGGCGGGCAGCGCACGGGCCACCATCCCCGGTGCGAAGACACCCAGGACCGCGGCGGCGGCCTCGGGAAGGATCCGCCCCATGGGGGCCGTACGGGTGGCGAAGTACCCCATCCAGAAGCCCTTGAGGCCGACCGATCTCCCGATGCCCCGGCACTCCTCGTCGAAGTAGATCACTGCGTGGAGGGGCTCGGTACGCAGCCACAGGGTGCGGGGTCTCGACTCCATGCGGCCAACCTAACGTGCGATGTGCCGGCCACGCCCGGCGACGACGGGCGGGCGGAAGCCGCAGACGCCGGGGGGAGTGCGACGGGACTTCGTCGGCATGCCCCCGGACCGCCCGCCCGGCGCAGCGCCCGAGGGCTCAGCCGTCGGCGCCGAAGTGCCGCTCCACGATCGCCGCGGCGTCGGTGCCGCGCGGCAGGATGCCGTACTGGTGGCCGCGGCCCCCGCCGAGCCGGGCGGCCACGAACGCCTCGGCCGACGCGGCCGGTGCGTGACGGAGCATCAGTGAGGCCTGCAGGGCCAGCGCCATGCCCTCGACCGACGCCCGGGCCCGGGTCTGCGCCGTGACCGGGTCGAGCAGGTCCTCGGCGAGCTCCCGGCGCACCTGGCGGATGTGTGCGTCCAGTACGGAGCTGGCACCGGCCGTGGTCTCCAGCTCGGCCCAGAAGGCGTCCAGCGACCGCGGCGTCTTTCCGATGCCACGCAGCAGATCGAGGGCGATGACGTTGCCGGATCCCTCCCACACCGCCATCACCGGCTGCTCGCGGTAGCGCCGGGCGAGCGGCCAGTCCTCCGTGTAGCCGTTGCCGCCCAGGCACTCCAGGGCCTCGTAGGCGTGGTGCGGGCCGCGCTTGCAGATCCAGTACTTGGACACCGCGGTGGCCAGTCGGCGGAACATCTCCTCGGACTCGCCGCTGCCACCCTCGTACGCGTGGGCCAGCCGCAGCGAGGTCCAGGTCGCGGCCTCCGTCTCCAGCGCCAGGTCGGCGAGGACCGCCGTCATGGCCGGCTGGTCGGTCAGCCGGGCACCGAAGGCGCTGCGGTGCCGGGCGTGCCAGATCGCCTCCGACACCGACTGGCGCATGCCGGCGGTGGTGCCGAGCACACAGTCGAGCCGGGTGTGGTCGACCATCTCGATGATGGTGGGGACACCGCGGCCGGGCTCGCCGACCCGTACCGCCCAGGTGCCGTCGAACTCCACCTCGGAGGAGGCGTTCGACTTGTTGCCGAGCTTGTTCTTCAGCCGCTGGATCCGGACCGTGTTGCGGGTGCCGTCGGCCAGTACCCGTGGCACGAGGAAGCAGGTGAGCCCGGCCTCGGCCTGGGCCAGCACCAGGAAGGCGTCCGACTGCGGGGCGGAGAAGAACCACTTGTGGCCGGTCAGCAGATGGGCCCGGCCCTCGGGGTCGGAGGCCAGTGGGACGGCCCGCGTGGTGTTGGCGCGTACGTCGGAGCCGCCCTGCTTCTCCGTCATCCCCATGCCGAAGGTGAGCCCGGACTTCTCGCCCGGGGCGACCAGCCGGGGATCGTACGAGCGGCTGAGCAGGCCCGGCAGCCAGTCCCGGCCCACGTCCGGATCGCGTTGCAGGACCGGGACCACGGCATGCGACATGGACATCGGGCAGCCGTGGCCGGGCTCGATCTGGGTGAACAGCATGAACGACGCGGCCCGCGCCACCGCCGCTCCGGGCTTCGGGTCGGCCCAGCCCGCGGTGTGCGTGCCATGGCTCACGGCCGCGCCGATGATCTCGTGGTAGGCGGGGTGGAAGTCGATCTCGTCGACGCGGTTCCCGTACCGGTCGTGGGTGCGCAGGACCGGCGGCGAGGTGTGGGCGCGCTCCGTGTCGAGCTGGAATCGCTCGGAGCCGACCAGGGTGCCGATCCCGTGCAGCTCCGGTTCGTGCCAGGCCGCCCCGAAGGTACGGACGGCCTCGGCGAGCGGCAGGTTGGTGCCGTACTCGTCGAGGTCCTTGCGGGGCGGTGCCTGGTTGGTGACCTCGTGGGTCGGGTGCGGCGCGGGAGCCCCGGGCCGCAGGTCGGTGGGGTGCTGGGTGACGGTCATGGCGGGTGATCCTGTCCTGGGTCGTGGGGGCCGAGGGCCGGGGGACGAAGCGGCACGGTGGGGGGATCGGTACGGCGGGGCGGGCGGCCCGGGTTCAGGCGCTCCCGGCCCCGACCGCTCTGAGGCACAGTGCGGTGATGCTCGCCACGACGGGCTCCGGGTCCGTCCGCGCGCCGACCGGCGAGAGCGGGCCGAGCAGCGCCTCGCCGACTGCCCCGATCACGGCGGCGGCCGACAACTGGGCGTTCTGCTGGGGCAGTTCGCCCGCCGATATGCCGGCGACGATGACCGCCTCGGCGAGCATGTGGTAGCCGCGCCGGTAGGTGAGCCGCTCCTCCTCGACGAGCGGGTCGACCGGTTCGGCCAGCAGCGCCCAGGCCGTACGGGGACTGCTCAGCGCACGGTACGAGAAGACCTCGACGAGCGCGCGCAGCTGCTCGGTGGAGCCGCTCCGCGCCTGCACGGCCCCCCGCACCGCGCTCAGCTCATGGCCCGCGACATGCCGGAAGACCGCGGCGAGCAGCTCCTGCTTGGAGGCGAAGTGGTTGTACACGCTGCCCGTGGCGATACCGGCCCGCCGGGCGAGCGCGGAGACGCTGGCCGCCGGGTATCCGCCCTCCGCGAGCAGCTGCCGCGCAGCGTCGAGCAGCCGCTCACGGTGGGCCAGGCGGGTCGCCTCCGTGCGGGCGGTGGGTCGGTAGGCCATGGTCTGAACCTCGATTCATATCTTCTGTTGTTCAGCCAACCACTGTTGTTCTCCGGGTGCAATGGTCCGGCGCGGAACGACCGGCTCCGCGTCGGAGCCGTCCCGCGCCGGTCAGGAGTCGTCCGTGGCGGACCCGGTCTCCTGCTCGGTCCACAGGGTCTTGCCGTCGGCGCGGTACCGGATGCCCCAGTGGGCGGCGAGCTGGGAGACGATGAACAGCCCGCGCCCGCCCTCGTCGACGGTGCGGGCATGGCGCAGATGGGGTGAGACCGAGCTGCCGTCGTGGACTTCGCAGGTGAGCGTGCGGTCCAGGATCAGCCGGAGCCGCAGCGGAGGGGTGCCGTAGCGGACCGCGTTGGTGACCAGTTCGCTCACGATGAGCTCGGTCGCCTCGATCGTCTCCTCGTCGAGGTGCCAGTCGTCGAGCCGGTCGCGCACGAGTGTGCGGGCCACGCCGGGGGAGGTCCGGTCGCTGGGCAGGTCCCAGGTCGCGAACCGGTCCGGCGGGACGAGGCCGGTGCGGGCGAGGAGCAGGGCCGCGCCCTCGGGGTGCGCTTCGGGCGGCAGGTTGTAGACCACGTCGTCGCACAGGTCCTGAAGATTGCGGCCGGGGTCGGAGAGGGCCTCGCGCAGGCCGGCCGGCTGCCGGCCCTCGGGTATGGGGGTGCTGGAGAAGAACGCCAGAATGCTGCCTTCGTCGAGTGCGAAGGTGCCGGTGGCGAAGGGGGCGCTGTCGCCGGAGAAGAGCCGGGGGCCCTCGGGCACGTCCAGAGGGGCCGTGGTGCCGTCGGGGGCGACGATACCCGCGGTCGCCTTACCCGCCCGGGCGATGGTGCAGGTGCCGGAGAACGGGTCGTGGACGGCGTACATGCACGTGGCCGTGAGGGACTGCCCGAGCAGCCGGTCCGCCGGCGGCAGCGCCTCCCGCTCCCTGGCCAGGCGGTCGGCGGTGTCGGCCAGCCTGGCCAGCACCTCGTCGGGCTCCAGGTCGAGACCGGCCAGCGCGTGGAGGGCGGTCCGCAGCTGGCCCATGGTGATGGCCGTCTGCAGTCCCGGTCCGTCGACGGCGCCGACCACCAGTGCGGTGCGGGCGCCGGAGAGGCCGATGGTGTCGAACCAGGAGCCGCTGTTGCGTCCGGGCAGCAGGACATGGGCGGTCTCCAGGGCGACGTTGCCGTCGTCGCTCTGCGGCAGGAGCCGGCGCTGAACCGTGGACGCGATCACATGGTCGCGCTCGTACTGCCGCGCGTTGTCGATGCTGAGGGCGACATGGGCGGCGGCCGTCAGCGTCATCGGGAGATCGTTCTCCTCGAAGGGCTCCGACTCCCGGCACCGGTAGAGACTCACCAGGCCGAGGACCGCGCCGTGCAGTTTCAGCGGCGCCACGATCATGGAGTGGGCCCCGGTCGCCTCGATCAGCCGCACGCTCTCGGGGGCCGTGCCGAGCCAGGGCGTACGGGGGCCGATCCGTACCAGGCGGGGCCGCAGGTCCGACACGGCCAGCGCGTAGGGCGTACGGGCGGGCAGCCGGCGCATCTCGCCGACGAGGTCGTCCCGGTGGCCGTCCGCACCGCGCCCCCGCAGGGCCACGCGGCGCAGCGGCACATCGTGCCCCAGCGGCCCCGGCGGCGGATCCGACCCCCGAAGCACCTCGTCCACCACCTCGACGACGGCCAGGTCGGCGAAGACCGGCACCACGGCCGCCACCAGCCCCTCGCAGGTGGCCGCCACGTCGAGCGACCGGCCCACCCGGGTGCGCACCGCGGCCAGGCAGGCCGTCCGGGTGCGCGCCTTCTCCTGCTCGTCGACGTCGACGACCGTGGCCAGCAGCCCGAGCGTCCGCCCCCGCGCGTCTTCCAGCCGCTGGACGGACACCTTGAGGCTGCGGTCGGGGCCGGGCGCGTCCGCGAGCCGGCCGCGGACCACCAGGTCGCGCACGGCCACCCCGCTGTCGAGCACCTCGCGCAGTGTCCGCTCCGCCTCGTGCGGCCGCTCCAGCCGGTACGCGTCGGTGAAGTGCTGCCCCGCGAGACGCTCGGCCGGAACGTCGTCGGAGAGGACATTGGCCCGCAACACCCGCAGCTGCGTGTCCAGAACATGCAGCCCCACGGCGGACTGGGCGAACAGGCTGTGCAGGATCGCCGTCGCCAAATCGTCGCCCCCTGCCGAAGCGGGGACCGGTGCACCGGAGTCCGACGCGTCCGACACGGATTCACCCCCATCAGGCTCCGCTGCCCGCCCGGATCGGCAGGTTAGGGACAAGCGTCGGTGCACCCCGCGGACTTCGCCACCGGGGAACCGCCGCAGCCACTCGGAGCGAAGACGTGAGAGTTGACTCTCACATATTATGAGAGGAAGCTCTCACGTCATGGAATCCACTAATCGGCTGGGCGACATCGAGATCACCGATCCGCAGGCCATGCGGGCACTGGCGCATCCGGTGCGGCTGGCGATCCTCGACCACCTTCAGCGGCACGGGCCCGCGACCGCCACGCAGCTCGCCCCCGACGTGGGAGCCACCCCGTCGGTGACCAGTTGGCATCTGCGCCACCTGGCAGGCTTCGGACTGGTCCGCGACAGCGAGCCGGGCCCGGACCGCCGCCAACGCCGGTGGGAGGCGGTGGCGAGCGGCTTCCGGTTCGAGACGCCGCAGGACCCGGCCGACGAAGAGGGCCGGGCGGCCGCGCGGGTGCTGTCGCAGGAGATGTTCCGGCGCTCCGCCGGCCTCCCGGGCCGATGGGCCGCCGAGGTCGAACCGGGACTCGACCCGGCATGGCTCGGCCAGGCCGGGCTGGCCAACACCCGCGTCGTCGTCACCGCCGGGGAACTCGCGGCCATCGAGGACGGCATCGAGCGACTTCTCGCGCCGTACATCACCCGCGACCCGGCCGAGCGGCCCGCCGAGGCCCGCGGCGTCCGGCTGCTGCGCTACGTCCTGCCGGAAGGCGCCGAGGAGCAGACCGGGCGGACACCGTGACCGGCCCGGAGCCGAGCGCCGCGACATCACTGTGGCGGGACCGCCGGTTCCGCCGCTTCTGGGCAGGTCAGTCCGTTTCGCAGTTCGGCGACCGGATCACCGAACTGGCCCTGCCCCTGATCGCCGTGGGCGCCCTGGACGCCACGGCCAACGAG
The DNA here is from genome assembly GCF_042677325.1 of Streptomyces sp. NPDC127117. NCBI lineage: Bacteria > Bacillati > Actinomycetota > Actinomycetes > Kitasatosporales > Streptomycetaceae > Streptomyces > Streptomyces sp. NPDC127117. The sequence goes on from NZ_JBHXTM010000022.1 coordinate 79,110, forward strand.
GTGGCGTGGCTGACCGCGCTCATCTGGACCCCGAACCTGCTCGCCATGGTCCTGGGCGCCTGGGTCGACCACCGGGCCCGCAAACGCCGTCTGATGATCCTCGCCGACCTGGTGCGGGCCGCGGTGCTGCTCAGCCTCCCGGCGGCCCACCTCCTGGACGCGGTGACCCTGGAGCAGCTGTACGTCGTGGCGCTGCTGACCGGCGCCGCGGGGGTGCTGTTCAACACCGCCTATCCGCCGTTCTTCGTGCGCCTGGTACCGCGCGCTTCCTACGTCGACGCCAACAGCAGGCTCAGCGCCTCGCGGTCCGCGTCGTTCGTCGCGGGCCCGGCCATCGGCGGCCCACTGGTCCAGGTGCTGACCGCGCCCGTGGCCATCGTGGTGGACGCCCTGACGTTCCTGGCATCGGCGGTCCTGATCAGCAGGGTTTCGGTCGCCGAACCGCCGGCCGCCCCGGCGGAGCCCTCGCTGTTGCGGCGCGCCAGGGACGGCCTGACCTTCGTCGTCCGGCACCCGGTACTGCGGGCCGGGCTCGGCTGCGCGGCCACCGTCAACTTCTTCACCTTCGTGGCGGGCAGCGGCCTGTTCGTACTGTTCGCCAACCGGAGCCTCGGACTCTCCGCCGGAGTGATCGGCATCGCGTTCGGGATCGGCGCGACCGGTGCCCTCCTCGGCGCGGTGCTCGCCCCGAGGATCTCGCTCCGCTTCGGCGTGGGGCGCAGCATAGCCCTGGGCGCGGTGCTGTTCCCGGCGCCGCTCGCCATTGCCGCAGCCGCCGGAGGCCCGCTCTGGCTCCGCGCCGGAGCCCTGGCCGCGGCCCAGTTCCTCTCGGGCTTCGGCGTCATGCTGTTCGACGTCAACCTCAACTCCCTCCAGGCCGCGGTGATCCCCGACGGCATGCGCAGCCGCGTGGCCGGTGCGTACAGCACGATCAACTACGGCGTGCGCCCCGTCGGCGCCGTCGTCGGCGGGCTGCTCGCCACGCTCATCGGCCTGCGGGCCACCCTCCTCGTCGCCGCCGTCGGCGGAGCCCTGTCGCTGCTCTGGCTGCTGCCCTCGCCGATACCCCGCATCCGTTCCCTGGCTCCGGAGAACGCGGTGGGCAGCGCGGTGGACAGCGCCGGCGATGCGGACGCCGGGGACCGGCCAGTGGCTTCATGACCCGTCGGCAGCGGCCCGGCAGGGGCCACGGACACTCCTGCGCCGTCAGCCGGGGGAGTCCTCCCGAGGGGCCGATCCGCCCAGACCCTGGTGGTCGGAGACCTCCGCGACCGCCGACAGCAGGGGATCGGCGAGGGCCGCCGAGGACAGGCGATCCAACGCGGCCGTACGCCGGGCGAGTTCCGGCCTGCGCGACTGAGGCGCGGCGGCGGTCACACGGTCCAGCAACGAGCGCAGGCGCCGGACGATCTGAGGATTGGACGATCCGTACAGCAGCGTCTCGTCCAGGGAGAGGGAGACGAAGTCCGCCCAGCCGGGCGCCGGGTACGACACCCGGGGAGTGCCGCTGTCGTCGAGCAGCCAGGCGTCGCCCAGGGAGCGTTGCGACAGCTGCACGAGCGCGTCCTCGATCTGGTCCAGGGCCTGTACCGCGGTAGTGGGGTCGTTCACGGCCGGTGAGAGCGACCTGATCGCGATGTCGGCCAGGAGCCGGAACCCGTACGCGGCGTCCTGCTCCACGGTGCGGCTGGGGCCGTACCGGACACGGGCGGCGACGCGCGCCGCCAGGCGGACGTCCACACCGCCCCGGTCGCCCACCGGCTCCAGGAACGCGATCGTGGCACCGGCCCCCGCGAAGTCCCCGATCGCGCGGACGAAGCGGATCCGGAGACCGTGGCGGGTGGCGAGCCGCACGAGTCCCGGCTCGTCGACGTAGAGCAGGACGGCCGGCTCGCCCCCGTGGACGACGGGTGTGCGGTCGCCCCGGTGGGCGTCGTCTGCGCTGGGCGGAGCGGGCACCGCGGGCCCCGGCGGATACGTCTGGTCGATGACGGTGCGCAGCCGTTCGGCGACCCCGCGCGCGAGGCCGCCGCCCGTCACCGCGTGCCGCAGGGAGGCCAGCAGACGCAGCACGACGACGGAATCGACCAGCACCAGCCCCACGGCGAGGGTGACGCTGCCCCGTGGGACCAGGGTGGCCTGTACCTGGCTGAGAGCCACGAGCGCGTACAGGGCGGTGCCGATCAGCAGCCCGAAGAGCACCAGGTACCGGCTGAAATGCCCCAGCGCCGAGACCAGCCGGGGCGACATCGACTGGACGGTCTGGATCACGAGCGTGATCGCCGTGACGATGAAACCGGCGAGCGTGATCATGCCGCCCGCGATGGCGGCGAGCGTCGCCTGCGCCGTCGACGCGTCGAACCCCAGCCCCGTCGACGGCAGATGCTGCTCCCAGCGGGGGACGGCCCACCCGAGGAAGGCACCGAGCACGACCAGCAGTACGGCCGCGCCCCGGCTGCGTACGTTGCGGGCCCGGTGGGAGCCCCTGCTGCGGCGGGGTACCCGGGCGCGGACGGGCGGCGTCATCCTGGCGCGTGCGGGGAGTGCGCGGGGCCGGGCGGGGATGTAGCGATGCTCATGCCCCTCCTGACCCCGATGCCGTCACGTCCGAGACCGCCATCGTGGAACCCCGCCACAGGTCCCACAAGCCGCGATGCTCCGGGCGGGCGATGAGGCCCGCTACGCCACCGGGACCGGCGCCGCCCGCGCGTCCCTCGTTCGGAGCAGCCCCGATCGTGCCCCGATGCCCGCTGCCGGAGGGTGGGCCGGACGCGCCCGCGCACTTCGGCCACAGGGCCGCGCGAGAAGGAGACCGAACAGATGACCCGGAAGACAGACTCCAAGCCCGCGCAACAGCGAATAGTGGAGGGCAACACCGCGGTCCTGCGGAAATTCCCCTTCGACGACACCCGCGACCTCGACGACGCCCGCCGTGGATTCATCGCGACCGCCCGCGAGCCGGTGATCCGTGACGCCGGGGGACGCACGGTCTGGGACCTCGGAGCCTACGGATTCCTCGCCGGCGACTGCCCCGGCACGGCCAACCCCAGCCTGTGGCGCCAGAGCCGCCTCTCGGCCGGCCACGGCCTGTTCGAAGTGGTCGAGGGCATCTACCAGATCCGCGGCTTCGACCTGTCCAACATGACGGTGGTGGAGGGGGAGCGGGGTGTCCTGGTGATCGACCCCCTCATCTCGGCGGAGACCGCTGCCGCCGCCCTCGCCCTGTACCGCGAACACCGGGGTGACCGTCCGGTGACCGGCGTCCTGTACACCCACAGCCACGTCGACCACTTCGGCGGCGTGCGGGGCGTGGTGACCGACGCCGGCATCGAGGGCGGGGTTCCGGTGATCGCCCCCAGGGGGTTCCTGGAGCACGCCGTCAGCGAGAACGTCTACGCCGGTACGGCGATGGCCCGCCGCGCCGCCTACATGTACGGTGCCGCGCTGCCGAAGGGCGAACGGGGCCACATCGGAGCGGGGCTCGGCCAGACGACCTCCACGGGCTCCGTCGGACTGATCCCGCCCACGCTGGACGTCACCCGCACCGGGCAGACGGAGACGGTGGACGGCATCCGGATGGTCTTCCAGATGACACCCGGAACCGAGGCCCCCGCCGAGCTGAACATCCACTTCCCCGACCACTCGGCGCTCTGCATGGCGGAGAACGCCACCCACAACCTGCACAACCTCCTGACCCTGCGCGGCGCCGAGGTGCGCGACCCGAGGGAGTGGGCCCGGTACCTGACGGAGGCCGTCGGTCTCTTCGGTGACAGCACCGACGTCGCCTTCGCCTCGCACCACTGGCCCGTATGGGGCCGCGAGCGGGCCATCGAGTTCCTCACCGAGCAGCGCGACGTCTACGCCTATCTGCACGACCAGACCCTGCGCATGCTCAACCGGGGACACACCCCGCTGGAGATCGCGGAGATGATGGAGATGCCGCCCGCCCTGGAGCGGGCCTGGCACACCCACGGCTACTACGGATCGGTCAGCCACAACACGAAGGCCGTCTACCAGCGGTACATGGGATGGTTCGACGGGAACCCCGCGCATCTGTGGGAGCACCCGCCGGTCGAGAGCGCCAAGAGGTACGTCGGGTTCATGGGCGGCGCCGACGAGGTGCTGAGCCGGGCGCGCGAGTCCTTCGCCGCCGGAGACTTCCGCTGGGTGGTCCAGGTCGTCAACCATGTGGTGTTCGCCGACCCGGACAACGCCGAGGCCCGTGACCTCCAGGCCGACGCCCTGGAGCAGCTCGGCTACGGCAGCGAGAACGGCACCTGGCGCAACTTCTACCTCACCGGCGCGCTGGAACTGCGCCACGGTCCGGTCGGCACCCCGACCGCCACCGCGGCCCCCGATCTCATGCGAGCCCTGACGCTCGACCAGCTCTTCGACGCCCTCGCCATCCGTGTCGACGGACCCCGCAGCTGGGACGCGGACATCTGCGTCCGCTGGAGTGTGAAGGACCGGGAGCCCGTCACCATGCGGCTGCGCAACGGCGTGCTCACCCATGTGACGGGCATCGGGCCCGCGGCCTGCGAACCGGACGTCGACCTGACGCTCGACGAGGACGCCCTGCGCGCCGTGCTCCTGGGTGAGGCGTCCGTCTCGGGTCTGGTGGAGCAGGGGAGGGCGAAGGCCGACGGCGATCTCGCGAAGGTGGACGAACTGCTCGGCCACCTCGGTGAGCCCGATCCCGACTTCGCCATCGTCACCCCGTGAACAACGCCACCCCGTAGACCCCGCGCGATCGCCGCCGGTGTGACGCGGCGGCGACTCCCGTACTTCGCCCCGGGTTCACCGGATGGTTCCGGAATCAGGAAATCCTTCTGTCGGCGGCCCCGCGGTCCGGCCCCGGACCGTCGCCGCCCGCACGAAGGAGAACGACGCGTCATGTCCCACCCCGTGCCCGAATGGGCCGACCCCCAGGTTCCCGCGGAGTCGCTCGACCCCCAGGGCCTCAGCCGCCGAGGGCTGATGCGCCGCGCCGGTCTGTTCGGCGCGGCCTTCGCCGCCGCCTCGCTGCCGCTGCCGGCGCTGGCCGACAGCCGGGGAGGCCGGTCCCACGGGCACGGGCACGCCCCCGATCTCGTCTATCTGGTCGGCGACCACCACAACCACTCGGTCTACAGCCACGACGCCAAGTACACGTTCTCCCAACTCGCTTCGGCAGGGCAGAAGTTCGGCCTCGACTGGATGGTCTTCACCGAGCACAGCAACATCGGCCACGCCGAGTTCGGCGCCGCGCAGGAGCACCGGGAGATCCTCAAGGCCCGCGCCGACAACAAGCGCATGCTGATCTTCCAGGGGCTGGAATGGTACATACCCGGCGCCGAGCACTGCACCGTCTTCTCGCCGCCCGGACGGCACGAGGTCGACCTCCTCACCCGCTTCGAGGAAGCCTTCGACGGCAAGCTGCTCGGATACACGGCCGGCGCCCCGACGCACCCCGACACCCCGCGGAACGAGGCGCACGCGGTCAAGGCCCTCAAGTGGCTGGCCGAACAGCGCCGCACCCGGTACGTCGATGACGTCCTCGTCCTCGCCAACCACCCCATGCGCCTGGGCATCGACTCCCCGCACGAGATGCGCGGCTGGCGCGACGCCGCCCCCGGGATCATGATCGGCATGGAGGGCGCCCCCGGCGCCCAGGCCGGAGCGATCCCGGGCTGGCACCCGGACACCAACGTCCGCGGCGAGTACACGAATTCACCCTCCGCCGACTCCTGGCCCGGTTACCCGCGCGAGGCGTACGTCACCTACGGCGGTTTCGACTGGGCGACCGCGACCGTCGGCGGCCTGTGGGACGCGATGCTGGCGGAGGGCAAGCTCTTCACGATCACGTCCAACTCCGACGTCCACCGCGTCGCCCAGGACACCTGGGTCAACGGCGAATGGCCGCCCGGCCGGAACTTCGACAACACCGGCCACCTCCCCGACCCGTACAACACCACCGAACCGCAGCCCGGCGGCGACTTCTGGCCCGGCCAGTTCAGCCGTACACATGTCGGCGTCACCCGGTACGGCTACCGCAACGTGATGGAGGGGCTGCGGGCCGGCCGGGTCTGGGTCGACCACGGCCATCTCATCGACGGCATCGACGTCAAGGTGCGCGGCGAGCACGGCAACAGCGCCACGCTCGGCGGCCGGCTGCGCGCCAGGCGCGGCGAGCGGCTCACCCTCACCGTCACGGTGACCGCCGCCTCCCGCCGCAACCCGTACGGTGTGCTGCCGCGCCTGGAGCACGTCGACGTCATCCGCGGCGCGGGGGCGCGCGCCGGCGGCGGCCCCGGCGGGGGGGGCCCCCCCCCCCCCCCCCCCGGCCCCCCCCCCGCGGGTCGCAGGCGCCGGGGGGGCGGCAACAGA
>NZ_JBHXTM010000022.1:85485-146679 GCF_042677325.1 Streptomyces sp. NPDC127117
CCAACCCGTGCGGGTGGGCGCCGGCGCGTTCCCCAGTTGGAGTCATCCGGGGGCGGGGCCGGGGGCCGGCCCGGGCCCCGCCACGACTGGCACGCCCCCGACACCCGGCTCGCCCACACCGCCGATGTCTCGGGCCGCCGGGGCACGTACAACCTGCGCATCCCGGTCGGGCGCGCGGACGAGCCGTTCTACCTGCGGCTGCGCGGCAGCGACGGCAAGCGCCACGGGGCGGGCTTCCTCGGCGCGGCGATCGACCCGCACGGACCGCTGCCGCACGAGCCGGGGCAGGGCAACCCGTGGCTCGACACCTGGTTCTACACCAACCCGGTCTTCGTGGACGTCGTCCGCTGAATCCGCCCGCCCACAGCCGCCCGGGGCCGGTCGTGCGACCGGGCCCCGGGCGGCCAAGGCCGTGCGACCGGCCCCGGGCGGCCCCGGCCGTGCTCAGGCCCCCAGGGCAGCGGAGACCACGGCCTTGGCCTCCTCCTGCACCCGGCCGAGATGGTCGGTGCCCAGGAACGACTCCGCGTAGATCTTGTACACGTCCTCGGTGCCCGAGGGGCGCGCCGCGAACCAGGCGTTCTCGGTGGTCACCTTGATGCCGCCGATCGGCGCGCCGTTGCCGGGCGCTTCCGTCAGCACGGCGGTGACCGGCTCACCGGCCAGCGTGTCCGCGGTGACCTGCTCGGGGGAGAGGCGCGCGAGCACCGCCTTCTGCGCGCGGTCGGCGGGAGCGTCGATCCGGGCGTACGCCGGCTCACCGAACCGGGCGGTGAGCGCGGCGTAGTGCTCGGACGGCGACTCACCGGTCACCGCGAGGATCTCCGAGGCGAGCAGCGCCAGGATGATGCCGTCCTTGTCGGTCGTCCACACCGAACCGTCGCGGCGCAGGAACGAGGCCCCGGCGGACTCCTCGCCGCCGAACCCGAGCGAACCGTCGACCAGGCCGTCCACGAACCACTTGAAACCGACCGGCACCTCGACCAGCTCACGGCCGAGACCGGCGGCGACCCGGTCGATCATTCCCGAGGACACCAGCGTCTTGCCGACCCCCGCGGCCGCCGGCCACTGATCCCGGTGGGCGTACAGGTAGTTGATGGCGACGGCGAGGTAGTGGTTCGGGTTCATCAGCCCGGCGTCCGGTGTCACGATGCCGTGCCGGTCGGCGTCGGCGTCGTTCCCGGTCGCGATCTGGTAGCGGTCGCGCTGCCCGATCAGCGAGGCCATCGCGTACGGCGACGAGCAGTCCATCCGGATCTTTCCGTCCCAGTCCAGCGTCATGAACCGCCAGGTGGGATCGGTCAGCGGATTGACGACCGTCAGATCGAGCCGGTGCTGCTCGGCGATCCGCCCCCAGTACGCCACCGACGCGCCGCCCAGCGGGTCGGCGCCGATGCGTACCCCGGCCGCCCGGACCGCGTCCAGGTCGAGCACGGACGGCAGGTCGGCCACGTAGTTGCCGAGGAAGTCGTACGTCCCGGTGGTCGACGCCGCCCGTGCGCGGGCGTACGGCAGCCGGCGCACGTCCTTCATCCCGGCGGCGATGATCTCGTTGGCCCGCTCCTGGATCCAGCCCGTGGCATCGGACCCGGCCGGGCCGCCGTTCGGCGGGTTGTACTTGAACCCGCCGTCACCGGGCGGGTTGTGGGACGGGGTGACCACCACACCGTCGGCCGGCCGGGCCGTCCGGCCCCGGTTGTGCCCGAGGATCGCGTGCGAGACGGCCGGGGTCGGGGTGTAGCCGTCGTCCGGATCGATGAGCACGGTCACGTCATTGGCGGCGAACACCTCGACGGCGGTGATCCGGGCCGGCTCCGACAGCGCATGGGTGTCGGCGCCGAGGAAGAGCGGCCCGTCGGTGCCCCGCATCGCCCGGTACTCGCTGATGGCCTGGCTGGTGGCGGCGATGTGGTCCTCGTTGAACGCGGTGGCCGTGGACGACCCGCGGTGGCCGGAAGTGCCGAACGCCACCCGCTGGTCCGGCTCGGCCGGGTCCGGGTGCAGCGCGTAATACGACGTCACCAGCCGGGCCACATCGATGAGATCCTCCGGCCGGGCCGGCTGTCCAGCTCGTTCGTGCGGCATCTGCCCACTCCTCCGTATCGGTCGTTCGGTGTTCCCCCGTCACATTTTCGCGGGTGGCCCGCGCCGGTCCGTGACTGCCCCGCCGAATACCGCTGGCGGCCGCGGCGGGCCCCGGCATAGGTTCGTCCGCGACCACGAGCGGTTCACCGCGGATCGCGTACGACGGCGGGTTTCCGGCCGGACCAGGAGAGACGAGATGTCACGAGACGATTCCGGACCGCACGGCCGGGTACTGCTGCGCGAGGCCACCGGGGCGGACGCCGGACCGCTGACCCGGCTCTTCCTCGACTCGCGCGCCACGTCGATGCCGTATCTGCCGAAGGTGCACAGCGACGAGGACACACTCGCCTGGATGACCCATGTGGTGCTGCCCGGCACGACGGTCCGGGTCGCCGAGACCGGCACCGGGGAGCTGCTGGGCTTCGCCTCCCTCGACGGAACCGAGCTGGAACACCTTTACCTGCGCCCCGACGCCCGGCACCGGGGCATCGGCTCGCTGCTCCTGGCCGAGGCGCGCCGGCTCGCGGCCGGCGAGCTCACGCTGTACGTCTTCCAGCGCAACGCGGACGCCAGGGCTTTCTACGAACGGCACGGATTCACCGCCGTCGAGTTCGACGACGGCAGCCGCAACGAGGAGCGGGAACCGGACGTCCGGTACCGGTGGACGGCCGATCGCGCGTGATCCACGCGAGACGTTGATCTTCACCGTGTGCGGTGGTTGAGTGTGGCACGCCCCGGCGGAGTTCCGGCCGAGGCCTCCGTGCCAACTCCCCGCGAAAGGAAGGCCCACGTGGCAGCCGCCCCCGCGCCCCAGGTCACAGCGGACTGGTGGCGGGACGCCGCCATCTACCAGATCTACGTACGCAGCTTCGCCGACGGTGACGGAGACGGAACCGGCGATCTCGCGGGAGTACGCGCCAAACTGCCCCACCTCGTAGAACTGGGTGTGGACGCGATCTGGTTCACCCCCTGGTATCTGTCGCCGCTCGCCGACGGCGGATACGACGTGGCCGACTACCGCGCCATCGACCCCGCGTTCGGCAGCCTCACCGAGGCCGAGGGACTGATCGCGGACGCCCGTGAACTGGGCATCCGCACGATTGTCGACATCGTCCCCAACCATGTCTCCGACCAGCACGCGTGGTTCCGCGCGGCCCTCGCCGCCGGGCCGGGCAGCCCCGAGCGGGAACTCTTCCACTTCCGGACCGGGCGCGGCCCGGACGGCGAACTGCCGCCCAACGACTGGGTCTCCGAATTCGGCGGCGTCCCATGGACCAGGCTCGCGGACGGCGAGTGGTACCTGCACCTGTTCGCCGCGCAGCAGCCCGACCTCAACTGGGCACACCCGACGGTCCGCCAGGAACACGAGGACGTGCTCCGCTTCTGGTTCGAGCGGGGCGTGTCGGGCGTACGGATCGACTCGGCGGCCCTGCTCGCCAAGGACCCCGCGCTGCCCGACTTCGTCGAGGGCCGCGACCCCCACCCGTTCTCCGACCGCGACGAACTCCATGACATCTACCGCTCCTGGCGGGCCATCGCCGACGAGTACGGGGCGGTCTTCGTCGGTGAGGTCTGGCTCCCGGACAGCGAGCGCTTCGCCCGCTATCTGCGCCCGGACGAACTGCACACCGCCTTCAACCTCAACTTCCTGGCCTGCCCCTGGGACGCCGGGCGGCTGCGCTCCACGATCGACGACACGCTCGCCGAACACGCCGCGGTCGGCGCTCCCGCCACCTGGGTCCTGTGCAACCACGACGTGACCCGGACCGCCACCAGGTACGGCCGCGAGGACACCGGATTCGCCTTCCGCACCAAGACCTTCGGCACGCCGACGGACCTGGCACTGGGCGGCCGACGGGCCCGCGCCGCGGCACTGCTGTCGCTCGCCCTGCCCGGCGTGGTCTACCTCTACCAGGGCGAGGAACTGGGACTTCCGGAGGCCGACATCCCGCGCGACCGGATCCAGGACCCGATGCACCTGCGCTCGGGCGGTACCGATCCGGGACGCGACGGATGCCGGGTACCGCTGCCGTGGTCGGCGCGGGCACCGTACGCCGGATTCGGCTGCACCACGGAGCCATGGCTTCCGCAGCCGCCCGGCTGGAGTTCGTACGCCGCCGACCGGCAGCGCACCGACCCGGAGTCGGTGCTCAGCCTCTACCGCGAGGCGCTGCGGCTGCGCCGGACCGAGCCCGGCTTCCGCACGGCGGGGGCCGGGGGCCGGCAGCTGACCTGGCTGCCCTCCGCACCCGGTGTGCTCGCCTTCGCCCGGACCGGCGGACCGGTCTGTGTGGTCAATCTGGGGGAGGGGGCCGTGGAACTGCCCGAGCACACGGACATCCTTCTCCTCAGCGGACCGCTGGACGGGCAGGGACGGCTCCCGCAGGACACCGCGGCCTGGTTGCGGCCGTAGGGCCGCCCGGTCGGGTGGGCGGATGATCCGCCCACCGGGCCGGTGCCAGGATCGCGGGCGGACGGGCACTGCGGCACAGTGGGCACATGGACGATCTGAATGCCCTCGCCGACGAGCATCTGGCCGCGGCCCGAGCCTCCGCGCACGGCCGCAGCGCCCACCGCCTGCTGCACGAGGAACCCCTGAGGCAGACCGTCATCGCCCTCACCTCGGGCTCCGCCCTCGACGAGCACAACGCCCCCGCCGCGGCCTCCCTCCAGGTGCTGCGCGGCAGGGTCCGGCTCACGGCGGCCTCGGGCGATGTGGAGCTGGGTGCCGGAGGGCTCCACCCGATCCCCCAGGAGCGGCACGGACTGCTGGCACTGGAGGACGCCGTGGTGCTGTTGACCGCCGTCAACGACTGACGGGGCCGGCCCCGGTCCCGTTGCCGGTGCGCGTGGCGGAGGCCGCCCGGGTGCGCTCCAGGAGCCACAGCACGAGGCTGCCCGCGGCGAGTGCGCCGCCCAGGAGGCAGATGCCGCTCCAGCCCGCCCGGGACCAGACCACCGAGGCCAGCGCCGCGCCGGCCGCCCCGCCCATGAAGAAGAGCGTCATGAAGGCGGAGTTGATCCGGTTGCGAGCCTCCGGGCGGAGCGCGTAGATCACGTTCTGGCTGCTGTTGAGCCCCGCCTGCTGGGCGATGTTCAGCAGGATCACGCCGACCGTCAGCCACAGCAGCGACGTTTCACCGGCCAGCAGCGGCAGCCAGGCGAGCGTGAGGAGCGCGGCCGCCGTTCCCGACACCGCCTGCACCCGGCCGCGGTCGCTCAGCCGGGCCCCGATGTTCATGCCCACCACGCCGATGACGCCCACCAGGCCGAAGAGCCCGATGGCGGCCGCGTTCCACCGGAAGGGCGGCCGGGTCAGCAGGAACGTCAGCGCGGTCAGCTGCACGCTGTACGAGGCCATGGAGAACGCGCCGATGGCCGCCCGCCGGCGCAGCAGGGGCTCCTGCCGCAGCAGGGCCAGCGTGGAGCGCAGCAGCCCGGTGTACGACATGGTGGCGGCGTCGCCCGACCGGGGCAGGCGGGGGAGGCGCTTGTACAGGAGTACCGCCATGACGGCCATCAGCAGCGCGTTGACCCAGTACACGGTCCGCCAGCCGCCGAACTCGGAGAGCGCGCCGGCGGCCAGCCGGCCGAACAGCCCGCCCAGGAGCACGCCGGACATGACGACGCCGACGATCCTGCCGCGCTCGGCCGGAGCCGCGAGGGCCGCCGCGAACGGCACCACGACCTGGGCCCCGACGGAGGTCAGCGCGGTCAGCAGCGTGCCGGCGATCAGCAGCGGGCCGGTGGGGGCGGCGGCCGTCGCCAGGAGGAAGAAGGCGGTCAGGGCGAACAGGCCCACGGCGAGCCGCCGCCGGTCCATGACGTCCCCGAGCGGGACGAGCAGGATCAGCCCCAGCGCGTACCCGGCCTGGGCGGCGGTCACGATCAGCCCCGCCGCGGTGACGCCTATGTGCAGATTCACCTCGATGACGTCCAGGAGCGGCTGCGCGAAGTAGTTCCCGGCGCAGGAGAGGGCGGCGGCGAGAGCCATCAGCAGAACCAGACCGCGCCCGAGCGCGGGCTGCGGGGGCACGGTGCGGGGCACGGCCCGGCTGCGGGTTTCGTGAGTGGTGTGAGCCATGTGTCCCAGCCTCATGGACCGGCCATCCATGAGTCCAACACATGTTTTTCATTCCATCGATCGTGGTTCACGATGGGTGGATGGAACTTCAGCAGATGCGGTACGTCGTCGCGGTGGCGGAACTGGGCAGCTTCACCCGCGCCGCGAAGCGGTGCCTGGTCGTCCAGTCCGCGTTGAGCCATCAGATCGCCCGGCTGGAGAAGGAGCTGGGGGCCAGGCTCTTCGACCGCACCAGCCGCCGGGTACGGCTCACCGCGGCGGGCGAGGTGTTCCTGCCGGAGGCCCGGCAGGCGCTGGACGCGGCGGAGCGGGCCCGCTCCGAGGTCGCCGCGGCGGCGGGGGAGGTACGCGGCCGCCTCGCGGTCGGCTCCATCCCGACCGTCTCCGCGGTCGACATCCCGGCCGCGCTGCGGGCCTTCCACCTCCGCTACCCGAAGGTGCACATCGTGCTGCGGGACGGAGCGAGCAAGGACCTGGCCCAGGAGGTCAGGGAAGGGACGCTCGACGTGGCCTTCCTGGGGGTGCTGCCCAGCTACCGGCCCAAGGGCGTGAGCGATCACGAACTCGCCACGGGCGAACTGGTAGCCGTCGTGGCACCCACCCACGCCCTGGCCGCTCAGGCGGAGGTGGGCCTTGACCGGCTGGCTCAGGAGATGTTCGTCGACTACCCGGACGGCACCGCCGCGCGGGCGCAGTCGGAGGAGGCGTTCGCGGCGATGGGGCTCACCCGCGAGGTGGCCTTCGAGGTCAGCGGCACCGACTTCATCGTCCGGCTGGTACGCAGCGGGCTCGGCATCGCCATGCTGCCGGCCGCTTTCGCGGCGGAGCTGATCGGCGTACACGTACTGACCGTCCGCGACGCCCCCGCGCGCACCGAGCGCCTGGTCTGGAGCCGCTTCCGCCCCACTCCGGCCGCCGCGGCGTTCCTCACGGGGCTCGGGGTCGATCCCGGCGCGGTGACCGGTGCAGGCGTTCCGTCCCGGTGACCGGAGGGCGTGACCTCGACTCCCGGGCAATAAGTATTTCCAATTCATATATTTTGAAATCGTAATAACATCGGGCTTCCGCTCCCGAGGAGGTTCCGATGGCCCCATGGCCCACCGCGCTCGCAGGCCGTATCGACGAGCACGTCATCGACAGCGCGCTGTTGCGGGACAACCCGCTGGGTGACCCGTCGCAGCGGCCGCTGTGGGTCTACACCCCACCCGGCTACGACAGCGATCCCGGGCGCCGGTACCCCGTCACGTACCTCCTGCTCGGCTACGCCGGCACCCTCCTGGTCTGGCGCAACCGCACTCCCTACCGTCAGCCGGTGCCCGAACTCGTGGACGGGATCTTCGCCCGTGGCGAGGCCCCGCCGATGGTGCTGGTGTTCGTGGACGCCTGGACCACGTACGGCGGCAGCCAGTACGTCGACTCGCCGGGCACCGGCCGCTACCACTCGTACCTCTGCGAGGAGATCGTGCCGTGGGTCGACGCCCACTACCGCACGGTCGCCGACCGCGACCACCGGGCGCTGGCGGGGAAGTCGAGCGGCGGGCTCGGCGCGATGATCACGCCGATGCTCCGGCCCGACCTGTTCGGCGCCTTCGCGACCCACTCGGGCGACTCGCTGTCGGAGGCCCAGTACATCCCCCATTTCCTCATGGCGGCACGGCACTTGAGGGCCTACGGCGGCGACATCTTCCGCTGGTGGGAGGACTTCCGCTCACGCGTGGCCTTCACCAGGGACGAGGATCTGCGGCTGCTCGAACTGCTCGGCGTCTCGTCCTGCTTCTCGCCCGCTCCGGACGGCACGCCACAGCTGCCGTTCGACCCGCGAACGGGCGCGCTCCTGCCGGAGATCTGGCAGCGCTGGCTGGACTGGGATCCGGTCCGGATGGCGCCGGCGCACGCCGAGGCGCTGCGGTCCCAGCGCGCGATCTGGATCGACGCGGGCACCCGCGACGAATGGTTCCTCGATCTGGGGGCGCAGGCGTTCCGCGATGCCCTGACCGAGGCCGGGGTGGACGACGCGGTCATACGCTTCGAGCTGTTCGACGGAGGGCACCACGCCGTCGAATACCGGATGCCGCCGGCCCTGGCCTGGCTCTCCCGGCAGCTGGCCGACCCGAGCTGAGGAACCGTTCGCCGATCGACCGGTCGTGCGCGGGCGTCTTCGCGCCATCCCCGCCGACCGGCCGACGGATGGGGTGGCACCGGAGTCTGCTGGGCAGGTACTGGTGTACGACCCCGGGAAGCGGGGTGCGGCTACCGGTGGCGAGGGGCGTGTGACGTGAGGGAGCAGACCGTGTGGCAGTTCTCCGACGATCGTGGGCAGTTGTCGACGGCCGAGCGGCGCCCGGCGCGGGTGCTCGCCTACGTCCAGGCCGGAGCGACCCTGTGGGACCACGGCATACGCCCCAGCGCGATATTCGGCTCCGATCACGACGACCGGACCGTGCCGGACGCGGCGAAGACCGGTTCGCTCCCCTTGGCCGAGGTCGGCTACCTCGGCGCGGGCAGCACCCTGGACGTGGACACCCTGCTGAGCGGCGAGCCGGACCTCGTCGTGGCGGTCAGCTACGGCGGCGGCCATGTCTACGGGCTCGCCGCGGAGACCGCCAAGCATCTGGAGGAGCACGTCCCGGTCGTCGTCATCGACGTGGGGCAAGCGCGCAGCCTCGCCGGGATCGGCGACCGTTTCGCCCTGCTCGCCCGCTCGCTCGGGGCCGAGGAGCCCGGGGCGGCGACCCAGGACCTGGACACCGCGCGGCAGCGGCTGCGCACGCTCGTCGCCGGTGCGGACGGTCCCCGGGTCGTCGCGCTCTCCCCGGCCTGCCAGGAACAGACACACCTCGCCCGCCCCCGGATGTGGCCGGAGCTGCGGGTGCTGGCCGAACTCGGCGTCGACCTCGTGGAGCCGTCCGAGGGCCCCGGCGCGAACTGGTCCACGGTCGGCTGGGCGGAAGCGGCGGCTCTGCGCCCGGCGGTGGTTCTCGCCGACATCAGGGCCAACGCCACACCGCTCGACGAGCTGCGGGACAACGCCGACTGGTCGGCGATCGAGGGGGCCGCCCGGGTGGTGCCGTGGAACCCGGAGCCGGTGTGCAGCGCGCGGGCCCACGCGGCCTTCCTGAACCTCGTGGCCGACGCGGTGGAGGCGGCCGGACGCTGAGCACGGGCGGAGACGCACGCCCGGCACGCGGCGGGGATCGCCGCATGCCGGGCGGTGGGGATCCCGAACCGGTGCGCCCGCGCGACGACGCCCGTACGGACGTGTCCGATCGCGCGGGCCGTACCGGTTCGCCAGGCTGGTCGGGACCATCCCGCGCCGACCCCGTACGTCCCCAGGAGCAGGCATGCAGCAGGACAAGCACCCTTCCTACCGTCCCGTCGTCTTCCGTGACCGTTCGGCGGGCTACGCCTTTCTGACCCGGTCCACCGCGTCGAGCGAGCAGACGATCGACTGGGACGACGGCAACAGCTATCCCGTCATCGACGTGGAGATCTCCGCCGAGAGCCACCCCTTCTTCACCGGGAAGGCGCGCGTCGTCGACTCGGAGGGTCAGGTCGCCAAGTTCGAGCGCCGGTACGGGGGCGAGGACGCCTCCTGACCCGCGTACGGACCCGAGTCCCCCGCCCCTGTCCCGAGGCGCGGGGGACTTGCTCCGCCACCTCTCTCGGCACCGTGGGCCAACCCCTCGTAACCTGCCCGCAACGTCGTACTGAAGCGCGTAGCCGGAGCACGGCCCGCTGCCCGCGGGACGCAGGGGTGATCGAAGTGGCCACGAACAAGGCGCGACGCGTGACGATGAGCGATGTCTCCCGCCACGCCGGAGTCCCGCGCACCACCGTCTCCTTCGTCCTGAACGAGCGCGCCGACGCAGCAATCCCCGAGGAGACCCGGCTGCGTATCCGGGCTCCAACGAGGAGCGTGGCTCGGCGAGGTGACCGTCGTGCCGGCCGGGCACTGGACGACCACCGGCGCCGGCCGTACCGGAGTCTTCGACCGGGACTCGACCGCCGTCTCCAGCACCGAGTGCACCGATCCGGAACTGACCTCCCTCGTCCGCCTCGGGGGCCCCGACGGGACCAGCGGCGCGGGATCGGTACTGCCGCGCGCCTCACCCCACACGGCCGACGGGTACGCCCTCGACCTCGACCCGAACCCGCGGACGGTCAGGTTCTTCCGCAAGGACGCGGGGCGGGCGACCGTGCTCGCCGAAGCCCCCCTGCTGGTTCGCACCGGCGTCGGCCCGGCGCCGCGGATCAGGGCCCGGGGCGGTCGGATCGAGGCGTTCATCGACGGCGGCCCGTCGTCGATGTGACCGATACCCACCACACACGCGGCAGGATCGGGCTCAATGTGTTCGGAGGCCGCGCCGCCTACCAGGACACCTTCGTCACCGCACGGTAGGAGACCTCACCCCATGCTCGACAGACTCGACCTGCTGGTCATCGGCGAATGCGTCGCCGACATCGTCCGGCTGCCGGGTGCGGCCGATCAGGTCCACCCGGGCGGCAGCCCGGCCAACGTCGCGTACGGCCTGGCCCGGCTCGGGCACGGCACCACCCTGCTCACCCAGCTCGGTCCCGACGACAACGGCCGGCTGATCAGGGACCATCTCGCCGGTGCCGGCGTCGAGGTCCGCACCGACGGTGCCACCGCCGCCACCCCGTCGGCCGCCGTCACCCTGGACGGCGACGGCCGGGCCGCGTACACCTTCGAGATCACCTGGACGCTGGGACCGGTCGCCCTGGACCGGACGCCCCGGCACGTGCACACCGGTTCCATCGCGGCGGTGATGGAACCGGGGGCGGCCACCGTCCTGGGCGCCGTGGAGTCGCTGCGGACGTCCGCGACCGTCAGCTACGACCCCAATGTGCGGCCCGAGCTGATGGGGGACCGCGAATCGGCCGTCCGCCGGGTCGAGCGGTGCGTCGCGCTCAGTGATGTGGTCAAGGCCAGCGACGAGGACCTCGAGTGGCTCTACCCGGGCCAGGATCCTGAGCGGGTCGCCGAGCGGTGGCTCGGCACCGGCCCGGCAATCGTCCTCGTCACCCGGGGCGGCGACGGTGCGCTGGCCGTACTGCCCGGGGGACGGGTGACGGTCGACGCGCTGCCCACCGACGTCGTCGACACGGTGGGGGCGGGCGACGCCTTCATGTCGGGCACCCTGCACGCCCTCGCCGGGCAGGGGCTGCTCGGCGAGGACGGCCGGGAGCTGCTGCGCTCGCTGGACCGGACCCGGGCAGCCGATGTCCTGCGGCACGCGGCGGCCTCCGCAGCGGTGACCGTGGCCCGGGCCGGCGCCAACCCGCCGGACGGGGCGGAGCTGAAGGCGGCACTCGGCCGGAGCTGAAGACGCCCCGGCCGCATCTGGCGGTGCCCGGGAGCCTCCGTCACCCGGGCACCGCCAGATGCGGGCTGCTGTCGTCGTCGAGGAACTCGACGACGGCGAGGACGATCAGCGCACACAGCGCGATCCACACCGTGACCATCCCGGTCGGCCGGTCCCAGGCCACCAGGACGGCGGCGGCCACCACGACGACCGTCCAGTTCAGCGGGCGCCGGGCGCGGTGCACCCACCGGCCGACCGGGCCGCCGGTGAACCCGGCCGCGTCCCGCACGGCGCCGATGCCGCCGCTCCACATCGCCATGACCCGGCCGGCGGCGCGGCCTCCACCGGTCAGCCAGGCGGCGAGCGCCACCACGATGCCGAGCGTGACGACCATCCGGACCAGGACCCGCATCGGGCCGGCCAGGGCGTCGAAGACCGCACCGGCCGCGGGCTGCGACACCCCGGACGGCAGGCTGTCGAGATAGAACGCCCGGCCCACCCACATGGCCAGGCCGAGCACCGCGGCACCGGCCGCGACGGCGAGCGCCGTCGTGACCAGTGCGCGACGGCGGCGCACCGCGAGGAGCACGCCGCCCGCGGCCAGCACCAGCGCCACCAACGGCAGCCAGAAGCCGATGACCTGGAGTGCCCGGAACCACTTCTTGGCCTTGCCGACCGAGTCGGAGGTCAGCACCGTGAAGTCGGTGTGGACCTCGGGGATCTTCGCCGCGACACCCAGCCCCCGGTCGACGAGGCGTTGCTTGACCCGGTCGACGACGGGTGCGAGGTCGATGGTGACGGTGTCACCGGTGAGCTCCACGGCCCCACCGCCGCTTCCGGACAGCGCCTTCAGCGTGGCGGACTGGGCGGACCGGTTGAGGTCGGTCCAGATCGTCGCGAAGGCGTCGCTGGAGACGAACTTCTCCGTGGTCCCGCGCACGAAGTTCGAAATGCCCGTGGTGAGGGGGCCGCTCAGCTTCGACAGCGCCTTGTCGAGCACCGGCCGGTCCGTGGGCGAGACGTCGGCCAGCAGGGCCTTCACATCCAGGTGGCCCATGACGGCACCGGTGACGCGATCGGCCACCGCGGTCCGCACATCGGCGTCGGAGGCGAGCGGCGCCATCATCGCCACATAGTTGTCGGTGTCGCCGATCTGGTTCTTCGCCCAGGTCGACACGATGCTCAGCGGTGTGAGGACGGCCGCGACGACGACGAGCAGCACGGCGAGGAACGAGCGGGCCCGGGGCCGGTGCCGGGCCGGGGCCCGGGTCTCCAGCACGGCCACCCTGGCGCGCAGTGCTTCCAGCTCGTCATGCTCGCCCGGGGGCTTCGACTGATCGTGGTCCGCTGCCATTCCCCCAGGGGACGGCCGCCCGTCGCGCACGGCGCGGCGGACTGCTGCGGACGGGTGAACACGGTCACCGTGGCGTGCGGCACCGTTCGGCCCGCCGGAGGTATCGGTGACCCTTTCGGCTCATTGTCCGCATCCTCGCCGGGGCTACTGCCGTTCGACAACCAGTAGGCCTGATCGATTACGGAGGAGGGGGCGGACATGACGATGGCCGACAGGGGCGTCGCGGTGACCGGGCTGGGGGTGGTGACTCCCGCGGGCGCGGACGAGTACACCTTCTGGGAGGGGCTGTGCGCCGGTGTTTCCACGGCCCGCGGCTGCGAGGAACTGGCCGGGCTGCCGGTCGACTTCGGCTGCCCGGTGGAGGGGATCGATCTGGACGCGGCGGTCGGCGGGCGTTCGGTGTGGCGGATGGCGCGGTTCGTGAAGATGGCGCTGGTCGCCGCCCGCCAGGCAGTGGCGGACGCCGGGCTGTCCCCACAGCGATGGGACGGCGACCGGGTCGCCGTGGTGCTCGGCGTCGGGGTGGGCGGGGTGTCCGTGCTCGTCGACAACGTGCGCAGGCTCGACGACGGCGGAGCGGAGGCCGTGTCACCGCTGCTGGTCCCGATGATGATGCCCAACGCGGCCGCCGGGGAGCTGGCCATCGCCCTGCGGGCCCACGGCCCCAGTCTGGCCCCGGCGACCGCCTGCGCGTCCGGGGCCACGGCCATCGCCGTCGCCCGCGACCTGCTGCTGAGCGACCAGTGCGACGTAGTGGTGGCGGGCGGTGCGGAGGCCGTACTGACTCCGCTGGTGGTGAGCGCCTTCGCGGGGATGGGCGCGCTCTCGTTGCGCACCGGCGACCCGGCGGGGGCCTCGCGGCCGTTCGCCGCGGACCGGGACGGGTTCGTGATCGGCGAGGGCGCCGCCGTGCTCGTACTGGAACGGACGGCCGACGCGTACGCCCGGGGCGGACGGGCGCGCGCCCTGCTGACCGGTGCGGGTTCCGCCACCGACGCCCACCACCCCACCGCCCCGGACCCGGCGGGCGGCGGTGCGCGCAAGGCAGTCGGGGCGGCGCTGCGCGAGGCGGGCTGGGCGGCCCACGAGGTCGACCACATCAACGCGCACGGCACATCGACGCAGCTCAACGACGCGATGGAGACCGCGCTGATCTCCAAGATCTTCCCGCACCGGCCGTCGGTGACGGCGCCGAAGGGCGTTCTCGGGCACACCCTCGCGGCCGCCGGGGCGATCGAGGCGGTCGCCACCGTACTGACCCTGGAGCAGGGCCTCGTGCCGCCGATCGCCAACCTGGACTCGCTGCCGGACGGGTTCGACCTCGACTGTGTGGTCGAGGAGCCCCGGACCCAGCCGGTCGAGCGGGCGCTGAGCCACTCCTTCGGGTTCGGCGGACACAATGTCGTACTCGCCTTCCAGCGCGCCGGTGCGTACGGCCCGCCGAGGACGGATCCGGGTGTCCTCGCCGTTGCTTGATCGTTTTATTTTCCATGACCGCAACGATCGACAGCCCCTCCGCAGAACGATCCACGGACCTTCTCACCGGTGTGCTCCTCGGCGGCAACCATCGCCGGGAGCACGGCTTCTGGCAGCGGCTGATCAGCACCGAACCCTTCCGCCGCCCGGACCACCGCACCACCGAGGAGCGCCTGGCTCTCGCGTACGAGCGGCTGCGCGTCCTCAACGACTGCCTGGACAGCGGGGCCCGGCTGGCCGCCGACCCCCGCGCCCTCGCCGCCCTGCACGAATGGCTCGGTCCGGTGGACCCGGCGCTCACCACGGTGGCGGGTATCCACTACAACCTCTTCCTCGGCAGCCTCCTCGACCACGGGGGCGACGGCCACCGAGATCTGTCGGACTTCCTGCGGCTGCGGCGCATCGGCACCTTTCTCTGTACGGAGGTGGCCCACGGCAATGACGCCGCGGCCGTCGAGACCACGGCCGAGTACGACCGCGAGCGCGACGGATTCGTGCTGCGCACCCCGCACGCCGGGGCGCAGAAATTCATGCCCAACACCAGCCCGGCCGGCGGCCCCAAAGCCGGGCTGGTGGCCGCGCGGCTGCTCGTCGACGGCGCCGACCACGGGGTCTTCCTCTTCCTCGTACCGCTCACCGACGAGGGGCAGCCGCTGCCCGGAGTGCACATCCGCAGGCTGCCCACCCGCACGGGCAGCCCGGTGGACCACTGCCTGACCTCCTTCGACCGGGTCTTCGTGGGGCGCGCCGCGCTGCTCGACGGGGACCACGGACGGATCGGTGCGGACGGGGAGTTCGTCAGCGCCATCGACAACCGCAGGCGGCGCTTCCTCGCGTCGATCGGACGCGTCACCTCCGGGAAGATCTCGATGACGGCCTGCGCGGTCGGCTGTGCGCGCGCGACGCTCGCCATCGCCGTCCGCTACGGGGGCCACCGGTACATCTCGGGGCCCCGGGGCTCGCACCGGGTGCCGGTGATCGCCCACCGCAGCCACCACGGACCGCTCGCCGCGGCCATGGCCACCGTCTTCGCGATGAGCCTGCTGCACCGCCGGGCCCTGGACCGCTGGGAGCGGGGCGAGCGACGGGAGGACGCCGAGCGGCTGGTCGCCGTCGCCAAGGGGTGGATCACCTGGCAGGCCCGGTCGGTGATCGTCGAATGCCGGGAACGCTGCGGCGCCCAGGCACTCCTGGAACACAACGGGATGAGTGAGCTCGTCACCGGGGTGGAGGGAGCCATCACCGCGGAGGGTGACAATCTGGCCATCCACGTCAAGGCGGCCGCGGAAATGCTCTTCGCCGCCGCACCCGCCGCCGGGGCTTCGTCCGACGGCCCCGGTGATCTCGACGACCCAGGCTTCCTCGGCGGGCTGCTCGCGGAGCTGGAGCGGATCTGGTTCGTCCGGGCCCGGGAGCGGATGGGACTCGCACCGCACGGTGACCCGCTGGGGCGGTGGAACGCGGCGTCCGGGCCCGCCCTGCGCGGCGTCGAGGCCCATGCCCAGCGGCAGGCGGCCGAGGCGTACGCGGAAGCGGTGGCCGTGCTGCCCGAGGGGCCCGCCCGCGACCGGCTCGGCGAGCTGGAACGGCTCTTCGCGCTCGACCGGATCGCCCGCAACAGCGGTGATCTGCTGGCGGCGGGTCTGCTGACGGCCGACCAGGTCAACGGCCTGCCGGGCAGGGTCGAGGAGCTCATCACCACCGTCGCCGCCCATCTGCCCGACCTCGTCGACTCCTTCGCGCTGCCGCCGGAACTGCTCGCCGACTGGCCGATCGCGGGCGCCGACTACGTGGCCGCGTACGACGATCCGGGGGCTTTCTGGCACACCGGCGGGGCCCGGGACGCGGCTCGGGGCGAGCGGTGATGGCCACGACGAGGAAAGGAACAGTTGTGCGGAGCCGTCGGGTCCGGGAGGCCGCCGGGGCCCTCGGGGTGCGTGTTGTCCTGCTGGCCTTCTGGGGTACGGCGTCCGTCCTGGCCCGCTGGTGCGGGGAGCGTGAGGAGGACAGTGCCGAATCGGTTCGGCACAAGGCGTAACTGGAGGCACTCCTCCCAGTTGATTCGGCGTCGGGACGGTGTCACCGCCGGCCCGACAGCCGGACCGAATGATGGAGAGAAAGCTGATGAGCGCGATTCACCCCAAGATCACCGAGGTTCTGACACACACCTTCAAAGTGCCCGATGCGGAGATCCACCCGGGCTCCACGATGGACAGCCTGGAGATGGACTCCCTCGCCGTCGCCGAGTTCGCCGTCCTCATCAGGGAGACGGCCGGCGGCGACCGGGACTTCGACCAGCTCCCCAAGAACGCCACGCTGGCCGACATCAGCCGGTTCTTGGACACGGCGGCCGGCAGCGGGGCGCGGTTGGGCGGGGCAGCGATGAGCAACGCCCGATGAACAGGCCGGCCGTCGCCGTCACCGGACTGGGCATGATCACCCCGGTCGGCAACGACACCGAATCCACCTGGCAGGGGGTGTGCGCGGCTGTGTCACCGGCCCGCACCGTCGCCGAGCTCGAAGGATGCGCGATCGACTTCGCCTGCATGGTCGACGGCATCGACCTGGACGCCGCGATCGGCGGCCGGGCGTCCTTCCGCATGGGGAAGTACGTGAAACTCGCCGTGCTCGCCGCCCGGGAGGCGGTCGCCGACGCCGGGCTCGACCCGGCCCGGTGGGAGGGAGACCGGGTCGCGGTGGTCGTCGGCACCAGCAGTGGCGGCTCCGCCTCGCTGACCGAACAGGCCGTCGTGCTCGACCGGCTCGGCGCCGGGGCCACCTCGCCGTCGGGCATCCTGCTCACCATTCCGAACATGCCCGCCGCCGAGATCGCGATCCAGCTGAGGGCCACCGGCCCCAGCCTGGCACCGTGCACCGCCTGCTCGTCCGGCGCCACCGCGCTGTCCGTGGCCCGCGACCTGCTGGTCACCGGACAGTGCGACATCGCGATCGCCGGAGCCACCGAGTCGATCGTCTACCCGGTCGCGATGGCCGGGTTCGCCAGATCCGGGGCCGGGGCACGCACAGGCGGCGACCCCGCCACGCTGTGCCGGCCCTTCGCGGCCGACCGGGCCGGCCTGGTCATGGGCGAGGGCGCGGCGGTCATGGTGCTGGAACGGGTGGACGACGCCCGGGCCCGGAGCGCGGCCCCACGGGCGCTGCTCGCCGGCACCGGAGCCACCACCGACGCCCACCACCCCATCAGCCCGCATCCGTCCGGCGCGGTCGCCCAGGCGGCGGTGGAGGCCGCGCTGCGCGATGCGGGCTGGGCCGCCGAGGACGTCGAGCACGTCAACGCGCACGGCACGGCGACCCCGGTCAACGACGCCACCGAGGCCGCCCTGATCGCCCGGGTCTACCCGCACCGGCCGCCCATCACCGCGCCCAAGGGCGTACTGGGGCACTGCATGGGGGCGGCCGGAGCGATCGAGGCCGGACTCACCGTTCTCACGCTCCAGCGCGGAGTCGTACCACCGATCGCCAACCTGGACGCCCCGGCGCCCGAGTTCGACATCGACTGCGTGACCAAGCAACCTCTGCGGCGGCCCATCAGGCGCGCCGTCAGCCATTCCTTCGGATTCGGCGGCCACAACGCCGTGCTCGCTCTTCAGCGTCCCTGAGAGCCGCTCCGCAGACAGCAGGCAGGTGGTGCGACGGGAAGACAGCCCGGCGTACCACCGGCCACACACCGCCCGTGAGCTGCGCAGAGGCACGTGATAGCTTGCCGGGGCCAGTCAAACTCCACGTAGGGGTCAGGGAATCCGGTGCGAATCCGGAACTGACGCGCAGCGGTGAGGGGGACGGGCGGGGCCACGGCCACTGGGATCACCCTCGGGTGCCCGGGAAGGCGCTCCGTCCGAACGAACCCGAGTCCGAAGACCTGCTGGCATCCGCGATCCGGCACCGGGCCGCGGAACTCCGTACAACGGGCTCCGCGCATGAGTCCAGAGACGCAGAGGGACTCCGTGCCGTCCATAGCCAGCTCCGTCCGCACCATCGCCCTGCTCTCGGCGGGACTCGTCCTGCTGACCGCCTGCGGAGGCGGGGCCGGTGACTCCAGCGCGAAACCGGGCCGCGCGGACGGATATCCGGTGACGCTGAAGAACTGCGGCCGCACCGTCACCGTCGAGGCCGCGCCGCACCGCGCCGTCTCGGTGGACCAGGGATCGACGGAGATCCTGCTCTCCCTCGGTCTCGCCGACCGGATGGCCGCCACCGCGACCTGGACCGACCCGGTGATGAAGGGCCTGGAGAAGGCCAACGCCGACGTGCCCAGGATCGCGGACAACCGGCCGTCCTCGGAGAAGGTCCTCGACCGCGAACCGGACTTCGTCAGCGCCTCGTTCGAATCGACACTCGCCAAGGGCGGCGTCGCACCCCGCGAACAGTTCGAATCGCTCGGCGTCCCCACCTATGTCTCGCCCGCCGACTGCACCGGCAAGGACAACAGCGGCGGCGGTGACGGAGCCCGCAGCGCGCCGCTCACCATGGACAGCGTCTACGGCGAAGTGCACGACCTGGCCCGGGTGTTCGGCGTACCGGAGCGCGGCGACACGCTCGTGGCCACGCTGCGGGAGCGGGTGAAGAAGGCGGCCGAGGGCATCGACGCCTCCGGCACCACCCTCCTGTACTGGTTCTCCGACTCCAAGGCCCCGTACCTGGCGGGCTGCTGCGGAGCCCCCGGAATCATCACCGAAGCACTCGGCGCGAAGAACGTCTTCGACGACACCCGCGAGGAATGGCCCCAGATCAGCTGGGAGACCGTCGCCGACCGCAACCCCGACGTCCTGGTCATCGGCGACCTGACCCGTAAGGCCCAGACCGCGGAGAGCGCCGCGAAGAAGATCGAGTTCCTGGAGTCCAACCCCGCCACGAAGAACATGGACGCCGTCAGGCACAAGCGGTACGTCCTGCTGAGCGGCCAGGCCATGAACCCGTCCATCCGGACGGTCGAGGGCGTCGAACGCGTCGCAGCCAAACTGCGCAGGTTCGGGCTCGCGGGGTGACGCCCACCGAACGCGGCACGAGGGTGACCGCGCCACCGGCCGCCGTCACGACGGTGAGCGTCACGACGGGCGTACGACGGCTGCGCGGCGGGGTCCTGTGGGCCTGCGGCCTCGCGCTGCTCGCCGTCTCCGTCGCGGTCGCCGTCACCATCGGACCCGCACGCGTCTCGGTGGCCGACGTCTGGTCCGCGGTGGCCGCCCACCTCGGTGGAGGCGATTCGCGGCTCTCCCCGATCCGGGACGGCATCATCTGGAACCTGCGCATGCCGCGCACCCTGCTCGCCGCGGTGTGCGGCGCCGGGCTCGCGGTCTGCGGCACCGTCATGCAGTCCCTGCTCCGCAACCCGCTCGCCGATCCGTTCGTCCTCGGCGTCTCCTCCGGCGCGTCCACCGGAGCGGTCGTGGTCGTCGTCCTCGGCGTCGGCGGGGGAGCGGTGTCGATCTCGACCGGCGCGTTCATCGGGGCGCTGTGCTCGTTCGCCCTGGTGCTGCTGCTCAGCCACACCCTGGGCGGCACGACGGACCGGGTGGTGCTCTCCGGTGTCGCGGCCATGCAGCTGTTCTCCGCGCTCACCTCCTTCGTCGTGATGACCGCCGCCGACGCCGAGCAGACCCGCGGGGTGCTGTTCTGGCTGCTCGGCTCGCTCAGCGGGGTCGGCTGGATGGATGTGTGGATCTGCGCCGCCGTGCTCGCCGTGACGCTGCTGGTCTGCCTGGGCCATGCCCGTACGCTCGACGCCTTCGCGTTCGGCCAGGACGCCGCCGCCACGCTCGGCGTCAATGTCGCGCGCACCCGGATCGTGCTGCTGTGCACGACCGCGCTGCTGACCGCCGCGCTGGTCAGTTCGGCCGGTGCCATCGGTTTCGTCGGACTGGTGCTGCCGCACGCAGCCCGGGCCCTCGCCGGTTCCGGGCACCGGCGGCTGCTGCCGGTGACGGCGCTGGCCGGAGCCGTGTTCCTGGTCTGGGTCGACACCCTCGCCAGGACCGTGCTCGACCCGCAGGAGGTGCCCGTGGGAGTGGTCACCGCGCTGATCGGAGTGCCCGCGTTCGTCCTGGTCCTCCACCGCACCCGGAGGACCACATGACGGACGCGGCCGGCCCGGGACTGCGCGCCGAACGGGTCAGCCGGTCGGCGGGCGGCCGCCTCATCCTCGACGGGGCCGACCTCGCCCCGGGCCCCGGCGCCACCGTGGGGCTGATCGGACCGAACGGATCCGGCAAGTCGACCCTGCTGCGGGTGCTGGCAGGAGTCCTCGCCCCGGAGACCGGCGTGGTCACCCTCGACGGACTGCGGCTCACCGAGATCGGCCGCCGCACCGTCGCCCAGCGCGTCGCCGTGGTCGACCAGCACGCCGTCACCCAGGTCGAGCTGAGCGTGCTGGACGTGGTACGGCTCGGGCGCATCCCGCACCGCAGGGCCTGGTCGGCGCCGAACGGGGCGGACGACGAAGCGGTACGCGAGGCGCTCGCCCGGACCGGTCTCGCCGACCGCGGCGACCAGTCCTGGCACACCCTCTCCGGGGGCGAACGCCAACGCGTCCAGATCGCGCGCGCACTGGCCCAGCAGCCACGTGAGCTGCTGCTCGACGAGCCGACGAACCACCTCGACATCCAGCACCAGCTGGAGCTCCTGGCGCTGATCGCCTCGCTTCCGCTGACCGGTGTGATCGCGCTGCACGACCTCAATCTGGCCGCGATGTTCTGCGACCGGATCGCCGTGCTGAAGGAGGGGCGGGTGGTGGCCGCGGGAACCCCCTCGGAGGTGATCACCGAGGAGCTGATCGCCGACGTCTACCGGGTCGCGGCGCGCGTCACGCCGGACGGCCCGGACGGACGGCCCTCGGTGCGGTTCCTGCCGGGGCGGCCTGCCGGGAGGTAGCGGCCGGGGCCTGGTGCGGGGGGCCGCTACGGCGAGCGGGCGGACCCGGCACCGCATGGCGTGGGTCCGCCCGTTTTTTCCGGATGCGGCGGTTCGCCGCGGTGCGTGGGGTGGGAGGGGCTCGACGGGTCAGCGGCGGCGTCCCCGGCCGAGGTCGCCTCCCGCGTCCTTGCCTCCCATGCCCTTCCCGCCCATACCGGTGTCGTCCGCGTAGTCGATCTGCTCCTTGCGGAGTTCGGCGGAGACCTCCTTCTGTTCGGTCACCTTCTTGGTCTCCATCCGTACCCGCTCGACGGCCACGGTCTCCTTCCGCGTGGTCGGTCGTTCCGCGTGCAGGGTGACCTCGACGTCCTGCTCGCGGATGCCGGCACGGTCCGCCGCCTTCTCGCCGGGCTGGAGCGGTTCGCGGACCAGCCGCACCTCTTCGTGCGTCACCGGCACGGTCCTGGTGACGTTCTCGGTGACGACGTACTTGTGCAGCCGGGCCGTTCCGCTCTCGTACTCCTCGGTGCCGACGTGGAGTTGCTCCTCGGAGCGGATCATCTCCTCCTTGCTGCCCAGGTCGGCGGCGGACCGTTCGGCGCCCGCCCCGGCGCCGACGAGGGGACGCGAGGTGCCGGCGGCCGCCCCGGCGTCGCGGTGCCTGCCCTGGCCCGTGCCGGTCCCGGTCCCGGCCATGCCGGACGAGGTGGTCCGGGCCGTGCCCGTACCGGAGGCGGCGGTGCCGGTCGTGGCCGTTCTGTCGGACCCGGTGGCGCGTCCGGCGCCGGCCGCACCCATGGCCCCGGCTGCTCCCGCGGCACCCATGGCCGTGGTGCCCGTCCCGGACGTCGTCCTCGCCGTGCCCGGCCGGTCGCCGAGCTTCGCGGTGGTGTTCCTGGCGAGGCCGTAGTGCTTGTAGAGCTCTTCCTCCTCCGCCACGGACAGATGCGCGTCGGCGTCCACCCGGGGGGCGTCCTTGACCCGCTCCTTCGGATGCGAGATGTGCAGATCGGATCCGACGCGGCGGGCTCCGGCGAGCGGAACGAAACTCTCCTTCATGCCGAACAGGCCGGTCTTCACCGTTATCCAGTCCGGCCGGCCGGTGTTGTCGTCGACATACACCCGGCCCACACTGCCGACCTTCTCGCCGTCGGTGTCGTACACCGTCAGGCCGTCGAGCTCTCCGGAATCCGTGAAACCGTCAGCGGCTCCCATGACCGATTCCTCCTCGTCCGGGCGCGTCCTGTGGCGGGGGCCATCAGGGGAGGCGCGTCCGCATTCCATCGCGCCTCACCCGGATGGACGCTGCAACCTCCCGGGCCGCGGAGCCCGGCTGCCGCATGCTCGGCGGTTCGGTGGTGACCGCCTGCCACGGCGGTGGGCGCCTCGTTCCCGTGTTAGGCCAATCGAGTGAAGCGAAGGGAGTGTGTGCCGGCGGGCGGCCGGGTGCCGCCACGCCGCGGAACCGGGAGGATGCGGCCGGCTTTCCGCGGGCATGAACACATTGCGCGGCACATCCGACGAGGACGCGGAACTGCACGGACGGATGCGCCGGCGCCATCCGTCCGAGCCGGTCGCGGGGATCGTGGACCCGGCCGGTCCGGCCCCGCGGAGCCGGGTGCTCGAAACCGGGCCCGGCACGGGCAGTTGACCGTCCCGCTCGCGACGGCCGGATATGCGGTGGCCGCCGTCGGACCGGGCCCCTCGCCGACGGCCGTGGCACCTGACCGACGACCGGCACGCGGGGAGTGCCACCAAGCGGTAACCGCATGAACTCCTCACCGTGCGCAAGCCGTTGTGAACTCCGGGAACATGCCCTCCCGCCGGTGCCGTCGACCGTAGGATCGGCACCGTCCGAACAGGCTGCCGCCCACCTGGCCCGTCGGGCACCGGCCACCGGCCCACCAGCGTCTGGAGACCCCGATGACCGGCACCCCGCACCGCCTGAACCCCGCCGGCGGCTGCCCGCACGCGGACAACGCCGTGCTGCTGGCCCGGGGAAGCGTGGCAGCCGTCGTGCTCCCCGGCGATGTGGCCGGGGCGGTGGTGCTCGGACACGACGCGCTCAAGGAATTCCTCGCCCACCCCGACGTGGCCAAGGGCGCACAGCACTTCACCGAACTGGCCGAGGGCCGCATCCCGGACGGCTGGCCGCTCAGGACCTTCGCCACCGTGCAGGGCATGACCACGGCCGACGGCGACGACCACCGACGGCTGCGCTCACTGGTCGGCAACGTGTTCACCGCCCGGCGGGTGGCAGAGCTGCGGCCCCGGATCGAGACGGTGACCGCGGAACTGCTCGACGACGTCGACCGCGCCGCCGCCGAGGGCGACGGAACGGTGGATCTGCGCGCCCGGTACGCCCTGCCGCTGCCGATGGGCGTCATCTGCGAACTGCTCGGTGTGGAGGCCGAGCACCAGGACCGGCTGCACCACCTGTCCGGCCGGGTGGTCGCGACCGATACCGGCCCCGAGGAGGCGATGGCCGCCAACCGCGAACTGGTGGCCCTGCTCGCAGCGGTCGCCGCCGCCCGTGCGGAGCGGCCCGGCGACGACCTGACCAGCGCACTGATCGCCGCCCGCGACGAGGGCGGGGGCCGGCTCGGACAGCACGAACTCATCGGCACCCTGCTCCTGCTGATCATCGCGGGGCACGAAACCACGCTGAACCTCATCACCAACGCCGTACGGGCGCTGTGCGCCCACCCCGACCAGCTCCGGCTCGCCGTCTCCGGCCAGGTCACCTGGGCAGACGTGGTGGAGGAGACGCTGCGCTGGGACAGCCCGGTCAGCTACTTCCCGTTCCGCTACCCCACCCGGGACCTCACCCTCGACGGCACCGTCATCCCGCGGGGCACCCCCGTGCTCGCCGGTTACTCCGCCGCCGGGCGGGACAAGGCCGCCCACGGACCCGACGCCGACCGGTTCGACGTGACCAGGCCCGCCCGCCGGACCGCCGCCCGGCACCTCTCGCTCGGCCACGGCCCGCACTACTGCCTCGGCGCGCCGCTCGCCCGCATGGAGGCCACCATCGCCCTTGAGCGGCTGTTCGGCCGCTTCCCGGAACTGGAACTCGCCGTCCCCGAGGCCACGCTGCCCCACCACCCGGGCTTCGTCGGCAACAGCACCGGCCTGCTCCCGGTGCGGCTCCGCCGGTAGCTCCCGCGCCCGTACGCCCCGCGCCCCCCGCCACGTACGACAGCCGCCGCCCGTTGCATATGCCGGCACATATGATCGACGGGCCAAGAGCCGACCGTCGTCCTGCCGTGCCACCGGGGGTGCCCCATCCGTTCCGAACGCATCCGGCTGCCCGGGCAGCGCGGCGAACTGCTGGCCCGGCACGAGGACGGCACGGAGCTGCACCATCTGGTGTGGCGGCTCGGGCCGGGGTGGCGGGTGTGCGGCAGCGCCGTGCTCGGCGGCGGCATCGGCCCGCGCGACTGGATACTCAACGCCCAGGTGCCCGGCGGCTACCCGCGCCTGGACCCCGACCGGCACCTCGCCGAGATCGCCGCCGCCGAACACCTCACCGGACCCGGTTCCGGGCTGATGACGGCCGCCGACGTCACCGCGTACACGGTCGCCGCCGACGCGGGCGTGACGGCGACCGCCACCTGCGGACTCGGCGTACGCGGCTGGGCCGCCGCCCCCGAGGAAGGCACCGGGGGGCCGCCGTGCCCCGGCACGGTCAACATCGTCGTCACCGTCCCCGTCCCGCTCTCCGACGCCGCACTCGTCAACGCCGTCGCCACCGCCACCGAGGCCAAGGTCCAGGCGCTCCTGGACGCGGGCCTGGACTGCTCGGGCACCCCCACGGACGCCGTCTGCATCGCCGCCCCGTCACCGGGCCCGGCACCCGCCGAACCCTTCGCGGGACCGCGCTCCCCGTGGGGCGCGCGACTCGCCAGGGCCGTGCACGCTGCCGTCCTGGAGGGCGCGCTGCGGCAATCCTGAGAGACCACGCCGCGATCCGCCCCGGGCGCGGCCGACGAAGGGAGCCCCCTCATGACATCGAGCACCGCGGACGCCACCGCGGACCGGCCGGTCGTCGCCGTTCTCGGTACCGGAATCATGGGCTCGGGAATGGCCCGGAGCCTGCTGCGGGCCGGACTCGACGTACGCGCCTGGAACCGTACGCAGTCCAGGGCGGCCCCGCTCGCCGCCGACGGCGCAGTGGTCACCGGGACGGCCGAGGAAGCCGTACGCGGCGCGGATGTCGTCGTCACCATGCTCAGCGACGGACCCTCCGTCGCCGCCGCGCTCGCCGCCGCGTCCGGGGGAGTGCACGCCGGCCAGGTCCTGCTCCAGAGCTCGACGGTCGGGATCGACGCCACCGCCGACCTCGCCCAGCGCGCCGCGGACCTGGGCCTGGTCTATCTCGACGCACCGGTCTCCGGCACCAAACAGCCCGCGGAACAAGGCGCGTTGACGGTCTTCGTCTCCGGCCCCTCCGCCGTCCGCGCGACGGTCGACCCGGTGCTGAACGCGGTCGGGCAGCGCACCGTCTGGCTGGGTGAGGCGCCGGGAGCAGCCTCGCGGCTGAAGCTGGTGGTCAACACCTGGGTGGTCACCATGGTCAGCAACATCGCGGAATGCCTCAACCTCGCGGAAGGGCTGGGCATCGAGCCGCAGACGTTCCTCGACGTCATGAAGGGCGGCCCGATGGACTCCGCCTATCTGCAGGGCAAGTCCGCCGCCGTCCTCTCCGGCGACCTCACCCCGAGCTTCACCCTGTCCACCGCGCTCAAGGACACCCGCCTCATCCTGGACGCGGCACAGTCGGCGGGGGTGCGGCTGGACCTGGTCGCTGCGTCGGCCGACCGCTTCGTACGGGCCGAGGCGGCGGGACACGGCGGCGAGGACATGATCGCCACCTACTACGCGGGCCGGGCCCCGGGGCGGGAGGACGACTGAAGCCCCGCCCCGCGTGGCGCGGGCGGCCCCGGCCCCGCAACCGTCAGACGACCCGCACCTCGTGCCGGACCACGGCATCGAAGAGATAGCCCTGCGTGTTGTGGACGGCGATCTCGGGCTGGGTACGGCCTGTCCGGTCCGTCGCCCGCGCCAGCAGCACGGACGGCCCCGGGGCGCCCGGCAGCCAGTCGGCCGACCAGCGGACCCAGCTCCCGCTCCTCGGCTCGTCACGCAGCCGGGCGCGCCGCCACCGGACACCGCCGTCGGTGCTGACCTCTACCGTGCGCACGGGCGCCCCGCCCGACCACGAGCGCCCCGTCAGCACCTGGCGCCGGCCGGCCGGGAACGACGCCCCGGGCGCCAACTCGAACGCGCTCTTCAGCGTCTGCCGGGTCAGCGGCGCACTGCCCTCCGGCGGATAGCCGGCGCCGAACAGCCGGTAGAGGCCGGTGTTCCACGGGGAGACCAGGGGCTCTGCGCTCACCTCGATGTCACCGACCCACTTGATGTTGGCGATGCCCACCCAGGACGGCACGATCAGCCGTACCGGATGACCGTGATCCGGTGGCAGCGGCCGGCCGTTCATCTCGTACGCGAGCACCACGTCGTCCAGCGCCTTCGACACCGGCAGCGGCCTGCGCACCCGCCCCAGCGCGATCCCGTCGCTGACCACCTCGTCGTCCAGACCGCGCGGCAGCACGTCGACCGCGTTTCGGCCGATGCCGGCCAGCCGGAGCACATCGGCGAGCCGCGCCCCGCGCCAGCGGGCCGTACCGATCGCGCCCAGCGTCCAGGCGGTGCCGCTCACCTGCTGGTTCTGCTGGGTCGCGTAGTAGCTGCGGGCGTTGCCCGCGCACTCGACGAACGCGGTGCGGGTGACCGGCGGCAGGGCGCGCAGTTCGTCGTACGTGAACTCCGCGGCGGGGCCCGTCAGCCCACTGCCCCACACGGTCAGCCGCCAGTCCGCCGCGTCGATCCGCGGGGTGACGGTGTGATTGCGTACGAAGAAACGGTCGGCCGGGGTGAGGAGACCGGTCCGGCGCAGCGCCGCGAAGTTCGTCTCGGCGTTGGTGCCGCGCACGGTGAACACCTCGGACGGCAGGGGTTTCACGATCCCCGGGGCGGACGGGGCGGACGGGGCGGACGGGGCGGACGGGGCGGACGGGGCGGACGGGGCGGCGCCGGCGGGCGACGCGTGCGCGGGAGCGGCGAGCCCGGCGAGAGGCCCGGTCGCCGGGGCGGCCGCCACCAGCCTCAGCAGATCACGCCGGTCGATCCCGGCGGACCGGGCGGCACCGCGCGACCACTGACGCAGCCGCAGCCCGTCGTAGTCGGCCTCGGACGGCGGAACGTATCTCATGAACGACTCCAGGGGACGGACAAGAGCGCGGGGTGGATGACGGTGCATCAGTTGGGCCGGGTATCGCGTGGAACGGAGAGCAATTCCCGGACCAGGTGCCCGACCTGGTCCGTCTCGATCAGGAACCCGTCGTGCCCATGGGGCGAGTGAATCATCCTGAGCCGGTCCGCTCCGGGCAGCAACGCCGCCAACTGCGACTGCTGCGAGGGAAGATGGAGCCGGTCGGAGTCGACGCCCGCGATCAGGGCCGGCATCCGTGCACGGCTGAGCGCCCGGGCGACGCCGCCGCGCCCGCGTCCGACGTCGTGCCCGCTCATCGAATCCGTCAGTGTGACATAGCTGCCGGCGTCGAAGCGGTGCACCAACTTGGCCGCGTGATGGTCGAGATACGACTCCACCGCGTACCGCCCACCGTGCCAGGGCTGCTCGCCCGGCTGCGCCGCGCCGCCGAACCGGGCCCCGAGTTCGGGCTCGCTGCGGTACGTCACATGGGCGATCCGGCGGGCCAGACCGAGGCCCCGGTGCGGGCCCCCGCCCGGCGGCGCGTCATGGTAGTGACCGCCGTGCCAGCCCGGATCGGAGCGGATCGCGGAGGTCTGCAGCGACCCCCAGGCGATCTGTTCCGCCGACGCGGCCGCGGGCGCCGCGAGTACCAGCAGCGATCCGGTGCGCTCCGGCCGGCTCACCGCCCACTCCAGCGCCCGCATACCACCCATCGACCCGCCGATCACCGCCGCCCAGCCGACGACGCCCAGCGCATCGGCCAGCGCGGCCTCCGCGGCCACCTGGTCACGGATCGTCAGATACGGGAAGTCGCCACCCCAGCGGGGCCCTTCCGGGCGTTGCGAGGACGGCCCCGTACTGCCCTGGCAGCCACCGAGCACATTGGGCGCGACGACGAACCAGCGCCCGGTGTCCAGCGCCTTCCCGGGGCCGACCAGCGCGTCCCACCAGCCGGCCGTGGGATGCCCGGGGCCCGCGGGCCCCGCCACATGGCTGTCACCCGTGAGGGCGTGCAGCACCAGCACCGCGTTGGAACCGTCCGGGGCCCGGCGCCCCCAGGTCTCGTAGGCCATGCGCACGCCCGGCAGTGCACCGCCGGCCTCCAGCGGCAGCGGACGGTCCAACAGCACCCAGGAGCGGCGGCCGGGCGGATCCCCCTCCCGCCGGCCTCCGGTGGCCGGCGGGAGGGGAAGCGCGGGGGAGGGGGCCGCGCGGTTCAGGACGCCGCCTTCGCCGCCCGGAACCCGGTCTCCAGATCGGCCTTGAGGTCGTCCACGTTCTCCAGGCCCACCGAGAGGCGCACCAGCCCGGCGGTCGCTCCGGTGGCGGCGAGCTGTTCCTCGGTCAGCTGGCTGTGCGTGGTCGACGCCGGGTGGATGATCAGGCTCCGTACGTCGCCGATGTTGGCGAGGTGGCTGAACAGCTCGACCGCGTCCACGAACCGCTTGCCCGCCTCGACCCCGTCCCGCAGCTCGAAGGAGAGCACGGCCCCGGCGCCGCGCGGCAGATAGCGGCGCCCCGCCTCGTACCACCGGCTCGACGCGAGACCGGCGTAGTGCACCGCCGACACCTCGTCGCGCCGCTCCAGCCACTCGGCCAGGGCCAGGGCATTGGCGGTGTGCCGTTCGAGCCGGAGGCTCAGCGTCTCCACGCCCTGGAGCAGCAGGAAGGCGGAGTGCGGGGAGAGGGCGGGGCCGAGGTCGCGCAGCAGCTGGACGCGGAGCTTCACCGCGAAGGCGCCCGGCCCCAGGTCCGGCCAGTAGCGCAGCCCGTGGTAGCTCGGGTCGGGGGAGGCGAAGTCCGGGAACCGCCCGGGATGCGCGCCGAAGTCGAACGTCCCGCCGTCCACCACCACACCGCCGATGGTGGTGCCGTGCCCGCCGAGAAACTTCGTCGCCGAGTGCACGACGATGTCCGCGCCGTGCTCGATCGGACGCAGCAGGTACGGGGTGGGCACGGTGTTGTCGACGATCAGCGGCACCCCGGCCGCGTGCGCGGTGTCGGCGACCGCCCGGATGTCGAGCACGTCGCCGCGCGGGTTGCCCAGCGTCTCCGCGAACAGGGCCTTGGTGTTGGGGCGGATGGCTGCGGCCCACGCGGCGGTGTCGTCCGGGTCGTCCACGAAGGACACCTCGATGCCGAACCGGGGGAGCGTGTGCCGCAGCAGGTTGTACGTGCCGCCGTACAGCGAGGTGGAGGAGACGATGTGGTCGCCGGCGCCGGCCAGTGTCAGCAGGGCGAGCGTCTCGGCCGCCTGACCGGAGGCGAGCGCCACCGCGGCGACCCCGCCCTCCAGGGCGGCGATCCGCTGCTCCAGCACGTCCTGGGTGGGGTTGTGGATCCGGGTGTAGATGTTGCCCGGCTCGGCGAGCGAGAACAGGTCCGCGGCGTGCTGGGTGTCCCGGAAGACGAAGGACGACGTCTGGTAGATCGGCACCGCACGGGCGCCGGTCGCCGGATCCGGGGCGGCTCCCGAGTGGATCTGCTTGGTCTCGAAGGACCAGGCGGGACCGGCGTCCTGCCGGTCTGGGTCCTCGGCGGTGTGGCCTGCGGTGACGGAGTCGACGGGCTGGCTCATGGTGTTCCTCGCACGGTGGTCTCTCGGGGCGCGTGGGCGCGGATGTGTGAGCGGGTGTGAGTCAGGCGGCGGTGGAGGCGCCGGATGCGATGCCGAAGCCCGGTGCCGGGACCTCGTCCGGGCTGAGCAGGACGGAGCGGCGGCCGTCCGTGCCGACCGGGATGTCGCCGTCGATCGTGACCCGGCGCAGGCTGCGGTCGTGGTCGTCGGAGTCGTCCACGCCGTAGTGCTGGGTCGCGCGGTTGTCCCAGATGGCGACGTCGCCGGTCCGCCACCGCCATCGCACGGTGTTCTCAGGGCGCTCGATGTGGGACTGGAACAGTTCGGTCAGTACCCGGGAGTCACGGCCGGTGAGACCCTCGATCCGCTGGACGAAGCTGCCGAGGAGCAGCGCCCGTTCACCCGTCTCGGGATGGACGCGGACCACCGGGTGCTCGGTGCGGAACTTGATGGAGGTGAACACCTCGCGGTGCTGGGCGAATTCCTCGGGCCGTGCGCTCGGGCGCACCGCCGCGTAGTCGTAGTCGTTGGAGTGGACGGCGCGCAGCGAGCCGGCGAGCGCTCGCAGTGGTGCGGGCAGTCCGGCGTACGCGGCCGCGGTGTTGGACCACAGGGTGTTCCCGCCGTACGGGGGGATGGTCACGGCACGCAGGACGGAGAAGGCCGGATAGGCGGGCACGAAGGTGACATCGGTGTGCCACTGGTTGGCCCGGCCGCCGTGCTCGGAGCCGATGAGGAGTGCGTAGCGGCCGTCCGCGGACGGGACGGTCGGGTGGGCGACCGGCGTGCCGAGCAGCCGGCCGAACGCCTCGTGGCCCGCCTCGTCCAGATGGTCCTGGTCCCGGAAGAAGACGACTTTGTGTTCCAGGATCGCGGCGCGGACGGCGGAGACCACGGCGGGGTCGAGTCCGCCGCCGAGGCGGACACCGGAGATCACGGCGCCGATGCGGCCGCCCAGCCTGCGGACGGTGACGGCCGGATCGGTGGACGCGGATGCGGATGCGGGGAAGGAGGAAGCAGGCTCGACGGCGGGTGCGGAGGTCATGGCGGAGACCTTTCCGAGCGGAACGATTCGGGGGCGTGCGCAGCCCGGCAGTCCGGCGGAAGGGCCGGACGCGGGTGGGGAATCGTCGCTGCGGTGGCGCCGGTGCAGCTCAGCTGCTCAACGGAGCGGCGCGCAGCGGGAACCGCGGCGACACGCGGCGGACGCGAGGCGTCCCAGATCGACGTGGCGCCGCGAGACGAGGACCGGAGTCGCGGGCATGGCGGTGAGCGTGTCAGCGGCTCCCGCAGGCGTCAACCGCACTTCCGTGCGGGCGGCCGGGTCCGCCACGGCCCGGCGGAACCCGCCGTGCCGCCGCCGGCCGCCCCTCGATTCCGCCGCCGGACCGCCTCCGACCTGCGAACGGGCACCTCTTGCCCCGTGGGGTGGAGGCCGGTGGCGGCGGGTCGCCCAGCGGCCCGGCGGCGGCGACGGAATTCATTCGGCCGCAATGTACGGCCGCAGTACCCGGGTTACTCCTCGACGAGCATCCCGTTGCGGAGCTTCCGCAGAATTCTGCTGATCAGCCGCGACACATGCATCTGCGAGATGCCCAGTTCGGCGCCGATCCTGGCCTGGGTCATCTCCTGGCCGAAACGCATGTCGATGATGCGACGCTCGCGCGCGTCGAGGCATCCCAGCAGCGGCGCGAGCGTGTGCAGATTCTCGACCGTCTCCAGCGCGGGATCCGGACCGCCCAGGACATCGGCGAAGGTGCGCCCCGGGGCGTGGCGCCGCCCCGCTTCCGAGGGGTCGGCGGGCATGTCCAGCGAGCCGGCCGCGTACCCATTGGCCGCCACGATGCCCTCGGTGACCTCTTCCTCGCTCAGCCCCATATGCTCGG
Organism: Streptomyces sp. NPDC127117; assembly: GCF_042677325.1. Classification (NCBI taxonomy): domain Bacteria; kingdom Bacillati; phylum Actinomycetota; class Actinomycetes; order Kitasatosporales; family Streptomycetaceae; genus Streptomyces; species Streptomyces sp. NPDC127117. The sequence goes on from NZ_JBHXTM010000022.1 coordinate 117,420, forward strand.
CGAGCTCCGGGACGGTGGGGTCGCGGTCGAGTTCCGTGACGAGCGATTCCTTGGTCCTGGCGATGTCCACCCGCAACTCCTGGAGCCGGCGCGGGACATGCACGGCCCAGGTGGTGTCACGGAAGAATCGTTTGATCTCCCCGGTGATGTACGGAACCGCGAAGGAGGTGAACTCGACCTCGCGGGAGAGCTCGAACCGGTCGATGGCCTTGATCAGCCCGATGGTGCCGACCTGGACGATGTCCTCCATGTCGCCACCCCCGCCCCGGTTGCGGAACCGTCCCGCGGCGAACCTCACGAGGGACAGGTTCATCTCGATGAGGGTGTTGCGCGCGTACTGATGGGCGGCGGTTCCCTCCTCCAGCGCCTGGAGGCGGCCGAAGAACAGCCTGGACAGTTCGCGCGCGTCACAAGGGGCGATCTTGCCCGCGTCCTCGATCCACGGCAGCCCGCCGAGGTCCTCGGTCGGCACGTCCGCCTGTGTCGAGCTGTGGCCCTCCGCTCGCTCCGTACCGGCGGTCCGCGCAGTGTGCGCCGTCATCCCGTCACGCTCCCCAGGTCGTATCCCATGAGGTGTATGCGCATGCCCCAGGAGGCAATTCCCATGCGCGGGAGCGCGAGTTGATCACGTCACACGGCGGCGATTGGCCGGGAATCGTCGTGCTCCCGAGTCATCCCCGCCGTCCCCCGGCACATCCGGGATTCGTGCGGGCCGGGCGCGTGCGGGAACGCGGAACCGCCCCACCGGTACGGGGGAGCCCGGTGGGGCGGTCGCTGACCAGACTGCCACAGCCGAGGGGGCAATGGGGACCGACCGGCGCATATCCAGCGGTAGTTGAGTTGAAATCGACGGTGTCCCGACGCCGATGTCGCAGGTTCGGGAGAAAGACGGCAACTTCGACCAGGAGCCGGCTTCATCGCCCCGAACCGGAAGCCGAGCGGGAGCCGGAACCCGGACCCGAACCCGAACCCGTACCCCCGTCCGTATCCGCGTCCCCGTATCCGGCGACGGCCCCACCACCGAGGCGCGCGGCCGCGATGGACCGGCTGCGCGCCGCCGTGACGGCCCCCACCACCGGCATGGCCAGCACTGCGAGGACGACGGGTCCGTAACCGCCCTCCGACGACACGTCCATCACCACCACCTCGCCCGCGGACAACGTGGTCCCCACCACGAAGCAGCTCAGGCCACGGGCGAGGGCGGAGCCGAGCATGCGAGGGGGCGCGACGGCCAGTACGGCGCCGGTCACCAGGCCCACCGCCGCGCCGACGGCGAGGGAACCCAGTACGGCGACGAGTCCCGCCGCGGGCTTCTCGAAGGTGCTTTCCAGCGGCTGCCCGGACAGCCCGGACAGCGCGATCGCCGCCCACAGCACCGCGCAGATCCCGGCCGGGATCGCCCCGGCCCGGAGGCCGAACAGCAGCCCACGGCGCATTACGGCGAACGACGCCCTCATGTGTTTCTCCCCGCCCGTGCCCCGCGCGTCCACTGTCACCCGAGGGCCTGCCCCGGGCGACGCGCAGCCGTGGGGCCGCGACATCTTCGCAGGTCCACCGCTGTGGCCGGACAGCGCGTCCGTACAGCCGGCGATCCGCTGCCGTGCGGCACCCTCGAATCCTGTGGCTGTTCTGTGGACCATCATGTGGTGGACGGATCGCGCGGCCGAGGGGGCACAGGTGATATCCGAGCCGGAGATGGCGGACGAGTTCGGTGCGGTCGGGGCGGGGGAGGTGGTGGGCGACTTCGACCGGAAACCCGCCCGGGAACCCAGGCCGCCCCGTCCGTGGTGGTGGGCGCTGGGCGGAGCCGTGCTGGCCTCGGCCGTCTGGGCGGGCGCGTTGTACCTGAATCCGGTCGACGACCGGAAGCCGGACATGCACGGCTACCGGCTGAACGAGGATCCGTGCCCGACCGTGCGGCTGAAGGCGCTGGGCTCGGCGATCTCACCCAGGGAGCCAACGCCAGGGATCGGACCGGAGCTGCTGAACGATCCGGCCTTGGACCGGGCGAGGTGCTTCCTCACCCTTCGGGCGACATCCGTGAAGGGCGCCGAGAAGTCGGTCAGGAGCCGCTGGTACACCGGATACTCCGTCGGAGTCACCGTGGCCCTGCACAAGAGGACCGACCCCGCTGCCGAGTTCGAGGCGATGCGCGGGGTGACCGAATCCGCCGCCGGCGACGAGGCGAAGGTGGAGAAGGTGCCGAACCTCGGCGACAGCGCGTACCTGCTGACGCAGTACGGCGGCACCGCGGAACTACGGGTACGGGAAGGCGGCGCGGTCTTCTCGCTGAGTCTCGACGCCTATACGGAGTACGACGGTGACGGGAGCGAACCCCCGTCCGACGACGGGCCGGACATCTCCGATCTCTCCCCGTTCCAGTCCGCGATGATCAGCGACATGCGCGACCTGATGGCGGGCCTGAGGCACTGACCCCTGAATCACCGGCCTCCGGGTCACGCGGACGCAAATCGATTCATTGCGGTCCGATGAACGCTCCACCCGGCCGGGAATACGTGCCCGGACCAGGGCCTTCCTGCTGCTGTGAGACCGACGACCGGCCAGGCCGCCGGTGCCGTGCAGCAGGAGAGAGGGAGCTCATGCCCAAGGCGTACGTGTTCACCCGCCACGGCGGACCGGAGGTGGAGGCACTCATCGAACAGGACGTACCCGTGCCCGGTCCGGGTGAGCTGCTCGTCGCGGTGCGGGCGGCCGGGGTCAACCCGGTCGACTGGAAGCTGCGCACGGGGTACATCAGGCCCGGCAGCGAATTGCAGCCCTTCCCCACCGTTTTCGGCAGCGAGGCCGCCGGAGTGGTCGAGGGCATCGGCCCGGGCGTCGAAGGGTTCGCGATCGGGGACGCGGTCTTCGGCAACCCGGTGACCGGCGGCTACTCCGAGTACACACTGCTGCCCGTCGCCGTGACCGCGCACAAGCCGGACGAGCTGTCGTTCACCGACGCGGCGGTACTGCCGGTCGCGGCGGCCACCGCGTACGACGGCGTGCGCCAGCTCGGCCTCGCCCCCGGATCGACCCTGCTGGTGACCGGCGCCGGGGGCGGTGTGGGAGCCGCGGCGGTGCAGCTCGCCCGGCACGCGGGCGTCCAGGTCATCGGAGTCGCCGGAGCGGCCAAGCGGGACTTCGTCGAGTCGCTGGGCGCGGTGCACGTCGCGTCCGGCCCCGACCTCGCCGACCGGGTGCGGGCGGCGGCCCCCGAAGGACCGGACGCGGTCTTCGACCTGGTCGGCGGCGACACGCTGAGGGCCGTGGCCCCGCTGCTCGCGGACCCGGCCGCGCTGATCAGCGCCGGGGACAAGCCGCTGGCCGTGGAGCTGGGCGGGGCGGCCGTCGAGCGGGCCCGCAACGCGGCGGTCCTCGACGAGGTGGCGAAGCTCGTCGTCACCGGCGCCCTGCGCACCCATGTGAACCGGGCCTTCCCGCTCACCGGGGCGGGAGAGGCGTTGCGTGCCGTGGAGAGCGGCCACACCCTCGGCAAGATCGTGATCGAGGTCGTCGCATGAGCGCGCAGCGTCCCGCCGGTGAGATGCACCCGCTGGACAGCCCGGTCCGCGCCGCGCTGACCGGCCCGCACGCCCACTTCGCCGAGCGCCGCGGCCGAATCCTGCGCTACCGGGCGGACGTGGCCCCGTGGGTCGCGATCCCGGACGCCCCACTGGCCCGGGACTGGGACGACGCGGCGGCGCTCGTCGGACCCGGTGGCGCCGTCACCATCACCGCCTTTCACGAGCCGCCGCCCGACGACTGGGAGATCGTCTTCCGGGCCGACGGAGTCCAGCTCGTCGACGCCGAAGTCGCGGCAGCGCCCTTCCCCGGGGCCGTACGGCTCGGACCCGCCGACGTGCCCGAAATGCTCGAACTGGTCGAGCGCACCCGGCCGGGGCCGTTCCTGCCCCGTACCGTCGAACTCGGCACCTACCTCGGGGTACGGCGCGACGGGGTGCTGGTCGCGATGGCCGGCGAACGGCTGCACCTGCCGGGCTGGTCCGAGATCAGTGCCGTCTGCACCGACGAGTCCGTACGCGGCCAGGGGCTCGGCACCGGACTGGTGCACGCCGTCGCCCACGAGATCAGGCAGCGCGGTGAGACGCCGTTCCTGCACGCCGCCGCCTCCAACACCAACGCCGTCCGGCTCTACGAGTCCCTGGGATTCGTGCTCCGCCGCCGGACGTCCTTCCTCTCGGCGCTCGCACCGAAGCGGTTGTCGACGCGCCTGCCGGCCCCCGGCGGCGACCGCGAGCCCCGCGCGACCGCCGCGCGCTGACCCCGGCACCGCGCCCCGGTGCGGGACCTTCGGTCCGGAACACCCGGGCCGAAGGTCCCCACCCGCCCCGCACGGGGGACCTTCGGCCGTGCCCATCGGGCCGTAAGCCTCGTGTTCCGCCCCCCGCGAACCGGGTGGACTGGAATCGGACGCCGGCACCGGGTCGGCCGAGGACGGGAGTGGTCGGCCGTGACCATCGGGCTTCAGTGCCGACGGGTGACGTGTGAAGTGACGCCTCCGGGCACCACGGACCCGGGGGAGGCCGCCGTGGGCAGGAAGCGGGTCGGGAACCCGGCGCTGTTCGGCGGCCTGGCACTCCTGACCGCACTGGTCGGCCTCCTGGACTTCCGGACCGGGGAGGACCTGCACCTCATCCCCCTGCTGGTGGTCATCCCCGCCCTGGTCTCCGTCTTCGGCACGGTCCGGCAGACCATCGGCGTGGCCAGCTGGGTCACGGTCGTCGTCGCCTGCTCACGCCTGGTGGACGGCGGCACCTTCTGGGACACCGTCACCAGCGTCGCCTTCACCGTGCTGGCCTGTTTCCTGGGGGTGGGCGCCTGCGTGCTGCGGATCCGCCACGCCACCCAGATCGCCCGGCTGCGCTCCGCCGCCGGAGCGCTCCAGCGCCAGATCCTGCGCCCGCTGCCCATCCTGACCGACCAGGTCCTCACCCATGGCATCTACACCCCGATCGAGGAGGACCGCCTGGTCGGCGGCGACATCTACGAGGTCGTCGAGTCGCCCTACGGAACCCGGGTGATCATCGGCGACGTACAGGGCAAGGGACTAGCCGCGATCGGCGTGGGCTTCGCCGTGCTCGGAGCGTTCCGGGAAGCGGCCATCCGGGAGCCCGAACTGACCGGGGTGGTCGACGCTCTGGAGGACGCGGTCGCCCGGCACAACACGTTCTCCGCCCAGACCGGCGAGATCGAACGCTTCGTCACCGCCCTGGTGCTCGGCTTCGACGGGGGCGACCGGGTCCAGGCCGTCAACTGCGGCCACCTGTCGCCCCGGCTGCTGCACGGGGGAGCGGTCCGCGCGCTCCCGCTGCGCCGCACCTTTGTCCCGCTGGGCATGGCGGAGCTCAGCCCCGAGGCGCGGGGCGCGGAACTGCTCGACTTCCCGGCCGACGCCACGCTCCTGCTCTGCACCGACGGGGTGACCGAGGCCCGTGACCCGTCCGGCGCCTTCTACCCGCTGGACACCCGGCTGGGCCACTGGGCGGAGCTGGGGCAGGTCGAGCTCCTGGAAGAGCTCCACGCGGACCTGGAGACGTTCTCCGGCGGCGTACGGCGTGACGACATCGCCGTGCTCGCACTGCGCCGGGCCCCGGCCGGCACCCCGCACCGGACCGGGACGGCCGGCCACGGCGCCCGCCGGTCGGCCGTGGCGTTCAGCAGCCGGTGACCGGGCTGGGAGGACGGCCCCGATGAGGATCGAATGTCCCGACGAGACTCATGTCGCGTCGGGACATTTTCAGGTGTACGGTGCACTTATGAATCCGGAACGGAAGACCCCGGAGCGGCGGAGCCGCAAGGCCCGCAGAACCCGGGACACACTGGCGCAGGCCGCGTTCGATCTCGTACTCGACCGGGGCCTGCGGAATGTGACGGTCGAGGAGATCGCGGAACGCGCGGACGTCGACCGGCGCACCTTCAGCCGGTACTTCACGAGCAAGGAAGCCGCGGTCCTGGACTCGCTCCGGGGGGACGGTGACCGGATCAACGACGCCCTGCGGGCCCGCCCCGCCGACGAGCCCCCGCTCATCGCCTACCGCAGGGCCGTACTCGACTGGCTCGAAGACCCAGGCGCGCTCGCCTGGCACCGGCGCGAGCGGATCTTCGACCTGCTGGTCCTCGCCGAACAGGAACCGACCCTCTACGCGGCGTTCCACCACATCCGGGTGGACGCCCAGGAGGAGTCGGTCGCCATCGTCGCGGACCGGCTCGGGGTCGACCCGCGGCGGGACATCCGCCCCGCCGTCACGGTCGCCGCGGGCGCCGGAGCACTCCTCGCGGCCCAGGCCGCGTGGGCACGCGCCGGGCAACCGGACGGCCTGCCCCGACTGATCAGGCAGGCCTTCGACGCCCTCGCCGGGGAACTGCTCGCGCAGCCTCCCGCCGGGCAGGCGCCGCACAGCACCACGGAAGGAAGCACAGAATCATGAGCACCACCCCCACCCCTGCCGAGCAGGAGTTCGCCGGCAGGACCGCCCTCATCACCGGCGGCGCCTCCGGCATCGGACTGGCCCTGGCCCACCGGCTGGCCGCGGGCGGCGCGTCCGTCGTCGTCGCCGACTACGACGAGGCCAGTGCCCGCAAGGCGGTCGCCGAACTGGAGAGCGCCGGCGCCAGGGCCGCCGCGGTCGCCATGGACGTGACCGACCCCGCCTCCGTCGAAGCGGGCGTGCAGTTCGCCGTCGACACCTTCGGCGCCCTGCACCTGGCCGTCAACAACGCGGGCATCGGTGGCCCCAGCAACCCCACCGGTGAGTACGGCATCGACGACTGGAACCGGGTCGTCGCCACCAATCTCAGCGGCGTCTTCTACTCGATGCGCTACGAGCTTCCCGCCATCGTCGCGGCCGGCGGTGGCGCCGTCGTCAACATGTCGTCGATCCTCGGCACCAACGGCTTCGCCGGATCGCCCGCCTACGTGGCCGCCAAGCACGGCGTCGTCGGCCTCACCAAGACGGCGGCCCTCGAATACGCGGCCCGCAACGTCCGGGTCAACGCCGTCGGCCCCGGCTTCATCGACACCCCGCTGCTGCGCAACACCGACAGCGCGGCCCGCGACCACCTGGTCTCGCTGCACCCGGCCGGACGCCTCGGCAAGGCGGAGGAAGTGGCCGAACTCGCCGCCTTCCTGCTCTCCGACCGAGCCTCCTTCATCCACGGCAGCTACCACCTGGTGGACGGCGGCTACTCCGCCTCCTGACCGCCGGGCGGGGGAACGGGGGCGAGTAATGGAGCAAAGAACGTGAGGAGAATTCCATGAAGGCCGTTCAGTACCGCACCGTGGGCGCCGCACCCGAGGTCGTCACCGTGCCCGACCCCGAGCCCGGCCCCGGCCAGGTGATGCTGAAGGTCACCGCCGCGGGCGTCTGTCACTCGGACATCGCCGTGATGAGCCGGCCCGCCGACCAGATCCCCTTCCCGCTGCCGCTCACCCTCGGTCACGAGGGCGTGGGCACCGTCGCCGCCCTCGGTGACGGGGTGAGCGGGCTCACCGTCGGAGACTCCGTCGCGGTCTACGGCCCCTGGGGCTGCGGCACCTGTGTCAAGTGCGCCGAGGGCAAGGAGAATTACTGCCTGCGCGCCAAGGAGCTGGGCATCGCCCCGCCCGGACTCGGCGCGCCCGGCGCCATGGCCGAATACATGATCGTCGACGACCCGCGCCACCTGGTGCCCCTCGCCGGCCTCGACCCGGTGCAGACCGTTCCCCTCACCGATGCGGGTCTGACCCCGTACCACGCGATCAAGCGCTCGCTGCCCAAGCTGGTGCCGGGCGCCACCGCCGTGGTCATCGGCACCGGCGGCCTGGGCCATGTCGCGATCCAGCTGTTGCGCGCCATGACGGCCGTCCGGGTCATCGCCCTCGACGTCACCGAGGACAAGCTCGCTTTCGCCCGTACCGTCGGCGCACACGAGACCGTGCTGTCCGACAAGGACGCCGCGGCGAAGGTCCGCGAACTCACCGGCGGAACCGGCGCACAGGTCATCCTCGACTTCGTCGGAGCGCCGCCCACCGTCGCCACCGCCGGGGCCGCTGCCGCCATCGACTCCGACGTCACGATCGTCGGCCTCGGCGGCGGTGCGCTGCCGGTCGGCTTCGGCTCGCTGCCGTACAACACGACGGTGACCTCGCCCTACTGGGGATCGCGCTCCGAGCTCGCCGAGGTGCTCGACCTCGCCCGCGCCGGAGCGGTCGAGGTCCATGTGGAGACGTACTCCCTGGACGAGGCGCCGTTGGCGTACGAGCGACTCCACCACGGCAGGATCAACGGCCGCGCGGTCATCCTCCCCAACGGCTGACCGGCCGGGAACTCCTTCTCGCTCACGGCCATGCGGGCCGTCGCACGGTGCGGCGGCCCGCATTGTCATACCCCCGACCGATGTGCGGCGCGCCGCCCGTTCGGGAGACTGGGCGGATGGAATTCGTCGCGCTGATGACCCTGCCCGGACTCGTGATCGCGCTGACCGCGGTCGCGTTTCTCGACCAGCTGATGCTGCGCGCGGGCCGGGCCGGCCTGCTGCCGTGGCGCAACGGCGCACGGCAGGGGCAGGTGTCGGCGACGGGGTTCGAGCAGCTGCACGCGAGCTTCTCGCCCGGCAAGCAGAGCGAGCTCAAGGAGCGCCAGAGCGCGCTGCTGATGCGCGACGACGAGGAGGACGGCGCCCCGCCCCACCGCTCCACCGTCGACCTCGACGGCGGCCGTGCCGTCATCCGCCTCCCCGGCGGCGCCACCCGGTAGCCCCTGCCCGCCTCTCAGGAGCGTCCCTGCTCACCGCGTCGCCACCAACGGCCGCAGCGGAGTGCCGCGCAGCCGGACCACCGCCGGGGCGCAGCGCCGTGCCGCCACCGTCAGCAGCAGGCCGACGAGCGCGCCGGTCACCAGCCCGACCAGCGCATCGTGCGGGTAATGCACACCGATCCACACCCGGGACGCCGCCATCAGCACGGCGGCGGGCACCGCGATCGCTCCGAGCCTGCGGTCGGTCAGCCAGACCGCCGTCGCCGCGGCCGCCGCGATGGCGGCGTGGTTGCTGGGGAAGGACCAGTCACCGAGCGCCGGGCACGCCTCCACGGTGACGACATGGAGGGTCTGGCACGGCCGCTGCTCGTGGAAGACCGACTTCACCAGGTCATTGGCGAGGTACGCGGCCACCACGACGAGCGGGGCGCAGAGCGCCGTGGCGGTGCGGGCGGGATCACCGGAGCGGGAGCGCCACCAGGACGCGAGCATCAGCGCGGCGAAAACGAGGAGCCCGTAGTCCGACCAGATCCGGATGGCGGAGTCCACGGCGGTGGGGGAGCGTTGCGCCAGCTCGGTGATCCAGGTGTACAGAGCACCGTCGGTCGAGGTGGCGACGGAGGCGAGCGGCATCAGCTGTTCTCCCCTTCGGTGGTGCGACGGCCCCGGGAGCGGAGCAGCTCGACGGCGAGCGGGACGAGGGAGACCACGACCACGAGGGCGACGATCGGCAGCAGATAGCGGTCGACGTTCGGCACCGAGGAACCCAGCGCGTACCCCGCGAGGACCAGCCCGACGGTCCAGACCACGCCGCCGACGGCCTGCCAGAGCGTGAACACCCGGGCCGGGACGCCGAGTGCCCCGGCCAGCGGGTTGAGCACCGTACGCACGACGGGTACGAAACGGGCCAGCACGATCGCCCGCGCGTGACCGTATCTGCCGAGGAGCTCCTCGGCGCGGGCGGCGCCCTCGCGAAGCCGTCCGGAACGGCTGCGGGCGAGCAGGGCCCTCCCGCCCCGTTCACCGATCCAGTAGCCCGCCTGGGCGCCCAGCAGTGCGCCGGCCACGGCGGCGACCAGCACCTGCGGCAATGACAGCCGCACCGGACCGTCGGCGCCGGACACACAGAGCAGGCCCGCCGTGAACAGCAGTGAATCGCCGGGGAGGAAGAAGCCGACGAGCAGTCCCGTCTCGGCGAAGAGCACGACGGCGATGCCGAGCGCGCCGAACGCTCCGAGCAGCGACCCGGCGTCCAGCAGGTTCACCGCCTGTGGCGCGGACGCCAGTGAGAATACGGACACGGTGGAAGGTCTCCCATAATGGTGAGCGGGCGGCCCGACGGAACGCCCGGACTGACTACAGTGATGTAGACGGTCTACATCACTGTAGACGCCCGAAGGGGGAGGAGAGTTCCCATGTCCCAGGTGAAGGGGATATCGAACGGCGGACCCGGCCCCCGCCCGCACGACGAACCGGCACCGGAAGCGGCCCCGCACCGTCCGTCACCACACCCCGCAGCAGTGGAGCGCCGGCCCGCCGGCGAGCTGGAGTCCACGATCCTGGCGGCGCTCTGGGCCGCCGGAACGCCGCTCACCCCCGGCCAGGTCCAGGGCGCGATCGGCGCGGAACTCGCCCGCACCACCGTCACCACGATCCTGTCGCGCCTGTACGAGAAGGGTGCGGTCGACCGCACCCGGGCCGGCCGCGGATTCGCCTACACGCCCACCGAGGACGAGCCCGGACTGACCGCCCGCCGCATGCACAGCGAGCTGCGGAAGCAGGAGGACCGAAGCACCGCCCTGGCCCGCTTCGTCTCACAGCTCACCGACGAGGACGAACAACTCCTCCGGGACCTCCTCGACGGGGAGACCTCATGAACCCCGCAGGCCACGGCGAGACCTCATGATCCACACCGGGTGCAGGGAGGTCCCGTGATCTACGCCGTGTGGGTGCCGCTGCTGATGCCGTTCCTGGTGGTGCCCGCGGCCCGCCGTATGGCGGACGCGCTCTCGCCGGTACGTGCCGTACGACTGCTCGCCGCGACGGGTGTCGGCCTGGCCCTGTGCAGCATCCTCGCCCTGGCCCTGCTGGTGGTGCCCGGCGCGACCCGGTTCTCCCTGGTCTTTGCCCTGGGCGAGCTGGTCAGGCCGCTCTCCGACGCCGTCCCGGCGGCCACCGTGCCGCTGGCCGCCACCGCACTGGCCCTCCTGGTGGGCTGCGCCGCCGCCGTCGTCCGCGCGGCCCGCCGCCACTGGGCGGAGCTGCGCCGGGCCGGACGGCTCGAAGGGCGCGCCGACGGCGAGCTGGCCGTGCTGCGCGACAGCCGCCCCGACGCCTACGCGTTGCCCGGCCGGCCCGGCACTCCCGGCCGGATCGTCGTCACCACGGGAATGCTGCGCGCTCTCGACCCCGCCGAACGCGATGCCCTGCTGGCGCACGAACGCGCCCATCTCGTGGGCCGCCACCATCTGTTCATCGCCGCGATCGAGGCCGCCGCGCTCTGCCATCCGGCGCTGCGTTCCCTGCGCGCCCCCATGTGTTACGCCCTGGAACGCCGAGCAGACGAGGCGGCAGCCGATGCGGTCGGCGACCGGCGGATCGCCGCCCGGGCCATCGGCCGGGCCGCCCTCGCCGCACGCGCCGCCGAAGGCGCCCCGCGGCCCCGCCCACGGGTGGCGCTCGCCGCCGCTGCCGGCCCCGTACCGCGCCGCGTCGCCGCGTTGCTCGGCCGGGACGCCGTACGGCCCCGGGCCGGCCGTGCCGCGGCCGCGGCGCTGCTGGTCTGCCTGGTTGCCTCCTCAGCCGCCGCGCTCGACGCGACGAGCGATCTGCACAGCAGCATCGAGGCGGCACAGGGCGAGAACACGCACCACTGACCGACCGATCCCCGCCGCCCGGTCTTCCGGCGGCCTGCTCAGGCCCCCTCCTGATCGGGCGTCACCCGACCGTCCGCCAGGTGTTCCCGCAGCCGGTCGAGGAAGACCCGCTGCCCCGTGACCAGCCGGTCCGCCGCCTCCGGGGGCGTGCACCAGGCGAACCGGTCGACCTCGGGGAATTCCCGCCGCACCCCCGACCCCCTCGGCCACTCCATGGTGAACGTCCCCGGGACGGCCGTCGCGGCGTCGAGATCCGCCTCCAGCGCCCACACCGTCACGGTCTTGCCGCCCGACTGACGTGCCTCGCCCAGCGCGACCCACTCACCGTCCGGCACCGGATGCCCGAACTCCTCCTCGAACTCGCGCCGGGCGGCGGCCTCCGGTTCCTCCTCGGGGCCGTACTCACCCTTGGGGATCGACCAGGCCGCGCTCTCGCGAGCTGCCCAGAACGGGCCACCCATGTGCCCGATGAGTACCTCGAAACCGGGCTCGCTCAACCGTCGGAACAGGAGAAGACCCGCACTGCGCCTGGCGCGTTTCTGGGATGGCATGGCGTCAAGTCTGCGTCCCGGCCCGGGCCCACCACCGCCGACGACACCCCTTTCGCGCTGATCATCGCCGTCATCGAGCCGACGCGTCCTGTTCGCCGCGAGGTTCCCGATGCCCCCTGGTGCGCCCCCGCGCACGCGGCCATGCTGTCCGCCGACAGCGCCTGCGCCCGTAACGGGCCACGCAACCATCGGGAATCCAGGAGGACTTGTGGGCCTTGGCATAGTCGGCAGGACAACCGGACCGCACGGGAGGGCGGCGCGCGGACGCGGTACGGTCGCGCGCCCGCTCGTACTGCTCGCGACGGTGACCGCCCTGACCATCGGTGCGATCTCTCCCGCGCTCGCCGATTCGACCCCCGACCCACGACCCCTCACCTCTGCCGAGATCCTCAGACCCCTCGCGCCACCACCGGCGAGCAACCCGGCGGGGGCCACCGGATCGGTCGCGGACGGCGACGGCATCGAGACGGCGCGCACCTCCCGCCCGATCGCCCCCGGGGTCCGCCTCAGCTCGTACGACCGGCTGGAGTCCGACAAGTGGCTGCGGGTCGACAACCTCTCGGTCGACCTCGCCGGCAGCGGCGTGCGCGCCGACTACCTCTCCTCCGGCAAGGTCTCCGAGCGGCACACCGTCTCCGAACTCGCCGCCGGACACGACGCGGGCCGCGGCCGCCGCACCGTCGCCGCGATCAACGCCGACTTCTTCGACATCAACCAGACCGGCGCGCCCGAGGGGATAGGCATCAAGGACGGGGCCACCGTCCAGTCGCCCGCCCCCGGGATCAACCGCGCCGTCGGCATCGGCCCCGACAGCGCGGGCCGCATCCTGAACCTGTACTTCGAGGGCACGCTCACCCTGCCCGCCGGACCGCGGCCGCTCGCCGCGTACAACGCCGCCAACGTGCCGGCCGGCGGAGTCGGCGCGTACACCTCCGCCTGGGGCACCGCCGACCGCACCCTGACCGTGGACAGCGCGACCCCGGTCGCCGAAGCACTCGTACGCGACGGCAAGGTGGTCTCCGTCTCGTCCACGCCCGGCTCGGGGGCCGTCCCCGAAGGCACCACGGTCCTGGTCGGCCGTGAGGCGGGCGCCGTCGCACTCGGCGCACTGAAGCCCGGCGACCCGGTGTCCCTGAGCTACCGGGCACGCACCGACAGCGGGACCGTGCCGCGCACCGCCGTCGGCGGACGGGAACTCCTCGTCGTCGACGGAGTCGCGCAGAACCACGACGGCGAGGGCAACAACACCGCCGCACCCCGCACCGCCGTCGGCTTCTCCAAGGACGGCCGGACCATGCAGATCCTCACCGTCGACGGACGGCAGGCCGACAGCGGCGGCGTGACCCTCACCGAACTCGCCCTGATGATGCGGCGTGCCGGCTCGTACAGCGCACTCAACCTGGACGGCGGCGGATCGTCGACCCTCGTCGCCCGTCGGCCCGGCAGCGACGCGCTCCGGGTGGAGAACAGCCCGTCCGACGGCAGCGAACGCACCGTCCCCAACGGCCTCGCCCTCACCGCCCCCGACGGCAGCGGACGGCTGAAGGGCTACTGGGTGCAGCCCCGCACGCCCGCCGACGCCGCGCCGGGCGTCGACCCCGTCAAGGGCGGCCACCCCGACCGGGTCTTCCCCGGCCTCACCCGACGCCTCACCGCGACCGGATACGACGAGACGTACGGCCCCGCGCGGGGCACCCCGCGCTGGCGCACCGCACACGGATCGGTCGGCACGGTCGACGGCAACGGGCTCTTCACCGCACGCCGCAGCGGCACCACCGACGTACGCGCCGAGCACGGACCGGCCCGCGGCACCACCTCCGTGACCGTCCTCGACGCGCTGGCCCGGATCCAGCCCACCACCGCGCGGGTGGGCCTCGCCGACGCCGGGGCCACCGGCACCTTCGGCATCGTCGGGCTCGACGCCCACGGCACCAGCGCCCCCGTCGAGCCGCGCGACATCGCGCTCGACTACGACCACGCCCTCTTCGACATCCGGGACGACGGACAGGGATCCTTCACCGTCGCCTCACGCACCGGCTCCGGCGCCGGACAGATCAGGGCGACCGTCGCGGGCACCAGCACCGTCCTCGCCGTCAGCGTCGGCCTCACCGAGCAGGCCGTCTCCTCCTTCGACGACGCCGGGTCCTGGAAGTTCAGCCAGGCCCGGGCGGACGGATCGCTGACGGCCACGCCCGACGGGCACACCGGCACCGGACTGAAGATCGGCTACGACTTCACCCGGTCCACCGCCACCCGCGCCGCCTACGCCGCCCCGCCCCAGCCGGTCACCGTGCCCGGCCAGCCCCAGTCGTTCAAACTGTGGATCAAGGGCGACGGCAGGGGCGCCTGGCCGACCCTGCACCTCAAGGACGCCGCAGGCTCCGATCAACTGCTGCGCGGACCGTACGTCACCTGGAACGGCTGGCGGCAGGTCAGCTTCGCGGTGCCGCCGGGAGCCGCCATGCCGCTCTCCGTGTCCCGCTTCTACCTCGCGGAGACCTCGGCGGCCCAGCAGTACACGGGCGAGATCGTGATCGACGACCTCACCGCCCAGGTTCCGCCCACCGTCGAGCTGCCCGGACAGGCCGCCCCCGCCGACCCGCTGATCGACCCGGCGGCCGTGACCGGGCGCCGGGACTGGCGGTTCGCGGTGATGTCCGACGCCCAGTTCGTCGCCCGCGACCCGGACAGCCCGATCGTCGCCCAGGCCCGGCGCACCCTGCGCGAGATCAAGGCGGCGGCCCCGGACTTCCTGGTCATCAACGGCGACCTCGTCGACGAGGGATCGCCCGCGGACCTGGCCTTCGCCCGCCGCGTCCTCACCGAGGAACTCGGCGACTCGCTGCCCTGGTACTACGTACCGGGCAACCATGAAGTGATGGGCGGCCGGATCGACAACTTCATCACCGAATTCGGGCCCGCCCAGCGGACGTTCGACCACAAGGGCACCCGCGTCATCACCCTCGACACCTCCGGCCTCAGCCTGCGCGGCGGCGGCTTCGCCCAGATCAAGCAGCTCCGCGCCCAGCTGGACGCGGCGGCGAAGGACCGGACCGTCGATTCGCTGATGCTCATCGAGCACGTGCCGCCGCGCGATCCGACCGTGCAGAAGGGCAGCCAGCTCGGGGACCGCAAGGAGGCGGCCCTGGTCGAACAGTGGCTCGCCGACTTCCGCCGTACGACGGGCAAGGGCGCGGCCTTCATCGGCGGTCACGTCGGGGTCTTCCACGCCTCGCACGTCGACGGAGTGCCGTATCTGATCAACGGCAACTCCGGCAAGGCACCGGCCGGGCCCTCGGACGAAGGCGGCTTCACCGGCTGGTCGCTGATCGGCGCCGACCGCATCGGCCACGGAGCACAGGCCGCGGCGCGGCAACGGCCGTGGCAGGGCGGACCCGACTGGATCTCCGTACAGACCCGCGCACACGTGGACGCGCTGAAGATCGACGCACCCCCGGTGCTCGGCACCGGAAGCCGTACGAAGGTCACCGCGACCGTCACCCAGGGATCCCGCAGCGTCCCCGTCGGCTTCCCCCTGGCCGCGGACTGGACCGGCTCGCCGAACCTGCACATCGGTGGCCGCGGCGGCGTCCGCCACCGCCACACCGCGGCCCTCGACCCGTCCACCGGCACCCTGACCGCGCTCCGGCCGGGCACGATCACCCTCGCCGTGACGGTCAACGGCACGACACAGCAGGTACGGATCACGATCGGCGCGGCCGGGACCGCGTCGGCGGCCTGACGGACCGGAAACCGGACCGGTGCCGCCCGCACCCCGACACGGGTGCGGGCGGCACCGCCCGGCTACAGCTTGCGGTACGCGTACGCCTCCGACGCCGCGGCCTCCACCGCCGCGATGTCGCCGCCCGCCGACGCGGTGACCACGGCGGCCACGGCACCCTCCACGAACGGCGCGTCCACCAGCCGCGAGCCGTCCGGCAACTCGTCACCCTCGGCCAGCATCGACTTGACCGTGAGCACCGCACTGCCCAGATCGACCAGCAGCGCGACGCCCGCGCCGGAGTCCACCGACCTGGCGGCCTCGGCGATCAGTTCCGCACTCGTCCCGAGACCACCCGCCGGGGTGCCACCGGCGGCGGCCACCGGTGCCGTGGCGCCGCCCGCCGCGAGCCCCCGGGCCAGCTCGGCCACGGACTCGGCCACCGGGCCGCTGTGCGAGACCAGCACGATCCCGACCTGATTCCCGTCGCTCATGCGCCGCTCCCGTCCGCCGCCGCCGTATCGGCCAGCGCGGCGATCAGCAGGGCCGAGGACGTCGCCCCGGGATCCTGATGACCGATGCTGCGCTCACCCAGATAACTTGCCCTGCCCTTCCGGGCCTGCATCGGCACCGTCGCCAGCGCCCCCGCCTCGGCCGCCTCCCGGGCCGCCGCGAACGAGGTGCCCAGCGCCTCGGCGGCCGGCAGCAGCGCGTCGAGCATCGTCTTGTCCCCGGCCTGCGCCCCACCGAGCTGCGCCACGGCCGCGACGCCCACCCCGAGCGCCTCCGCCAGTTGCTCCGGCGTCACGGCGGGGGCATCGCCCAGGGCTTTTCCGGTACGTCGCAGCAGCGTCCCGTACAACGGGCCCGAAGCGCCGCCGACCGTCGAGATCAACTGCCTTCCGGCCAGCATCAGTACGGCCCCCGGGGTCTGCGGCGGCTCCTTGTCCAGGACGGTGGTCACCGCCGCGAACCCGCGCTGCATGTTGCTGCCGTGATCGGCGTCCCCGATCGCGGAGTCGAGGTCGGTGAGGCGGTCCGCCTCACGGCTCACCAGAGCCGCGGCCGCGGTCATCCAACGGTGGAAGAATTCGGCGTCGAGCACATGATCTCCTTGTCGCTCCAGCAGGACGGAGTGCGGTACGGGCGGGTCAGCGGCCCCAGCGCAGCGCCGGAGTCTCCACCGGCGCGTCCCAGAGCCGCAGCAGCTCCTCGTCCACCTGGCAGACCGTCACCGAACAGCCCGCCATGTCGAGCGAGGTCACATAGTTCCCCACGAGCGTACGAGCCGCGACGACGCTCCGCTCGGACAGCACTCGCTGGACCTCGGCAGCGAACCCGTAGAGCTCCAGCAGCGGCGTCGCGCCCATGCCGTTGACCAGCACGATCACCGGTCCGCTCGGCCGCAGGTCGTCCAGCACCGCGTGCACCGCGAAGTCCGCGATCTCCCGCGAGGTCATCATGGGCCGGCGCTCCCGCCCCGGCTCGCCGTGGATGCCGATGCCGAGCTCCAGCTCATCCGGCGGCAGATCGAACGTGGGGGATCCCTTGGCCGGTGTGGTGACGGCGCCGAGAGCCACCCCGAAACTCCGCGAGGCCTCGTTCACCTGCCGGGCGATGGCCTCCACCCGCTCCAGCGGGGCGCCCTCGTCGGCCGCGGCCCCGGCGATCTTCTCGACGAACAGGGTGGCGCCCGTGCCCCGACGCCCCGCCGTGAAGAGACTGTCGGTCACGGCCACGTCGTCATTGACCAGTACCTGGGCGACCCGAACGCCCTCGTCCTCGGCCAGCTCCGCGGCCATCTCGAAGTTCAGCACGTCGCCCGTGTAGTTCTTGACGACGAACAGAACCCCCGCCCCGCTGTCGACCGCGGTGGCGGCCCGCACCATCTGGTCCGGAACGGGCGAGGTGAAGACCTCTCCGGGGCAGGCCGCGGAGAGCATCCCGGGCCCGACGAACCCCGCGTGCAGCGGCTCGTGCCCGGAGCCGCCGCCGGAGACCAGCGCCACCTTCCCGGCCACGGGCGCGTCACGCCGTACGACGACCCGGTTCTCGATGTCCACGGTCAGCTCGGGGTGGGCAGCGGCCATACCGCGCAGTGCGTCCGCGACAACGGTTTCGGGGACGTTGATCAGCATCCTCACGGGTACCTCCTGGTGAGCTTGGCGGGCAAGTTGTTGAGCGCGGTTTTCACAGGTCAGGATGAGTGGGTCGAATTATTGATCTTGGCGGTTCATGGCGGTTCGAAGCGGTTCCGCGCGGTATTGATGCTGACTCTTTGCCGAGTATTCTGACGGAGCGCCAGGTGGGGTCGGTGGGTGGC
This sequence comes from Streptomyces sp. NPDC127117, assembly GCF_042677325.1. Taxonomy (NCBI): domain Bacteria; kingdom Bacillati; phylum Actinomycetota; class Actinomycetes; order Kitasatosporales; family Streptomycetaceae; genus Streptomyces; species Streptomyces sp. NPDC127117. The sequence goes on from NZ_JBHXTM010000022.1 coordinate 135,647, forward strand.
GACCTTTGCGAATGTGCATCATGCCGCAATTATCGACGCGAGGGTGCGGGCGCGCGCCAGTGCGTCACCGGTCGGATGCAGGCGATCCCACTTCCGCCATGACCGTGTGCCAGGGAGGTGGCCCGGTCCGCCCGTTCATCCCCCGAGGACGCCGGGCCGGTACTGCTCGGACCGGGGAGGACACTTCCTGCACACTGCCGTCCCTCCATGGCTAACCTCGGCGTTTCAGAGGCTGCGTCGGCCGGTGGTCATCGTGAGGGCCCGACGCGGGGTCGGGTTCTCCAAGGTCCTTGAGCCGAGGCGGGCGGGGGCAGCGAGTCAGCCGGCGGGGCGGGGCAGTGTGGCCAGACGGTGGAATGCGGCCGTGAGCTCATGTCGTCAGGGCCAGATCGCCGATATCCGAAGGTGGAGGCAGCGGCCGCCCCGGGTGATCGAAGCGGCGACGTGCGGGAGCCGGTAGCGGAGTTTTTTGGGTTCGGCAGCCGAGAGTTCGCCGTCTGAAGGCTGTCCCGTAACCATCCACGCCACGCCCTAGGGACCTCGGCGCCCTCCTGAGGTGGGGGGCCAAGGATCAATCCGGGAAGACTGGGACTAGATTCCTTGGCATGTCTTTGCATCTCAGCCATGGCGCTTCGGGAGCCCTGCGACGCTTCGCCGGATGGCTTGCTCGAGGGTCGGTGGGCCATCCGATGTTGGACGGGATCGACTACTGGGAAGAGCTGCGCGAGTCGCCCTCCCAGATGGAGATCTGCGTCGCGATCTTCGCCAACGTCCTCGAACTGGACGCGCGGGGCGAGCCGGTCAATGAGAAGTACGCGGAGCGCCGGGCTGCAACCTATCTCTACAGCTACTGCACCGGGAAGCTGCCTCCTGGGGAGCCGAAAATCGAGCCCTGGGAGTGCCGACTTTACTGACCGTCACCGTGCGACGCCATTCGAGTACGGCCGATGCCGCCCGCGACCCCGCTCCGCTGCGTGGTGGGGCTACCCGGTGAGGGCGAGGTTGTGCAGGCGGGCGATGCCATGCATCGCGTGCTGCACTCCATCGCCTCTCGGGCGGCAGTCGCGCGGATCTTCCAGGTCTTCATCCGGGCGAAGGTGTGTGCTCGACACGGGCGCGAACCTGCTTGTGGGACTTGTTGTGTGCCTGTTTCCAGTCGGGCAGATCCTCTCCCTTGCGGCGGCGGTGCGGCATGACGAGCCCGGTACCCGGGTAGCCGCCATCGGCGATGGACATCGTGTTGCCGACGGCGGCCTTCGCACCGGACTCTGCCCGGGCCCGGCAGTCGTTGCGATTGCCGGCAACGGCCCGGCCGACCACCACGACCAAGCGAGTGTCGGCGTCGATGACCACCTGATGATTGGTGGAATAGCGATAGTTCTTCGACTGCTCGGCCACCCTATGGTCCCGGGCAGGCACCAGGGTGCCGTTCACGATCAGCACCGCGTCCTTGGCAAACCGCTGGCGGGGACGCAGCGCAAACCTCGGGCCGAGGTCGTCGATAAGGCGATCTGCGGCCGACTTCGACACCCCGAACAGCGGGGCCAGTTGCCGCATCGTCAAGTTCGTCCGCCAGTAAGCGACAACCAGCAGCACCCGGTCCCCCAACGACAGCCTCCGCGGCCGGCCCCGGCCCGGGGAGTCGGCACCCTCACGACGCAACGCGGATGATCTTGTGCCTGATGACCTGGGGGATCGTGTTGCTCCGTTGCTCCGTTGCTCCCGCCTCGACCGCCGCGGCGTCGGCGGTATCCGGGCCGGCTGCCGGCGGACGACCGTGCGGCTCCGCGCGGGATCGTCTACGTTCTGCGCACGGGTGTGACCTGGGCGGACGTGCCGGCCGAGACGATCGGCTGCAGCGGGGTGACATGCTGGCGGCGTCTGCGGGGCTGGACCGAGGCCGGCGTCTGGCCCCGCCTGCACGCCATTCTCCTCGCGGAACTCCGCAAGGCAGGCCTGCTGGACATGGACGACGCCGCGATCGACGGCTCGCACGTCCGGGCTCTGAAAGGGGGGCTCACCCCGGAACTTCGCCGGTCGACCGCGCGAGGCCTGGCAGCAAGCACCACCTGATCACCGACCGTCACGGAACACCCCTCACCATCTCGCTGACCAGCGGAAACCGGCACGACGTCACTCAGCTCGTGCCCCTGCTGGACACCATCCCCCGCATTCGCGGCCTGGTCGGCAGGCCCAGTCACCGGCCACGGTGCCTGTTCGCCGACCGTGGCTACGACTACGACAAGTACCGACGTCTGCTCAGAGCCCGTGGCATCACACCGAAGACCGCCCGCAAGGGCGCCGCCCACGGATCCGGCCTGGGCAAGACCAGATGGGTCGTGGAGCGGACCTTCGCCCGGCTCCACCGGTTCAAACGCCTCCGGATCCGCTACGGGATACGAGCGGACCTCCACCTCGGACTCCTCCAACTCGCCTGCAGCGTCATCTGCTTGCGACAACTCCGAACCTCATTCTGAATTGATCAGTAACAGGTGATCGGACGGAAGGCGGACTTCGTCATGCGCCCGGGCCAGAGCGATCTCCGGGCGCGTACACGCCGCTAGCTGTGACCGAAAGCGATCAACGAGGTGGGCGGTCAGCGGGGCAGAGGGGCAATGATGTGGGGATGACCGCCAGCTCACGCGCCCATTCGTTCAACGCGGCCGCTGACCAGTACGCGGCCAGCCGGCCTTCGTATCCTCCCGCGCTCTTCGACTTCATCGAACAGTTCATGAACCGTCCCCTGGCGAGAACCCGCGTCGCCGATGTCGGCGCGGGCACCGGAATCGCCACCGCTCTGCTGCGTGAACGCGGGGCTGACGCGATCGGCGTTGAGCCGGGCGGCGCCATGGCCGCCCAGTTCCGCACCGTGCTCCCGGATGTGCCGATCGTTAGAGGTGACGGCAACGCTCTCCCCCTCGCGGACGCCTCCCACGACCTCATCACCTACGCGCAGTCCTGGCAGTGGACCGACACCACCCGCTCGGTCCCGGAAGCGCTGCGGGTCCTGCTTCCGGGCGGTGCGCTCGCGATCTGGTGGAACACCACCGCCTTCGACGTGCCCTGGATACGTGGGCAGCATCAGCGGATCGCGCAACACTGCGGGGTGAAGCCGACTTCTCGGGCGCGTCCCGATGACAGCGACGCTATCCGGCTCGCGGGCCTGTCTGGGCTCCGGGTGGCGCGCCGCCAGGTGCGGTGGAGCCGTATGGTCTCCCTCGACACGCACCTTGCCAACATCAGCAGCCGCTCGGCGTTCCTTGTCCTTGCCGAGAATGACAAGCGTGCCTTTCTCCGCAAGGAGCGCAGGCGACTGGGAGAAATGTTCCCCGACGAGGCGGTTGATGAGACCTACGTGGTTGATCTGCTGGTGGCCACTCGTCCGTGACCTGCCCAGCGTCCTGTGATTCGGAAGGACGGTCAGGCCGCCCCGGCGATGGGACTGCCGCCGAATCGTATGCCTTTCTCGCTACGGATGCGGGCTCGTTCGCGGCGTTGTGCGGCCAGGCTGTCGGGGTGCCGGGCGTTCTGGTTCCGCCAGCCCGGTCAGCGATGCAACTCACTTGTCTGGACTGCGCGGTTGGCGCGGTTCGAGTTGGCGAGGGTGAACTGCCGCAGCGGCCCGAAGTGGGCCTCGATCGGGTTCGCCCACGCGTGCTGGTCGGCGTGAAGCACAGCTCGACCTTGTTCTTCGCCGCCAGCGGGGGATACGCCAGTTCTCGTGAGCAGAAAGGTTGTCCAGGGCCATGTGGATCGGCGCGCCGTCCGGACGGGCCGCGTGGATCGAGCGAAGTGCGGCCCAGGTCGCGCCGATGCCCTTGCTGCGCCGGTTGACGCCCCACAGGGTGATCGTCGGCGACCGAGCAACAGCCATGGAAGTAGGTGGTGCCGTGGGTGCGGTGGTAGGTGGCCGGCAGTCGGCCGGGGCCCGAACTCATCGAGGGCGAAGGTGCGATCGGGCCGCTCATGAAGTGCGTACTCGATCCGGTCCAGCTTGGTGTCGAAGCCCGGGTCGCTCGATTCCCTCCAGGTTCTGGTGCGCTGGAAGGTGATCCCGCGACGGGCGAGCAGACCCCGCGGGGCTTCGCGGCCGATCCGTATCGGACGTGTGGCGTTGCGGCGCAGATGGTCGGCGAGCTTCCTGATCGACCAGCGGGTGATGGGCTTGCCGAGCTTGATGGGGCGGGCGGTAGCCGTCTGAATGACGTAGTCCTCGTCGTCAACCGTGAGCAGGCGGGGACGGCCTCCCGCCCATCGAGGTCCAGGCAGGCCACCCCGATCTCGTTGAACTTGTGGAGGACACCGCGGGCGGTGTCCTCGCCGGCGTGGACGCGCCGGGCCATTGGCCGACGCGCTTCGGGGGCGGCAGGGGGCGTTCATCCCTCCGGTGTCCTGGGCCATTCTTCTTCAGGCGCACTGTTGATGAAATATCGACCATTGTGAATTGAATTTCCCTCGACTGGTCAACGTGTGCTGGTCAATTCTCTTTCCGGCAGCCATCCTCCCGAGTGCTTTCCTGCCCTGAGCTGCGTGCGCTGGCCCGTACGGGTGGCGGGGGCGGACCGGTATGGGATAAAAGTGGTTCCGCATTTCGGGGATTCTTGTTCACTTCAAAAGAATAGACGGTTCAACTAGACCGGGGCGGGAATTTCGTTCAACGTCCAAGGGATTCCACGGAAGACCGGCGCCGCCCCTGTCCGGGGACAGCCATCCCCATCGGCAGACCGAACAGCCAAGAGAACAGGTGCGCCATGACCGCTCGGACCCCCGCTGCTCCGCAGCTGACCAACGATGAGTTCGACGAGCTCATCGACCAGATCAACGCCCATCACCAGGCGACCCTCGCCGCCCTCACGGCCGGCCGGCCGAAGCCTTCCCCCTTCGTCATGCCCGAAGGGTTCGACAGTGTCAGCAACGACTACTCGGACCTGCCCCAGGACGCCATCGACGCGTTCGCGCAGTCCCGCGAACGCAACACGAGCCAGGCCGACGGCCAGAAGCCGCACATCGCCGACGTGTCCCAGCAGTACGAGAACAACAAGATCAGCAAGTCATCGTTCGATGAACAGATCGACAAGCAGAAGAAGGACAACATTGACAAGTTCACTGACGACCAGAACAAGGTCGCCGATGAACTCAAGAAGTCCGGTTCTGCCCACCCGGAGAAGCAGAACGAGATCCTTCAGGCTTTCAAGGATGCCGGTGACTGGCTCATCGACAAGCTCTGGGGAGCCGTATGCGCTTTCTTCAAGCAGCTCGCCGAAGACATCAAGCGATGGTGGGACTCGGTCGTCGACTGGTTCAAGGACAAGGTGGACGCCGTGAAGAACTGGTGGCACAGCATCTTCGGCTAAACCCAGCCCCGTCGGGGGTCCGGGAACCCCGCAGCGCCCCCACCACGCTTCCGGCCTCCGGCTCCGGAACATGTGTGGGACGGCTGGGCCGCCGCGCCCAGCCGTCCCACACCAGGAACCAGGCTCGCGCATCCAGCGTGGGCAGCGACAAACCAGGAGAAGCCCATGGCGCACAACCCCGGCCAGCCATTGACCGACGAGCAGTTCGACGCTCTCCTCGACGAGCTGAACGCCCACCACAAAGACGCCCTGACTGCCATCACCGCGGGCGCGGAACGTCCCGCTCCTCCCCGGTCCGCCGCTTCCTTCATGGACGACGACTTCAGCAAACTGCCCCAGGATGCGAAGAAGGTCCTCGCGGACACGCTGAAGGGGCAGCTCGCCCTGCTGGCCGACAGCAAGAAGACCCTTGTCGGCCTCCTGCTCCAGGCCCACGAGAAGAAGATCGCCCAGGATCAGCTCAAGGACGGGGTCGATGCTCAGGAGAACAAGAACAAGCAGGCCCTCGCAGAGCTGAACGACAAGTTGGCAGAAGGGCTCAAGGCATCAGGACATGCTCATCCCGAATCCCAGGACCTGATCGTCAGCGCCTACAAGACCTCAAGCGATCTGTCCGCCCAAGCATGGAACGCTGCCAGGGAGGTCGACGCCGAAGCCATCAGTAGCGTCGAAACCCAGTGGGACAAGGCCGGGCCGAAGTACGACACCCTGATGCAGGACCTCCAGAACAACTGGAAGATCTTCGCCTGACACAGCCCCACCCCGCCCAGGGGCCGCCTGCCGCACCGCCATGGACTGCGTAGTGCGGGTGATCGATGACGGTGGTGGTGTGGTCCTGGGCGCTGGCTGTTTGCGGAGGCGGCCAGAAGCACGGGCGCCGGCCGGGCCGGATCGGTTCGGGTGACGGTGACGCATCGGACGGCGGTGACGGGTCCGGCCGCGCGCAGCCCCCTCTGCAGGCAAGTAGTCAGCGCGCGGCCCGCTCGTGGCGGACCCTGCGGCCTACGGTCTCTCCCCCGCTGGGTTTCGCCGGCCAGCCGGTTGCTGAACAGCCGCCTCGCGGACGTCTCGCCGTATCGGTCGGCGTGGTCGAACACGACCTGGTGGTCCTTCATCGCCCGCACTTCCCAGGGCTCGGACCTGCTCGCGGGTCAGGTTCTCGACAACCAGCTCCTGGTCGTCAACGTCAGCGGGCTCCGGCTCCGGAGCGGCGACGGCAACCGGACGGGGTGCGGGAAGCACGACCGGGGCCACCGGCGCGGCCGGGACGTCATCGGCCGGCTGCGGCGCGGGCCGGGGCTGCGGCGGTCTGCCGGGCGCGGTGCTGCTCCCGCTCGTGCTCGCGGGCCCAGGCCCATGCGTTCGACGGGGGAAAGGCCATGCCAACTCCGGAAACCTGGCGCCCCATTGCGGGGCCACCAAAACGGTAGTGCAGAGCCCCGTGCCCTGCCTTCGGTAGTCCACTCGTTGTGGCAGCTCGCTCCGCTGTTCGGCGTCTCGAAGTCCACGGGCAACCGAGTCATCAACCACCTCGGCCCCCTTCTTGCGCTCCAGCCCCGCAAGGGGTGCACAACGCCGGGCGGTCGGCTCCGGCCGAGCTGTCGCCGGGTCGCTGCCGACTCTACTGATGGGGTATCACGTTGTGTCGGAGACAGCCGAACCGATGCCCGGCGGGATGCGGGGGACCGCTTGTTCGGCGGATCCCGGAGCCGCTACTGCTCCTCGATCTCGACGAGCGGCGCGTGCTGGTACCAGCTGCAGAAGACCGAGATCTCGCGGTCGTCCCGGGTGAAGGTCACCCGGATCCACTGCTCGGTCTTCCATACCTGCATCTGCCAGCCCGACTCGGGAGTGGCCGAGACCAGCTCCGCCGAGGCCCGTTGGATGTCGAAGACGACCCGGCCGCCGTCGACGGTGTAGCCCTTCACGTTCACGGTCCCGCCGGCGGGCGTTTCCGGCGGACTCGATGGGCGGGCCGGCCCGGAGCTGTGCGGGGATCCGGCCGTGGGCCTGCGGCCCGTGTCGTCCTCGCCGCCCTTGTCCTCGGCGGACGGGGATGCGCTGGGCTTCGGGGACTTCTCGGGACGGTAGGTGAAGGAGGGCTGCGACCTGGCCCCTTGGCCCTCGGCGCGTGCCGCGTCCGCGATCGGGAGGGCACGGGGCGGGTCGTACGCGGTCCCCGCCATCACCGTGTGGACACCCCACCAGGACAGCGTGACCGCAGCCCCGGTGGAGAGCGCCCAAGCTATGCCGTGTATCAGTCCTCGTCGCATCGCGGACCATATTGCACCATGTGCGTCGCCACCCCACCTGAGGGGTGAAAAATTCGTTGAATAGCGTACGGTTTTGCCATGGCAAGTGTGCTCGTCGTCGAGGACGACCTTTTCGTACGCTCAGCCCTCATCAGGCACCTGACCGATGCCTCCCATGTCGTGCGGAGTGTCGGAACGGCCCTTGAGGCGCTGCGCGAGGTCTCCCATTTCCGGTTTGACCTGGTGATCCTGGATCTGGGGCTGCCCGACCTGGACGGCTCCAAGGCGTTGAAGATGCTCCGTGGCATCACCGATGTGCCCGTGATCATCGCCACCGCCCGGGACGACGAGTCCGAGATCGTACGGCTGCTCAACGACGGTGCCGACGACTACCTGACCAAGCCGTTCTCCGTCGAACACCTCTCGGCGCGCATCGCCGCGGTCCTGCGCCGCTCCCGCGCGGGCGGCACCGGTGCCGTGCCGCCGCCCCAGGTGCTCCGGGTCGGCGGGCTCGCCATCGATCCGCTCCGCCGGCAGGCCGCGCTGGACGGTGTCGCGCTCGATCTGACGCGGCGCGAGTTCGACCTGCTCGCGTTCCTCGCCGGACGGCCCGGAGTCGTCGTGGCACGCAAGGAACTGCTCGCCCAGGTGTGGCAGCAGTCCTACGGCGACGACCAGACCATCGACGTGCATCTGTCGTGGCTGCGGCGGAAGCTGGGGGAGTCCGCCGCCGCGCCGCGCTATCTGCGTACGCTCCGGGGCGTGGGCGTGAAGCTGGAGCCACCGCGGTGAGGTGGGCCCTCGTCAGGGTCTGTCTCGCGGTCACCGTGATGGTGGTGGTCGCCTTCGCGGTCCCGCTCGGTCTGGTCGTCAAGGAAATGGCGTCGGACCGTGCGTTCTCCAACGCCGAGCGGCAGGCCGCAGCCATCGGACCCACCCTCTCCATCACCACCGACCGGGATCAGCTGAGCCGGGCGATGCTCTCCACCGACGCCGGCATGGCGGGGCGGATGGCCCTGCACATCCCCGCCGACGACGAGGCGTCCGAGTTGGAGATCGGCCGGGGCCGGGCCGTGCACGACGAGCTCGACGCCATCCGCGAACTCGGCCGTTCCGGCATCTCGAAGGTCCCCGGCGGCTCGGCGCTGCTGGCGCCCATCGTGCTGGGCTCGGGCAAGACCTCGATCGTCGAGGTGTACGTACCCGATGCCGATGTCACCAACGGTGTGACAACCGCCTGGATCGTGCTCACGGGCGTGGGTATCGCCCTGGTCATCGGCGCGGTCGCGGTCGCGGACCGTCTCGGCGTACGGCTGACCCAGCCGGCCGAGCGGCTCGCGGGCGCCGCCCACGAGCTGGGCGAGGGCATGCTCGGCGTACGGGTTCCCGAGGACGGGCCGACGGAGCTCAAGCAGGCCGCGGTCGCCTTCAACTCCATGGCGGACCAAGTCGTACAACTGCTCGCCAACGAACGGGAGCTGGCCGCCGATCTCTCGCACCGGCTGCGCACACCGCTGACGGTGCTGCGCCTCAACGCCGCCTCGCTCGGCCACGGTCCGGCCGCGGACCAGACCCGGGCGGCCGTCGAGCAGCTCGAACGCGAGGTCGACACGATCATCCGCACGGCACGCGAGGACCGGCCGCGGACCGCCGGGGTGGTTGCCGGTTCGGGCTGCGACGCGGCCGAGGTGATCCGTGAGCGGATGGACTTCTGGTCCGCGCTGGCGGAGGACGAGGGGCGCAGGGTGCGTGTCGCGGGCGTCGACCGGCCCGTACGCATCCCGGTCGCCCGCGCCGACCTGGTCGCAGCACTCGACGCCCTGCTGGGCAATGTCTTCCGGCACACGCCGGAGGGCACCGCCTTCTCGGTGGACGTGCACAACAGTGAGGACGTGGTGATCGTGCTCGTCTCCGACGCGGGGCCGGGCATCCCGGACCCGGACGCGGCGCTCGCCAGGGGCAACAGGGGGGACCGGGCCGGTTCGACCGGGCTCGGGCTGGACATAGTGCGGCAGATGGCGGAGGCCACCGGCGGCGATGTCCGCATCGGCCGTTCCGTGCTCGGCGGCACGGAGATACGTATCTGGATCCAGCTCGACGGCAGGCGCCCCGAACCGGGGCGCCGCCGTCATCGAGGCAGGATGCGGAGCAGAGCACGCGTGTGACGCGCCGTCCGCGCGGCCGTCACCGGTGGCCGGCGTGCGGAGTGGTCTCGTCCGCCGCCCCGGCCCACCCGTCCGCGCCGCCGTACGGCACGGCGGGGGGAGTCGGCCGCGGCGCGTAGCGACCCGGCGCGGGAGTCCGCGGCGGGGTGTGCCTGGGCTCGTCGTCGCCCAGGATCAGCAGCGGGTCGAACATCACGACGACCGCGGCGAGCACCAGGAAGATCAGCGGACCGACGAGCATCGGCAGCACGCTCACGGCGGACGAACCCTCGCCCGTGTGCCCGACGGCATGGTCCACCTGCGCGCTGACCGCCGCCATGCCGGTGTAGTGCATACCGGTCACGGCCACACCCATGACCACACTGGCACCCAGGCTGGCCAGGAAGCCCCGGACGGACACGGCCGCCCACAGCGCGGCCGTTGCCGCCGCGACGGCGATGACCACGGACAGCGCGACGACGGCGGGGTCGTAGCTGAGGTGCCCCTGCATCCGCATCGCCGCCATGCCGATGTAGTGCATGGCCGCGACGCCCAGCCCGGTGAGGGTGCCCGCGGTGAGCAGGACGGTCGGTGCGGTGCCCCGGTAGCCGACCACGAAGACACCGACCGCCACGACGAGCACGGCCACCGCGAGGCTGAGGAGCGTGAGGGACGTGTCGTACCGGATGGACGTCTCGCGCACCCGGAAACCGAGCATGGCGATGAAGTGCATGGTCCAGATTCCGCAGCCGATGGACGCCGCGCCCAGCGCGAGCCAGCCGGGCTTTCGAGGGCGGTCGGAGCGTAGCGACCTGACCGTGCAGCGCAGCCCCAGAGCTGCTCCCAGGCACGCCATTACGTAACCGGCCACAGGGGTGACCAGGCCATAGCTGAAGCCGTCAATCGTGCCTTGCATGTATAGAACCTCGAACGTGACTCAGATGATAAGTGCGCGTATATGCCCTTGAGGCGCGCGGGCAACTGTAACCCGATGATTCCGAATTGAAGGGCCATCAGTTTTCTCGAACTGTCACAAAATGGACTATTGGGAATGGTGGGTTCTCTGTCAGGGTGCCCAAATGTGCATCGTGGAATTGTCCGACGGATCATCAGTAATCCACGGGTGCGCGGTAGATGGCCCGAACGCGATTTCGCCGCTCGCCGGAAGTGATCGCAACCTGATCATTTCCTTAAGGCATCCATAAGAATTGCCCGCTGCCGTTCTTGGCGGCTGGTCGCGGGGGTTTCCGGGGTTAGGTTGCTGATCGCCGGACCGCGGGGGC
>NZ_JBHXTM010000023.1:0-31475 GCF_042677325.1 Streptomyces sp. NPDC127117
GGTGGAGGCCGAACGGCCTCCACCGGCCCCCTCACCCCGCCCCGTAGATCCGCGGGGCGTTCAGCGGTTCAGAGGGCGCCGAGCGCCTGGCTGATGACGTCGGCGGCCTCGATGACCTCACGGGTCAGGGCCAGCCGCTGCCCCTCGGCCTCGGTGTGGCTGCCCAGGAGAGAAGTGGGCCCCCACAGGGAGATGGCGGCGACGATATCGCCCGAGGCATCCCGGACCGGCGCGGCGAGCGAAGCACGCCCCAGGGCACGCTCCTCGGCCTCGACGGCGTAGCCGGTGCGCCGGACGGTGTCGATCTCGCCGTCGAGGAGGTCATGACTGGTGGTCGTGTACTCGGTGTGCGCCACCAGCGGCTCGGGAAGCAGCGTGCGGCGCTCCTTGGGCGTCAGACCCGTCAGCAGGCACTTGCCGATGCTGGTGGCGTGCAGCGGAGCACTGTGCCCGGCCTGCGTGTAGGACTTCGGGGCGCGGGTTCCCTCGAAATTGCACAGGAACATCAGCTCGGTGCCGCGGCGGATGGCGACGTTGGCCCCCAGCCCGGTGCGGGTGGCGAGGTCCTGGAGGACCATGCGGGCGGCCCGGTGGACGGGATGGCGGTTGAGCGCGGTGGCGGCCAGCGGAAGGATCCCGAGGCTGAGCCGGTAGAGATTGCTGACCGGATCGCGTTCGACCATGTCGAGACGTTCAAGGGTGGACAGCAGCCGGGATGTTGTGGAGGAGCCCAGCCCGGTGAGCTCGGCGACATCGGAGACGCGCAGTTCAGCACGGCCGGAGTCGAGTGCGCGCAGCACCGAGACCGCTCGTTCGACACTCTGGTTCGTCCCGACGTCGGTCGCCCGAGTAGCCATGACCCTCCTTATTTTGCAAATCGCTTGCACAATCTGCATCAGCATACCGTGCGGGTCCGGGGCCGTTCCAGGAAATCGTCAGCCCACAGCCGGAACAAATACAGCCCGTATCCCCCCACCCACAAGATCTCCGGGACCGAATACCCCACCGCCACCGCCAGCACACAACCCACACACCGCGAGCCCGAACCGGCGGACCGCACCCTCTCCCGCCCACGGCACCGCTGCCCCTGCCGGGAAACCCCTGCCTCAACCGCACCGAACAACTCCCGCCTGCCCCGCCTCGTTGCCGGCGCGCGGGGGATTCTCCTGGGGAATGACCCGCGCCCAGCCCCCGCCGACGGCGGGCGGGATTCAGTACGGCGCGAACCCAGCACGGGTTCGTCCAGAACGGACGTCAGTCAATTCGCAAGACCGGACGATGGGCACGCCGAGCGCATGGTGCCTGGGTCAGGCCACCCTGCCCCGGGCCGTTGACCGGTCCCTGCCTCGTGCAGAAGCCTGATGCGAGCCCGAACTCCCCGTGAGCTCGCCAAGCTTCCGTTCGCACACCGCCTTACGTCGTTCACCGGGGCAATGGAACGAGAAGGCACCTACGAGTGGCTTCACTTCGGCGGCTGCGATGTCGAGGACGTAGATGGCGGAGGCTCCGGCTTCACCGAGTCCGCGTTCTCCGCAGTGGCTCTCTGCGCGATGTCGACTTCGACGGAGCCGTACTCACCAACATCACCTTCCCCGGCTCGACCCTGGACCGAGCGCACTTCGACAACGCCAAGATGACGAAGGCCGACCTGCGGGAGGCTGCCGGGCTGAGTATCGTTTCCGGGCTCGAAGCCTTGAAGGGCGCAACGATCAGCACCTATCAACTCCTGCACATGGCACCAGCACTGGTGCAGGTCCTCGGTCTCACTGTGAAGGACGAGTAGATGCGTGCACCAGAGGGCTCGCCAGAAGAAGCATCACCCCGGCCGGTGAACGGGCCCCGCCCAAAAGATGGCGGTGCAGGCGGGAGTTTCAGGACCTCAGCTCAGGTCCTTGCGCATGCACCAGGTGCGGGGGCCGTTGTCAGGGAGCTGGACGTCGGCTGTGACCTTGAAACCGAGTCGCTCGTAGAAAGCCACGTTCCGCTCGCTGGAGGTCTCCAGGAACGCCGGATACCCGGCGCGTTCGGCCGCTTCGAGACCGGGAAGCAGCACCGCGCTGCCAAGACCCTGTCCCTGGGCCTCGGGGGCGGTTCCCACCGTCTCCAGGAACCATCCCGGCTCCTGCGGCCGATAGGGCACAACAGCCTGCTCCGCGGATGCAGAGGCAGCCGCTCGATCACCGCTGAGTTCGCCGAGCATCGGACCGAGCCCGGCAAAGGCGGGCGAGGGGTCCTGGTCGGGGATAGCCCAGACAGCCACAGCGCGCCCCCCGTCGGCGACCCATACTCGGCCGTAGACCATTCCGATGCGAGTCAGGCACAGCTCCTGGTATCGCCGGATTCGGTCCTCGTGACCGTCCGCGGCGATCACGTGCCGGGTGAAGGGATAGTCGGCGAAGGCCCGGGCAAGAGTGTCGACCGCAGTGGGGACGTCGGCGTCGGTGATGGGACGTACGGAAGGGGCGTTCTGGTGCTGCGGCATGTTCACCAAGCGATCTTGACAGCAGGTCGTCCCCTCGGCAACGCATTTGAACTGGGTACCCGTGGGCGCTGTCACGCTGTACGGCCCGTGGGATGATCTTCGGGTTGATCACGTTGGGAGAGCCGTCCGTGGCGTGTGCACCGCCGTCGTACAAGGGGCACCGACACCCGGTCGAGGTCATCTCGCACTGCGTGTGGCTGTACTTCCGGTCCCGCTCGGTTCTCCGTGAGATGGAGGAGCTGATGCCCCAGCACGGCGTGACCGTCTCCCACGAGACCGTGCGCCGCCGGTGTCTGAAGGTCGGCCAGGCGTACGCCAGCGCGCTGCGCTGCCGGTTCCAGGAACGAAATCGGCGCGTTGTTTTTCTGTGAGCGCTTACGGGCTCGTGCATGGTTGGCGGTGAGACGCCGAGCTCTGGATCGTCGATCATGGCTGCGTGGTGGGGAACATGACTCGCACAGCAATCATCAGCGGACGGAGGACAACGGGGCTGTCGTCCACTGTGATCGCTGAACTCGTTGCCGCGGCAGGACCGTTGTGGCATGAACGCACCGGGCCAGGCCTGGATCCCGCCGTGTCCCAGAATTCGGGCCTCGGCGCCCATCACCGGACGGCGCCGCCGCTCTTCCAGGTGTGAGAACAACACCTCAAACTTCACCACGAGTTGGCCACGGACCTCGCCGTATATGCGCGTACCACACCAACAAGCAGGTGAGATGGAGGGTGCGGCTTGCGAGCGGCCTCCCGACCTCCGTCATTCCTTCCATGAACATGTGCGGTCGCGCCCGCGTCGCGGAGCGCTGTCCGTGCCGGGGAGCCTGCCGCGGCGCGGAGAGGCACGGGACCTGCTGGACCCGGAAGCCTCCGGTCGCCCCCTTCGGCATCGGCATGGAGGTCCGGGTCTTGCGGGGACCGGTCGGCCGTCCGCCCCCGGCTCACACGCCGGCGGAAATGTGAGCGTTCTGCCACCTCGGTGAAATCGGTCACCCTAACGGGGTAATGCCCGACAGATCACGGGACAGTACATTGAGGATGGCAATGAAGAAGACAAGTGACTGAGCTTCAGATATGCCTATGTCCGAGCGCCCAACGCGGTTTGCTCAGTACCAGTAGCAGAATCGCGAAGAGGGGCCGACATGGCCGCCTTTGATTCCCACCCCAAGGACATGGCCGGCTGCGGGAACGCGTAGCTGGATGACGATCGATGTCATGTCAGCCCGGGCCCGGCGAGCGGTCCGCCAGAGGGTCTTCTTCCGCTCCCCGGTTGCGCGGCCGGCTTCAGGTTCGCCGGTATCCCCCCAACGCGCCTGCCCCAGCTCGCCTTTCGTCCGTTTCGGCCGACGAGCCGGCGCCCTCCTCCTCGTGCCCCAACCGCGCCAAAGTGGCATGGCGCGCACCGTCACTCCCCCCACTCAACCTCACAAAAGGAGTTGGACCATGAGTGAATGCGGCTGCGGGCATTCCCCGATCGCGATCGGCGGCTGTCAGCCCTCCAATCCGGCCTGTCCCCCTGTTGCTTGTCCCGGCTCCAAGCCGTGCGAGCACTGCGAGACGACCCCATTGCGCGACTCCGCGCCGTACCGGGTCGCAGCGACCGCGAGCAGCACCGACCCGACGCCGTACTACACCATCGCCAACACCCACGCCGCACTTGACCCCGTCGTCGCCCAGACCATCCTGAACAGCGGCACGGGCACGTTCCCGGCCGACGACGGAACGCACAACGGCCAGCACACCTGGCTCGCCGGCGTCGTGCACATCGACCCTTCGTCACTGCGCGGCAACCCCACGAGCGTCACGATCAGCGCCTCGGTCCATGTCCACAACGACGGCAGGAACACGGCCTGCCAGCTCTATGGCCGCTTCGCCCTGTGGAACGGCACGACCTCGATCCGCTCCGATCTCCTGGGCCCACCCGATCTGCCGGCGGGTGGGGACGACAACGGCGTCATCCCACCGACCACCGTGTCTCTCGCGGACGTCCTCGCGGGAAAGATCGTCGTCGAGCTCAACCTGGAAACAGGCAACGACGACACCTGCCGAGTCGGCCCCAAGCGGTGGACCGTCGACAGCTTCGTCCTCACCGTCCAGGCGTCCGCCCCGGGCTGCGGAAGGCAGTTCCTCCGTACGACCTGCCGTAACTGCGACGGCGCGGTCACCTGCACGAGCGACACTCTCGACGGCTCGACCCCCTACGCCGCGGTCCCGCCGGTCATCCCGGTCGCCTCCTGCCAGGATGGATGCGCCACCGCCCGCCCTCCGTGCATCTCCACCGACCGGAGCAACGCCATCACCCGGGGCAGCGACGGGTGTCTGTACGCGCCCGACACGCCTGCTCTGGACCCATCCCCGTGCAATGCCGCACGGAACACGACCGGTGGGCTACTCGTGCCGCGGATCGACCTGACGGGTATCGCTCCTGGCGGCAACAGCAGCATCGAACGGTCGGTGGACATCGACGTCACCGGGACGCCCGGCTGCCCCGAAACGTGGGAGATCGGCGCCCGCCTCACGCCGGTGAGCGCATTCCTCAACGCCGAGCGGCAGCACGCCAACCTCCTGGCCCTGGCCGGTACCGACGTGCCGATCCCCGAGTCCGACATCGTGCTCCCGGAAGCCGGGGTCTACCACATCGACAGCGATGTACGCTACGCGCTCGGTTCCGCCACCGGCGGCAGCGGCTACATCATCGGCTGGCTCAAGGACGAGACCACGGGCACCCTCCTGACGAGCTTCACCCAGATCGCGGCGATCAACGCAGCGAGGCAGGAGCAGCAAGGCGGAACCACACACATCATGACCGAGTACACGGTCGCCTCCGGCCCCCGGACGGTCCGCCTGCACCTGATGTTCGTCCTCACCGGCGGCAAGATCTCCAACGCCGAAGCCGGCGGCACCGACAGCAATGGCGCAACCCGGATGCGCTTCCTCAAGGTCAGGGATTAGGGCCAATACCAGTGACTTCGGTGGTGATGTGTCGTTGGTTGTGGTGTGCCGAGGCCTGGACAGGTGAAGTCGTCGTGTGCGCGTTTGTCGGACCGGATTGCCCTGGGTGTGCTGACTCAGGTGTTTCCGCCGGGGCTGGTGGATGAGGCGGTTGCGGACTGCGGGCGTGTGGAACAGCGGTCGCGGCTGCTGCCGGCCCGGGTCGTGGTCTATTTCGTGCTCGCCATGTGTCTGTTCTCCGGATAGGGCTATGAGGAGGTCGCGACGCTGCTGACTCATGGTCTGGAACGGGTGCGGCGATGGGAGAAGCCGTGGCGGGTGCCGACCACGGCGGCGATCGGCCGGGCCCGTCGGCGGCTGGGGCCGGAGCCGTTGAAGGTGCTGTTCGAGCGGGTGTGCCGGCCGGTCGCGACCAGGGAGACGGCCGGTTCCTGGTACCGGCGGTGGAGGCTGGTCGCGGTGGACGGCACGGTCCTCGATGTCCCGGACACCGAAGCCAACGCCAGCTTCTTCGGCCGGCCCGGCTCGGGCCGGGGACATCAGCGGAGCGCGTATCCGCAGGTGAGAGTTGCCGCGTTGGTGGAGTGTGGGACACATGCGCTGTTCGCCGCGCCCACCGGTCCGCTCACCGTGCACGAACAGCACCTCGTCCCCGGACTGCTGGACCGGCTCGGGCCCGGGATGCTGATGATGGCCGACCGGGGCATCACGGGCTTCGAACTGTGGCGGGCCTCGTCCGGCACGGGCGCCGACCTGCTGTGGCGGGTCCGCAAGAACATCGTGCTCCCGGTTCCTGAACAGCTCGGTGACGGCTCCTACCTGTCCCGGATCACGGCCGCCGATGACCGTGCCCACCGCGACCCGGCCCCGGTCCGGGTGATCGAGTACACACTCGACGGAGACGACGGCACGGTCTACCGGCTCATCACCACCGTCTGCGATCCGGACCAGCCCCCGGCCGCAGAACTGGCAGCCCTCTACCACCAGCGGTAGGAGATCGAGAACACCCTCGACGAGATCAAAACCCACCAGGGCGGCCGCCAACCGGTCCTGCGCTCGCAACACCCGGAGGACGGCGTCGAGCAGGAGATCTACGGATTCCTCCTGGTCCACCACGCCCTCAGAGACGCCATCCACGACACCGCCCACCAAGCCGGTCTCGACCCGGACCGGATCTCCTTCACCCGCGCCCTGAACGCCGCCCGCCGCCACGTCACCGACCAGGCGGCACTTTCCCCCCTCACGGCTGAAACGGGCCCTCTCCCACATCAGCAGCGAACTGCTGGAACGACTCCTGCCACCCCGCCGACCACGCGCCAACCCCCGCGTCATCAAACGCAAGATGTCCAGCTGGCACCTCAAACACCCCCATCACCACAACTCACCACAACCACCAGCCAGAACAGTCACACTCATCCCACCCACCAAACCCACCAGCAGACGCCAGAAGAGTCCTTAAAGTAGCGGTACTGCTACTAGTAGGGCTTTGTTAGGTGGTGTCGTAGGGCTGCCATGGGGTGGGTTGTTGGCAGGTGGGGCAGGTGGGGCAGTTGCCGGTCCAGGTGGCCAGAGGTGTTGGAGGAGGGCCAGGGTCTGGTAGAGGGTCAGGCCCTGGCAGGGACTTTTGGGCAGGTCCGCTGTTCGGTCAGGAAGAGGTGGGCGGCGGTGACGAGGGTGACGTGCCGGTGCCATCCGGTGAACGAGCGGCCCTCGAAGTGATCGAGTCCGAGGGTGGTCTTCAGCTTTCGGTAGTCGTGCTCGATGCGCCAGCGCAGTTTCGCGAGGCGGACGTGATCGCGGGCGGGAATGTCAGCCGGCAGGTTGGAGATCCCGTACTTGACCGCCTCGTCCTCGCCTTCCGGCCACTGTGCGATCAGCCACCGCAGCGGAATGACACCGTCCGGGGTGGGCTTCGGGCGACGGCCCGCCAGGCGGACGCGCAAGAACATGAAGCGGGCGGACATGGCGGCTTTCGAGCCCTTGCGCCAGGTGACCGCGACCGCGCTGTCGTGTCCTTGGGCCAGGACGTGTTTGCGCAGGCTGACCGGGTGGGTGCGGTAGCGGGGCAGTGGACGCGGCCCGAGGCCGCCGTAGGGCGGCCGGTGCGGCACGGCCGACTCGGCGTGGGCGGTCATCTCGCCTTTGACCTGCAGTGCGTAGGCCAGACCGCGGTCTTCCCGGCCGTGGCGGAAGTCGGCGTTCGCCCCGTAAACGGTGTCCGCGACCAGCACCGCGGGCCGCAGCCCGACCGTGGCCAGTTCGTCAAGCATGTCCAGCGCGAGCTGCCACTTCGCCCGGTGATGCTCGCCCTCGGGGATCCGGCAGCGGGCCCGCTGGCCGGCAGCCATGGCCCCGTCCCAGCTGCCGGGCAGGAACAGCCGCCAGGACAGCGGGCACGAAGCGGTGTCGGACACGGCATGGACACTGACCCCGATCCGGCAGTTGCCGACCTTGCCCAGGGTGCCGGAGTGCTGCCTGGCCACCCCGGGCGAGGATGTCCCGTCCTTCGGGAACCCGGTGTCGTCCACCACCCACACCTGCGGCCGCACCACCGCCACCGCCCGACGGGCCAACCTGATGCGAACCGTGTCCACCGGCCAGGTCGACGACGTCATGAACTGCTGCAACTGCTGATGGTCCACACCCAGACGCCCGGCCATCGGCTGCATCGACTTCCGCCGCCCGTCCAGCAGCAGACCCCGCAGGTACAGCTCGCCCTTCACCCGCTGATCCGCACGCGCCAACGGCGCGAACACCTCCCCGGCGAACTCCTCCAACCGAACCCGACACGCAGCGAGTTCATCCACCCTCATACCAACAGGAAACCACCAGAACAGCCACGTGCCCAGAGACGTAACAAAGCCCTACTAGGGCCTGTCTCCTCGATCACGGGCCGGTTCTGGGCCTACTCAAGCACGGTTGACGCGGCCGGCTTCAGGGTGCGGAGCGGTCGATCGAATCGAGGAGCTGGAGTTCTTCCTCAGCCAGCCGCAGTGTGCCCGCTGCCATATTGGCGACGAGGTGTGCGGGGTTGCCCGTGCCGGGGATGGCCAGTACATGTGCGCCGTGCTGCAGGATCCATGCCAGGCGTACCTGCGCCGGTGAGACCCCGTGCGCGTCGGCGACGGCGCGCACCTCGTCGTGCTCGGCCTGGACGGCTCCGGCCTCGCGGCCCTTCCCGGCGATGGCGAAGAAGGGCACGAACGCGATGCCGCGCGCTGCACATTCGCGGAGCATCTGTTTGCCGCTGGGCATGTCGATGCCGTAAGGGTTCTGGACGCAGACCACTGGTGCGATGGCCTGAGCCTGGGTCAGGTGCTCCGGGCGGGCGCCGGAGATTCCGAGGTGGCGGACGAGCCCGGCTTCGCGCAGCTCGGCGAGGGCCCCGAAGTGCTCGCTGATGTTGTCCTGGCCCATGATGCGCAGGTTGACCACGTCGAGGTGGTCGCGGCCGAGCTGGCGCAAGTTCTCTTCGACCTGGCCGCGCAGTTGGTCGGGGCGTGCCGGATCGGCCCACTCGCCGGAGGCGTCCCTGGCGGGGCCGACCTTGGTGGCGATGACAAGGTCGTCCGGGTACGGAGTCAGCGCCGAGTTGATCAGTTCGTTGGCGGAGCGCAGCCGGGAGAAGTAGAACGCTGCGGTGTCGATGTGATTGACGCCGAGTTCGACTGCGCGGCGCAGAACGGCGATGGACTGGTCGCGGTTGCTGGGGGTGCCCTGGTGGAAGGCGGCGCTGCCGGTCAGGCGCATGGCGCCGAAGCCGATCCGGTTGATCGTGAGGTCACCGAGCAGCCACGTTCCCGAGGCTGCAGCAGAGACCGCGTGCGACGTCATCTCTTCCATCAACTCCATCTGGTCGGCTGTCGCCTCTCGTTCGTTCGGGGCGACGCAGCCCTGGAGTATGCGCAGGTGACAGGCATGGCGGGAAGGCGCGGAACGGTGGGGGAATGTCACAGCCCGGACGGGAATCCTGAATGTGTGCTCCGAGTTGTTACTGGTGAAGCATCCGCCTGTCAGGAGCGGAGCCAGATGAGGAGCGCGGCAGCGGTGACGGTGCCGAGGTAGACGTATCCGCGCTTGTCATAGCGGGTGGCCACGGCTCTGAACCGCTTCAGCTTTCCGATGGCCCGCTCCATCGTGTTGCGGTCTTTGCAGCGGGCTTTGTCGAAGACCGGAGGTCGTCCGCCGCGTGAACCTCCGGCGCAGGCGGGCGGCGTTGTGGTCCTTCTTCTCCGGGATCACGTGCCGGATGCCGCGCTTGCGGAGGTAGGCGCGGGTCTTGCGGTTGCTGTATGCCTTGTCGGCGCTCACGCTGTCCGGCGTGCTGCGGGGTCGGCCGGGCCCCTCCTGGGGAACGCGGATCTGGTCCATGACCGGCTCGAACTGGGCGCAATCCGCCCACTGTCCCGTAGTGATGAGCAGGGCCGGCGGGCGGCAGCGGCCCTCCGCAGCAACATGAATCCTCGTGGTCGGACAGCCGCGTGACCGGCCGATCCCTTCGCCGGCCTCACCGCCTGCTCCAGCAGGTCGCGCAGCTTCTTCACCGTTGGCAGTTGCTGAACCCGCCAGAACGAGCGAGGACTGGGACGGACCGCGACCGGACATCCCTCGGAACAACTCGGGGCCAAGCCCCTGCGGCCTCCCGCTGAGCGAGCAAACTGGACACATCATGCACATCCCTCCATCAATCCTGAGGGCAGAATGTGCGATCGGGCCCGCACCACATCATCGAATCGAATGCCCGTCTGGTGAAAGTCGTGTGACGGCCCGCCGCTTCAGGTTTACTCGCGTCATGAATGTTCGGACACCCTCAGCGCACAACACCGGCCTGTTGACCGACAGGACCGTGATGATCACCGGAGCTTCGAGCGGCATAGGCGAGGCAGCAGCACGGCTCTTCGCCTCCGAGGGCGCGGCCGTCGTCCTCATGGCCCGCCGGGAAGACCGGCTCAGGGACCTCGCCCACGAAATCGAGACATCCGGTGGACAAGCAGCCTGCAGTGTCGGCGACGTGACGCGGGCCGACGACGTCGAGCGCGCCGTCGCGACGGCCATCGCACGCTTCGGCCGCCTCGACGGCGCCTTCAACAACGCCGGCTACGCCGGTTCTGCCTTCGGCCGATCGCACGAGCTGCCGGAAGAGGATTTCGACCGCGTCATGGATGTCAACGTACGGGGGACATGGAACTGCCTGCGCCGTCAGATCCCTGTCATGCTGGACGCCGGCCACGGGGCGATCGTCAATACCGCCAGTTCGGCGGGCCTCATCGCCACCGGTGCACCGTCTCCCTACCTCGCGGCGAAACACGCCGTCCTGGGCCTGACGAAGGCCGCGGCTGCCGAATACGGGACGTACGGCATCCGCGTCAACTCCCTGATCGTGGGCACCACTCGGACGGAAATGATCAACGCGGCGGTGACGGCCAACCCGGCTTTGGAGACAGCATTCGTCGCACGCCAGATCCAAAAGCGGATGGCCGAGCCGCAAGAGGTGGCGGAAGCGGCCCTGTGGCTGCTGAGCGACCGCGCCTCATTCGCCACCGGCAGCCACGTGGCGGTGGACGGCGGCATTCTGGCCATCTGAGCGGCAAGGGGCCCGGGGCAGCCGACGTCGCCAGGCACCCACGCACGGGCGTCGCCGTGATCACGGCGACGGAATTGCCCTGCACAACCCCGTTCGCCCAGCCGAGCCCGAAGCAGCCCGGGAACCCTGTGACCGCCCCAAGTGTATTGATCGCGAGCGTTGTTCACAGGGCTGGGTCCTGATCGAGGCCGGAGCCATGGGCTGTGCCTTTCGGGCGGTCTTCGGTGTGATGCCGCGGGCCCGGAGGAGGCGGGGGTACTTGTCGTAGTCGTAGCCGTGGTCGGCGGACAGCCGGCCCGGCCGGTGCCTCGGCCGCCCGCGGACCCCGCGGATGCGGGGGATCGCGTCCAGCAAGGGCATCAGCTGAGTGACGTCGTGACGGTTCCCGTTGGTCAACGAGACGGCCAAGAGAGGCGTGCCGGTCGACGATCAGGTGGTGCTTGCTGCCCGGACGCGCGGTCGACCGGCGAACGGCGAAGGTCCGGTGTGAGCCCCCTTTGAGGGCCCGGACGCGGGAGCCGTCGACTGCCACTTCGGTCATGTCCAGCAGGCCCGCGGCCCGCGGCTCGGCCGGCAGTACCTCGTGCGGCTGCGGTCGGACACCGGCCTCGGACCAGTCCCGCAGCCGGCGCCACGCCGTCACACCGCCGCAGCCGACCGGTCCAGCCGGAACGCCCCGCCGGCTCACGCCCTTGCACAGCACGTAAGCGACGCCCCGCAACACAGCCCGGTCAGTTCACGGGATGCGGCAGCGCCGGTCGCAGGTGCTCAGTGGCGGTACGCGGCTCTCGCGATCTCGACGAAGGACCGGATCAACGGGTTGGTGTCACCTTCGTTCCACACCGCGACCACTCGGCTCGGCGCCATGTCGACCAGCGGTACCACGGCCAGCTCTGCGGGCAGGTCGTGTCCGAGCGGGGCCAGGCCGACCGTGCCGTTCCACAGCACGGCCTGCAGGCATTCCTGGACGGCGCGCACCACTGGGCCCTCGCGCGGCCTGCCGCCGTTCCAGTACGACTGCCAGATGGGGTCGGTGCCCTGCGGGAACTGGAACCAGCGGCGGTCGCTCAGCTCGGCCAGCCGCAGCCGGTCGCGCCGGGCCAGCGGATCGTCGGCGCGCAGGACCACGCCGACCGGATCGGTCCGCAGCGCACGCACCGTCAGGGCAGTTTCGTCGAACGGCGCCCGGGTCAGGGCGATGTCGACCAGCCCGGCGCGCAGCCCGCACGTCGGGTCGGTCAGGTCGGTGTCGCGGATGCGGATGTCGATGCCGGGGTGGCTTCGGCGGTAGGCGGCGGCCAGCCTGGACACTCCCGGGTCGGTGCCATCGCCCAGGATGCCGACAGTGATGGTCGCGACGCCGGCCGCCGCGCTCACGCGTACACGGACGCGGTCGGCGTGGTCGAGCAGGGCCCGCGCCTCGTCGAGCAGCACCGTGCCCACCGAAGTGAGCGTGACGCCGGTGGGCGAGCGGGCGAAGAGCAGGGCCCCGACATCGGCCTCCAACTGCTTGATCGCCCGGCTCAGCGGCGGCTGACTCATGTGCAGTCGGGTTGCGGCCCGGCCGAAGTGGAGTTCCTCGGCGACCGCCACGAAGTAGCGCAAGGTTCGTAGCTCCACGCTGCAACGATACCCACGGGGTATCGGTGCTGCGGGATGGGTCTTGGACACCGGCGGGGTTCCGGCGGTGCACTCGTGAGCATGACCGAAGAAGCGAAGACCAGCGAGCCGCAGGCCGAACCCACCGTATCGGTGGTGGGGCCCGGTGACGGCGAGACGATCGTTCTGGGCACCACGCGCATGCGTGTTCTGGAGGACGGCAGCCACACCGGGCACCGTCTCGCGATCGCCGAGTCCGTCCTTGCCCCGCACACCCAGGGACCGCCGCAGCACCGCCACGCCCAACACGACGAGGGCTTCTACATCCTCTCCGGCACCGTGCGGTTCACCGTCGGTGACGAGGACCGCGACGCCACCACGGGCACGCTCGTAATGGTTCCGCCCGGTACCCCTCACACCTTCGCCAATCCGACCGACCAGCCCGCCGTCATGCTCAGCACGTTCACCCCCGACCTGTACGTGCAGTACTTCCGAGACCTCCAGGAGGTGCTCGCCGACGGCCGGCCGCCGACGCGACAGGCCAACATCGACGCGATGAGCCGCTACGCGACCGAGCCCGCCACCGACCTCGCCTGAAGTCGACGGATGGAACGGCCCGGCCGCCCTCCTTTCGACCGCGAGGCCGTGTCACTCCCGTCTTCCGGCGGGTCCGACCCCTCGGACAACGGACCAGCCCTTCTCCAGGGCTCTTCTTGCCATCGACGCAATCGAGGGCCCCGTGAACCGGTGGCCCATGAACGGGAACGATGAACATCGCCTATTGGATCGTCGCGGGACTGCTCGCCCTCTTCTACTTCTACGCAGGCACGCTGAAGGTGATCCGCAGCCGCGAACAACTCCGGCCGATGATGGCCTGGACCGACCGGATACCCTTGCCCGCCCTCAGGGCGCTGGGGACGGTCGAAATACTCGGCGCGACCGGCCTGGTCCTGCCACCGCTGACCGGCATCGCGCCCTCGCTGGCGCCGGCCGCGGCCATCGGCTTCGTCCTCCTGCAGACCGGTGCGATCACCGTCCACCTGACCGGCGAAGACCGCCGGATCGCACTCAACGTCGGGCTCATCGTCACCGCGGCCGTGACCATCCGGCTGGCCACCAGGCTGTGATCCAGCGAGGAGCTCCGATTCCTCTCGTGACAGGTACGTCTGACACAAGGCGAGGAACCCGGCCGTGGACCGGGCCAGTTTCTCCTCGAAGGCTTGCCCTGAGCCAGGTGAGAAGCCCGTCTCCGGGGGGTACGTCCTCGTAGTTCAAAACGGGCGATCCCCCCGGCCTGCGGACGCATTCTTCACGGGGATGATCGCGTCGATGGCCTTGACGACGTTGTCGCCGACGATGTGTACGGACCGCAGCCCGAACCGTACATCGTCGCCGGCAGTCGTGAACTCGGCGACGGACTCGTTCACGTCGGGCCGGAGGTCACGGACGCCGTTCTCATCGCGGTCGGCGAGGTGGATCGCGGCCCTGTCCTCGTGGTTGCCGACCGAGGTGAGCAGGGCGGCCGTGTACTCGGCCGGGTAGTTGCGAGCTCGGCCGGCGGTGCCCTCAGCCACGCGCGGCTGAGGGCACCGCCGCATTCCGGTCGCCGGTGCCTTCGTCGGAGGCCGGCTCTCGGCGCACTTCCTCGACCGGCCGTGAAGAAGGACTCCGGCTGGTCGGCACGCGCCGCGAGATCTTCGGCTACGCCGATATCGACAAGGGTCCGCTGCGTTCGCCGCAGTTGCGCAGCCGCGATTTCTACGGTGCAGCCGTGACGGGCAGGACCGGGAACAGTTCACACGCGGGATCGCTAGCCGTCGTAAACCCCCCAGTCCCGCACGCTGCCGTGAGCGGAGCAGTCACCGCTGAAGACCCAGTAGCCCGGGCCGACCAGCGGACCCCAGATTTCGGTACCGTCCGAGCACTGGGTCCACGATCCGGAACTCCCGTAGTCGACGTTGCAGTCCGCTCTCCATGACGTGCCGTAGTTGACGAAGTTGTTGCAGTAGTTCGAGTGCTTGATCGAAGGTGCTCCGTTGCCGCCCTGAGTCACCACTACAGGCCCGTCAGGCACCTGTCGCGGCTGCGCCGTAGTTGCCGAGGCCGCGGACTCGACGGGCGTGGCACTCGCCGGTGCGGCTACGGCAACGGAGGCTCCGACCAGGACGAGCAGCAGTCCGGCCGCTGGTACCGAATAGCGTTTCATTTTCCCTCCACGGGAGCAGGAAATCGCGCGGGAGCACCGCGCAATGCACGGGACAGGCATGCCCATGCCATGGGCTGAACCGTGCGATCTCACCGTGACACGGGAGGCGCGCGGGCAATTGTGAATCAGCGCAGCGTCACTTGTGTCCTGGCGCACTCCGGGCCTGCCGTGCGGCCTCGTGGCGGAATTCCGTGGGAGTCATGCCATGGGCTGCCCGGAATGCTCTGCTGAACTCGGCCGGCACCAGGAAGCCCCACCGTGCTGCCAGCGCACTGATCGACCGGCTGCGTTGCCGGGGGTCGGTGAGGTCGGCCTGGCAGCGTTCCAGGCGCCGCCGGCGGATCGTGGCCGCGACGGTGCTCGCCTCCGTACGGAACAGTTGGTGCAGGGCACGGACGGAAATGTGGTGGTGCGCTGCGATGTGCGCCGGCGTGAGTTGGGGATTGCTGAGGTTGTGGTCGATGAAGGCGTGGATGCGGGCCAGCAGGACTTGGCGGCGGGTGTCTGCGGGTAGCCCCGATGCGGCATCGAGCCGCGTGGCCAGAAACGCGGTGGCCAGGTCGAATCCCACGCTCCCCAGGCGGAGCAGTTCCGCCTCGTCGCAGTGCGCGGCCTGGTCGCGCAGCCCGGTGAGATAGGACGTGAGGAGCGCTCCCGACCCGGTCCGGGCGGGGAGAAGTGTGGCGACCAGTTCGTCCGTCCGACCGAGGGGGAGCGGGACCGCGCCTCTGGGCAGCCGGATCATGGTGAGCCGAGGGGGCTGTCTGCCGTCCCGGAACTCACAAGCCAGAGGGGCGGAGGTGTTGAACAGGGCCATGTCGCCCGCCCTGAGCAGAATGTTGTTGCGTCGTTGCTCCAGCCCGACCGGGCCGCCGTGGACCAGGAAGAGGAAGTAGGACTCGGGATCCGCCCGCCGGATGTGGATCGGGGTGCGGCGGGCTGACATCGGGGAGAAGCGGAATGCTGACACCTGGGTCCGGGGCAGCTGCAGCGAGGCCGCCTCTCCCACGAAGGAGTCGACGCGTCCGCACGTGATCGACACGGGAATGACCGCTTCGGCGACCATCGACGACCACCATTCGAAGCCGCCGCGCGCGCTGACGCTGTTCGTTGAGACGCTCGCCGCCCGTGTGCCCGCCATCTCGCCCCCTGATCCTGAACATGACAGGTCTCATCTTCGGCTGCCCGAATGCCGACAAGCGAGCGGCTCGCCGGACAGTCTGGCAACCTCTCAGGCCGAGAAGCTGTGCACCTTGTCGCTGGAACCGTGGCGTCGAGCGTTCGATCGGCTGCGGCCCGTTCCCGCCGGCCCTGGCGGAATGCGGGGATCCGGGGAGACGGACGCGATGGCTTGCCGGCGGAGACGCTCCGGCGCCACCGGGCTTCGCGGAACAGCGTCTACTCCGACCACCGGCTTGACCCCGCTCGTGGAACTGGGCGTGAGCAAGCCCTCGGTCTCGTCTCGATCGGATGGGTGACCCTACTCACCTACCTGAACAACGCACTGGGCATCAGCCTCGACGAGCGCGTCCAGATCCGAGCGCCGCTGTTCGGGGAGTTCCATGGCGCGTTTACGGACGTTGTCGAGCCATGTGCCGAGCCTGACCATTACGCCCCCGTCAGCGCCGTCCTGACGGCTTGGCGGGCCGTTCTTCGTATCCCGGCTGTTCAAGGACTCCCGGGGGGACTCTCAGGTGTCCTTCCCGGCGTGGAACTGTCGTGTCGCCGCGAGGTTGAGGGCCCACTTGGCTTCTT
Source organism: Streptomyces sp. NPDC127117 (assembly GCF_042677325.1). Taxonomy (NCBI): domain Bacteria; kingdom Bacillati; phylum Actinomycetota; class Actinomycetes; order Kitasatosporales; family Streptomycetaceae; genus Streptomyces; species Streptomyces sp. NPDC127117. Next base: position 16,573 of record NZ_JBHXTM010000023.1, read on the forward strand.
GCGTCTGCTTCACCGGGCGCTCGTCCTCCTGGACCGGTGTGATCTTGAGGGTGTTCTCCAGGATCCACTGTTGCACGGGCAGCAACTGCTCCTGCCCGAACCACTGCGCCGTGACCCAGAGCCCGAGGTCCTCGCCCTGGACGATGACGTCGCCGCCGGCCATGGGGGAGTGTGCCGCCGGCCTGGACGCGGTTGTGGACGAGGCGGTAGAAGCGCTGCCGGCCGCCGGTGCCCCATGCCGGGCACCATCCCGGAGCGATCGCGTCGGCTCATCCTGCCGCGCCGCGGGCATCGCCCCGGCCGCCGAGGGGATGGGGAGGCCGGCCGCGCGCAGCTCCTCGTGCTCCCGCACCCTGCGCACCGTCGCCCTCGCGTTCTTCGCCCACACCGATCGGATGCCCCTACCGCACCGCAGTGGTGCCCGTGCACTGCGGCGTACTCCTTGGAGACGGGCGACCCCGCCCGCCCAGGCCGTCTCCTGCTCCGGCCACACCATCCCGAGCTGCTCCAGTTCGGACACCCGCCCGGCCTCCAGCGTCCCGGCCGTGCAGGCGCGGCGCTGGTCGGCGATCCACTGCCCGAGCGGATTCCCGCCGACCGCGCCCCAGTCCTTTGGCGTGACGGCCGTGTACGGCACCCGCAGCACGGCGTTCCCGGTCTCCCGCAGCCACTTCCCGGCCGCCTCGATCCCGCGGCGCCAGCAGGCGCATCCGGGTCGATGACCCGCGCAGCCGGACGAACTGCGCCGCCGCCCCGGGGTCGCGTTCCTCGCTGAACCGCAGCGCCCCGCCTCCGCCCGGCTCACCCGCACGTCTGCGGTGAGTCCGCGGGCGTACCTTCCGTCTCTGGTGTTCGTACCGTCGGGGGCGTCGCGTCGTCGATCACACGAAGTGCGACCCGACGGCCAGAGCTCATGAGACACCCAGGTCGCGAAGAACACCTGCACATCCACATGCGTCAGGCCGCCCCGGCCGGTGCGATACGGGCGGCCAGGAAGGCGAACGCGAGTGCCAGGGCGGCCTGCACGGTCACGGCGACGGCGAAACCGTGGGGCAGCCCGGCGGCGGGACCGCCCGCCGTTGCGGTGGCCACGGCGTGGAAGACGCCTCCCAGGAGCGCCACGCCCAGGCCGAGACCGAGCTGCTGCAGCGTGGTGAAGAGCCCGCCGGCGACACCCGCCGCCCACGTCGGTGTGCGGGACAGGACCGTGCGGAGGACCGGCCCGTACATCAGGGCCTGAGTGACACCGAGCACGATCAGGAGCGGCTGCAGAGCCGACGGAGATCCACCGCGGGTGCCGTTCACGGTGAGGGCGAGGCCCAGGAGCACAGCCGCTTGACCGATGGCCGCACCCGTCATCGTCCAGCGTCCGGTGCGGCGTTCCACGGCAGGCAGGGCGAGGGCGGTGACGACGAACGCCGCGCCGAACCCGAGCAGCAGCACGACGGCGCCCCAGGCGTCCACGCCGAACGCGCCCTGGGAGAGCGCCGAGAACTCGTACAGAAAGGCCCCGTAACCGGTGAAGAACAGCAGCGTCATGATCAGGCCCTGGCGTACGGCCGGCGTGCGCAGCACGCTCGGCGGTACGACGGGCAGTTCGTCGCGGCGTTCCGCGGCACGTTGCGAGCGGGCGAAGACGGCGAGCACCGCACCGCCTGCGGCCAGCATCGCGAGCACCGGGGCAGGGCCGCCCGCGGAGGTGCCGAGTGTCAGGGGCACCACGACGAGGAGCAGGCCCGTGCCGAGGAGCGCGGCCCCGCGCAGGTCGAGCGCGAGCGGTGCCGTCGAGCGCGACTCGGGCACGGTGCGCAGGGCGAACAGCGCGGCCGCTCCTATCGTCCCGGTGAGCATCTGGACGAGCCGCCAGCCCCAGTGGTCACCGGCGGCCTGGGCCACGGCGCCCGCGAGGAGCTGTCCGGTGACGGTCGCGATGCCGCTGACGGCGGCGAACAGTGTGACGCCCAGCGCCCGCAGCTTCTCGGGCGCCGTGGACTGGATGGTGGACAGGACCTGCGGGGTGAACAGGCCCGCGGCGATGCCCAGTACGGCGCGCAGCGCGACGAGTGTGACCAGGTTCGGTGCGAGTGCGGCGAGGACGGAGGCCGCGCCGAACGCGCCGACGCCGGCAGCGAGCAGTCGGCGCCGTCCGAACCGGTCGCCCAGGCGCCCCGCGACGACGAGGGTCGCGGCGAACGCCGTGGTGTACGCGGACAGCACGAGCTGCCCGCCCGACACGGTCACGCCGAGGTCATCGGTGATCGCGGGTTCGAGCAGGTTTACCGACCCGAACGTCATGTTCACGGGCAGGTAGGCGACGAGCAGGACAGCGAGGCCGGCGCCGGTGAGGGCACGCGCCGGGTGCGGCGCCACAGTGTGCGCGGTGGGAACGGTCTGTGTGGTCATGACCACGACTCTGCGCCCCTGGTCATCCTGGTACCAGGAGCCCAGCTATAGGGGTACCAGCACTACCTGGATCCACCGGCCCCGAGCCATGACACTGGGGTGGTGACCTCTTCGACACCCGACCGCAGCACCCTCGGCGCCTTCCTGCGCGCCCGCCGCGCCCGCGTCACCCCCGGTGAGGTGGGCCTGCCCGCAGGCGGCCGACGCCGTACACCCGGTCTGCGGCGCGAGGAGGTCGCGCAGCTCGCCGGCGTCGGGGTCACCTGGTACACCTGGCTCGAACAGGGGCGGGCCAAGAACGCGTCCGACCAGGTACTGAACGCGGTGGCGCGCGTACTGCGCCTGGATGCCGCCGAGCACCGCCACCTGATGGTACTCGCGGGCCGTAGCACGGCCACCGAGCCAGGACCGCCCATGGACCTACGCCCCGAGCACACCGCCGTCCTGGCCAAGCTGCTGCCGTACCCGGCCGCCGTGCAGACCGACTGCTACGACCTGGTCGCGGCCAATCGCACCTACCGGTACCTGTTCGCCGACCTGGACGCGTACCCGGTCGAGGAACGCAACTGCGCCTGGCTGATGTTCACCGAACCGAGCTGGCGCAACAGCCTGGTCGACGAGGACAGCGTCCTTCGCGAAATCACCGCGAAACTCCGCACCCGCCAGCCGGAGCACCGCGACGACCCCCGCTGGAACGCGCTGATCACCCGGCTGCGCCAGGAGTCGCCGGACTTCGTACGGCACTGGGAGTCGTACGAAATCGTGGGCGACCGCACCCAGCTGCGCCGCTACCAGTCACCGCGCGTCGGCGCCCTCGACGTCCAGTTCCAGAGCCTGTGGCTGGACCGGGCGCGGGGCGAGCGGATCATCGTCATGACGCCCACCGACATCGCCACCTCCCAGCGTCTGGAACGCCTGGACTCGCTGGTCGGCTCCGCACCGGCGTGGACCTCCCGCGGCGACTCCGCCGACGGTTCGGCCGCAGGGGCCTGAGGACCGGTCCGGGGCCTGAGAGCTGCACCCCGACGCTGTACGTCCCAGCCGTCCGGGCCCCGGACGCCGGCACCGGCGAGCACGACCAGGACGACGACGCGGCGGGCGCCCGATGAGCGAAGACCACGTCGTGCTCTACGACCCCCACGGCCTGATCGACGCCGCCCCCCGGACCACGCCCCGCACGAGGCACTCGTCATGGCCGTCCTCGCGTGGAAGAACCCGGACCTCGAACCCCGCGACTACGAGCAGATCGCCCTCCAGCTCACCGGGCACGCCCACGCGGTGGTCGCCGACGTACGGCACCACGCCCCGTTCCTGCCCAGGAGCGACGGCCGCGGAGCCCTCTCCGAAGTCGTCCTCCGCGAAGCCGACAGGCGCCTGTCCGCCCCGCTGGAAGACACCGCCCGCTGCGCCCAGAACCGTGCCCGCCTCGTACGGGCCCTCTACACCCGGCTGGACCGCCTCGCAGAACCCCTCCCGGCCGCCCCACAGGCACTGGACTACTGGACTGCGGCCCAAGACCCCGGGGTCTTGGGCCGCAGTCCAGTGAAGCTCTGCCGCATTCCTCTGGCGGTGTGTAGTCAGCGGTTCCCAACTGGTCGCTTCCCGTCGAGACCGGTGCCGGATCGAGGTTGTCCAGTACCGCAACTCGGTTGGGTTCAGGTTCGACGTCTGACTCGACCATGACGAGCCTGCTCGTTCCGGGCGGAGTGGGTGTACATGAAAGCGGCCGGCCAGATCGGTGCAGGCAGGACTCGCTTGGCTCGTCCTATGGGGAAGACTGCGTCCTCCATCGCCCGGATCACGACGCTGCACGGGGGTGAAGGCGGGGCGGATCCGGAGTACCGGGTCGAGTACAGCCTGGTCGACGGGATCGGCGGGTACCGGAACCTGGTGAGCGTCTTCGTCCGCGGCGGCTGCGCCGCACTCGAACAGTACGGCTCTTGGACGTCGGATGTCGCTGAGTTCGAGTGCGCGCGCCGGCGGCGCGACGCCGGGTAGTCCCAGCGGGAGCCCACGCACGCGCCGCCGGAAGAACCTGCGGAAGAGCGGGTACAGGAGTCCGCGCCCTGGCCGACGCAGCCGGCTGACTCGGCCGCATCGCTCGACTGAACGGTCGGGGTGCCGTCGCTTCACCTGCCCGTCGAGGAATTCATGAGGCAGGTGGTGATCAGTTTCCACAACGGCGGTCGCCGCGGGTCCGGTGGGCAAGAGGGCACGTCTTGGTCCGTCCGGGCAGTGCCACCAGGTGCGGGGGCGATGTCAGTGCCCTGTTCTACATTGACCGCATGATCGCCTTCAGTGACTTCAACTTCAAGCTGCTTGTTATCGAAAAGCTCATGTACTGGGACGAGGTGCTGACGCCGCAGTTCAGCCTTGGGGAGCACATGCGCGAGCAGAGCGGGATCACCGACCTCTACCAGTACGCGGTCGACAACGACCTGGCCTACAAGGTCCTCCCCGAGGCGCGCGCCTACTTCGAGGGACTGGATATACCGGATGAACTGCTCCTCGCGGTCGACGAACTGACCATCGACGGTGGTCACCAGGTGTACCAGGAGTGCGCGCCGGTCTGGGACGGCGAGGACGAACTCTTCGATGTCCGCTCACTCGCAGATCTCGCCCTCGTACCGAATCTCCAACGCATCGTCGGCGCGGACGAGGCCCTGCTCGCGGTCCCCGACAAGTTGGATGTCCTCGCGGCCCGCGGCGTCACCGCCGACTGACCAAATTCAAAATCGGGCCTCATCGACGCGTCACGTTGCATCGCGCCATCTCAGCATCGTGCCCGCCGGCTCTCCATCGACTTTTTTCTCGGGCCCTCGGCAGCGTCTCCCAGAAGTGCGCGTGCTGAGTCTGTGCAGCGGATGGCGGTCTTCTCGCCGATGCCAAAGACGAGGCTGCTCGGCCTCTGAGACACCGCCGACCAGGCCCGCCGCGTCGCAGACGCCCAGGAAGAGACACCGTCCGAAGCGGTCTCCGTTCCCGCACCGTCCATGCCCGGCCAGGCCGATCCGGCAAAGCCGTCCACTGCCTCCCGGGGCCGGATCAAGATCCTCGCGCTGACCGCCGCCACCCCTGCCGCGCTGCCGGCCGGACGCTGGTACTCGGCCTGCGGAACAGAGAACCCCACCACCATCGAGGTCGGCGGCGACAGCCGCCCCGACGACGACCAGCCAGTGATCGACGAAACTCCACTGCCCCCGAAGAACAGCACCGCACCGACCAAAGGTACGCCGGACTTCCCTTCGACAGGAACGTCCTGCGTCGGTGCGCTATGGAGTCAGGAAGCGCTCAACCCTCTGCTGCAGGTCAGAGGGCAGACCAAGCAGCTTCGAGATGATCACGCGAAGCTCTCGGCCGAGTTCGGACAACTCGTCCCAGACCGATGGGTTCCTGGTGAGAACCGCGGACAGCAGATCACCTTCGTGCATGTCCCCCTCTGCCATCGGGTTCTCCCGCAGTACCTCCAGTGCCAATGGCAGGAGGTAGGGGAGACCTATGTCCTGCCCTATCAACAAGCGCATGTCCTCGACGGTCAGCTCGCCGATCGGCCGACGCCGCAAGGCGTGTGCAGTAGCGACAAGACGGGTGTCGTCGGTTGACGGGGCCGGCCAGCGAGTGCGTTCGAGCTCTTCAAGGGAACGGTCACGGTTCAAGGGGCGCGGCACCGGCCGATTGTCCTACGACCAGATCTCAAACGCGGTCCGAAACAGGCGATCCGGTCACGGGCCGCATCCCGCTGCGCCCGCCGGCCAGAAGCTGAACCAGAGCCGCCCCTGACACACGACGGGGCCCCATCCGTCTCCACGGATGAGGGCCCCACCTGGCCGAAAATGCCTGATCGGTTCGCGGTGAACATGCTGCGCGAGCCACGTGGGGCATACGTGCCCCGCCGAGAGCCTCTGACAGCGGGTGGATCGCTGTTCCAGCGTTCCACCGGAAGAGCCAGGCTGTTGCACTTGTCCCACCGCGGACAGGCCTCGGCGTTGGTAGTCACCCGGTGGCCGGCCTTGGCCCGCGGCCGTCTGGTCCTCGTTGCCGTCCCGCGCGCAGATGCCGGCCGTGGTCGAGGCCCTCACGGCCCTGGCCCGCTCTACCCGCAGTGGGTGGAGTGGCGCGGTGGCCCCGCCCACGAGTTCAGTGCCGCCTGACGTCCGAACGGCGGCAGCAGCCGGGCAGGGCGCTTCTGCCCGGCTGCGGTGGCTACTTCCGGGGCCGCGGTAGCGCGTGCCACAGGGCTCTGAGCCGGTCGGGCTGGTGAGGAACTTGTCCACCCGCCGGGCTGTGATGGACCGAGCGGCCCCCTGGGCGGGCCCTGGGCTATCGCGGCGGTCAGGCGGCACCCGCAGCGGACTGCTGCGAGACAGGCGCTGGGGCGGGGCTCTGCCGTTGGTGCAGGTCGGTTGGGTTACCGGTGGTCGTGGCGCTCGCAGCGCTCGTCGTGCTTGTGGCGCTTGATCTTGGTGAGGTCGGTGGCGGTGTGGGTAGTGGTGTCACCGCCCCCAATGGCGGTGGCGGTGTTCGTGACCTGGGCATGGGCCTTGCAGGAGACGTCGACCTCCAGGGTGATGGGAGGGTAGCTGCTCCCGGCGGGGAGGACATCGCTACGGGTGCAGGTGAGGGTGTTCAGGGTGCAGTTCCATCCCGTGCCACGGATGCTGTCGGCGCTGAGCCCGGCGGGGAGGGTGTCGTGCACGCTGACCGTGGTGCCGTTGGTCGGGGCGGCCCCGGCGGCGTTGCCCACGGTCATGGTGTAGGTGCCATCCCGCCCCTGGGTGAAGTGCCTGGTGTGGGTCTTGGTGATGGTCAAAGACGGGACCGTGTAGGAGATGATCACCTGGCCGTTGTGGTTCGCCGTCCCGGTCGTCGAAAGCGCATAGCTCGTGCCGATACCTGTGGGGGTGGTGAAGCTGCTGCCCCCACCACCACCGCCCCCACCCGCCGAGGTGCCCGTGTTGTTGACGGCGCCGCTGCCGCCGCCCCCGCCGGCGAAGTACCCACCACCACCGCCCCCACCACTGGCGATGGCAGTGGCGGCGCAGCCGCCGTCGAAACTGCCACCGGTGCCACCGGTACCGACCGTGGCACCTGAAGACCCGCTTCCCGGCCCGCCGTTCGTGACCGCACAGAATGGAACGGTGCCGGCGGCACCGGCGGCACCGCCGGTACTGGTGCTGGTGTTGCCACCGCCACCACCCTGCCCCGGCGAAGCCCCAGGGCCGGTGGCGCTTCCCGCGGTACCGCCGGTGGCATCCGGCGTTGTCCCGCCGTTGCCTCCGTTCCCTCCGGTGGAGCCCGCTCCGGTGCCGCCGGCGGCACCGCCGCCCCCGGCGACCACCAGCAAGGAGCCACCCGTGCTGATGCTGGAGGCCCCGCCCCCACCCGGACCTTCAAAACGAAAACCACTGAGCGGAAAACCCCCACCCGGGGCACCGCCGTTGAACCCGCCGGCCCCCGGCGTCCCGGTGCCGTTGCAGCCGGTGCCGCCGGTGCCGCCGACGTTGACGGTGAAGGTCGTCGGTGCGGCGGTCTGCGGGAACGTGGTGACGACCCGCGCCCCCGTCCCACCGGTCCCCGTGACGGAACAGGGGGTGCCGGTGTTGTCGGCGCCGCCGGCGCCGTCCGCGGTGACCGTCACCACAGCCCCCGCCGGAACCGTCAAGGTCTGCGGAGCGCCGGTGAAGGTGAAGATCTGCGACGGATCAGCCTTCTGCGCCCGCACTGGCACGGCCCCCATCGGCGTGGCGGCCACCGGTGGAGCCGTGGCCGCCAGCAGCGCCATACCGGACAGCAGCGCGCTCCCCACCGCTACCACCCCCATACCGCGCGCTCCACGCCGTCCACCCGAGCCGGCCGGATCGGACGCACCGGCGGCACGAACCGGGGTCGTTCCACCGGCCGGGGCCCTGAACACGGCCACGGGCCACTGACGGCCGACCCGATACCGCGACAAATCTCCCTGTCCACGAGTACGAGCTGTCATCCGCGGGTTCACCTCTCCTCACAGCGAAGCGCCCCGCACCCCTCACGCGACTAGACGCAAGCACGACAAGACGCCTGATGGAAAATCGTGACAAACAGCAATTAGATACCGCGATCCGATCACTTCGGGGGTAGCGAGGTAATGAGAAACCTCGCGTGTCGCGGCGCCCCGCGCGAGCCGGCGAGAAGGATGAGTCGCATCATCGGCCCGGTCTCCGTGCTCAGTCTGCTCACCCGCCTGCGCCTCGGCCGACCCGAGCCCTCCTCCCCTGGATGAGCACCGAACGCAGTCAGGGCCGGCGAGCTGATCCACTCTCCGGTATCCGGGGTGGCCCGCTGTGCCTGTGGTGGAACTTGACGGCACCGCCTTGGCCCTTCACGGCCGTCACAACGTACGGCAGGGCTGTTTGACCCACGCCATGCCCCGCCCGGGCCCGGCCTCTGCTGCGCGCCGCCGTGTTCACCCATCCTCTGGCCACCGGAGAGCACGGCAGCCTACTGTTCACCGACCCGATCGGCCCCATGGCCCTGCCGCATCTGAGGGACTTCGCTGGGCACCTCAAGGTCCGTCCGCCCCAGCCCCCGCCTCCGCGTAGGAAGCAACGCGGAAAACAGCAGCCGGCACACACGATCCGGCCCGTCAGCGGCGCACATCATCAGTGGCCCGGGGTGCAGGGGAGGACGTACGGGGCTGCCCGCAACCCCCTGACACCGCATCCGGAAGCAGAAGCCTTGTGGCCGGATTCCGGGTGTACCCCTGCGCTGTTGAACAGTACGGGGCAAACCCGGCCGCCTCGACCGGATTGGTCCTCCGGGCCGGCAGGGGCGGTCCTGTAGGACTCACAGAATGATCTACGTTGTCGAGGGGCTCACCGCTGCAGGAACAAAGCTCTCCGGATCACTTCCCGGGGTGATCTCCCGCTCGATCCGGAGCTCGCCGAGGGCGCGCCGGTCCACGCCTGAGGAAGTGGCCGCAGACCGCTCTGTCCGTCAGTCGTCGTCGTCCGGACGGAAGTTGAGGACGAAGCGGGCGCGTTCGCCATTGATGCGGCGTCGCACGAACAGTACGGGCTCTCCGTCAGGGGTGCAGCTCACGCCTTCGCGGACGAGGAGCGGGGCGCCCGCCGGGACATCGAGGAGGTCGGCGTCGCCGATGTCGGCCCCGATGGCGCTGAAGGCCCGCCAGTCGTACTCCAGGACGATGTCGGCGCTCCGCGCCAGGACGCGGACGACGTTGTCCACTCGCCGGGGGGCGGACAGTTCCTCGGGCAGGAGCGAGGACTTCAGCCAGTAGCTGTTGACGCCCCACGGCTCGGGGCCGATGACGATGACGCTCTCCAGGCGTGAGAGTTCGGCGGGATCGCACCGCAGATGGCCCGCGGCCCCGGTGTCGGCCGGGGTGCGGGGCGCGGGGACGACGGCGGTGATCCGCTCGGCGCCGTCCTCGACGTCACCGGCGTCGGCCGCCCCGTGGGGGATGGCAGTGGTGAGGCTGCCCAGGTCGAAGCGCTGGCTTCGTGGGTCGACCGCGATCGAGACGCGCGCGATGGGGGAGCGGACGAACGTTCCCACTCCCCGGCGGATCTCGACGGAGGCGGCGCGTTCGAGTTCGGCGATGGCCTGGCGGATCGTCAGCCGGTTGACGTCGAACTCCTCGCACAGTTCCGGCTCGCTGGGCAGCCGGGAGCCGGCCGGGAGGTCGCCGGAGTCGATCCGGTCCTGGATCCTCCGGGCGAGCTGCAGATAGATCGGGGCGGTTCTCCTGCGGTTCGACACCCCTGGATCCTACGAGTCGAAAGGGCAGGCGACCTGTGCGATCGAGTACGAAGGAGGCCCCGGGAACCGCCCGTTCATCCAAGGTTCAGCAGAGCGACCGCTGAGTTCGAGACAGAACCCCACCGGAGACATGTAGACATCTAGATGTCCTGCTCGTCCTTGTGCAGTTCCCGACTCAGGAAGGCCCCCATGCCCCTGCTGAACTTCCGCGACCCAGCCTCCGCCGACCCCCGCGGCGAGCGTATCCGCCCGGGAATCCTCTTCCGCTCAGCCCAACCCGACCCCGTCGCGGACGCCGCAACCGTCAGGGAGCTGTACACCCGCGGCATCCGCGTCATCGTGGACCTTCGCAGTCCCGACGAGCGCGGCGACGACGACTGGGCAGCCGCCGAAGAGGCGGGCATCACCGTCGTCCGGGCGCCCATCGTTCCGGACGACACGGACGCCATCGCCGGCCCGGGCATCGCTTCCCTGCGGACCTCCGCCGATCTGGGCCGGTTCTACGCCGACCTCGCCGCGTCCGCCCCCACGGCCGTGGCCGACGCGGTCCGCGCCGCCGCCGGACCGGGCGCGGCACTCCTGCACTGCGCCGCGGGGAAGGACCGCACCGGTCTCCTGGTGGCACTGCTACTGGAACTCGCGGGAGTGTCCGACGACAAGATCGCCGACGACTATGTCCGTACGGCCACGGCGCTCCCGGAGATCCTCGCTGCTCTCGCCACCCGGCACCGCATCGCCCTGAACGACGGCGCGGTCGGCGACGAGGGGGACGGGGTGGCGGGACGGCCGGTCGTTCCCGCGCCGCTGCTCCAGGCCCCGCGGGAGGCGATCGAGGTCTTCCTGGAGATCATGCGGGCCCGTCACGGCAGCGCCGAGGGGTTCCTGCTGGGCTGCGGGGTCGAGGCGGCGGCCATCGACGGCTTCCGCGCCAAGGCCGCCCTGCCCGCGACCACCGCCGCGGCACGTCGGTCTGCCCTCTCTGTCACCGCGGCTCCTCAACCCGCCTTCTCCGCCTCCTCGTCGCCCTCCCGCCCCGCAGGAGAACCCCACTCATGACCGAAATGCTGCGCAAGACCCCCGTCCCCCAGCCGCCATCCTCCGACGGCTTTCCCGGGGACGAGGCCCCGGCTCCGCGCCGGGTCATCGCCGGGCTGGTCTTCACCGAGCTCCTGATCGGGATCGGGTTCGCCATGCCGCTGGTCGCCTCTCTCGGCCTGAAGGTCAACGAGATCGCACCGGACGACAAGGAGAGCGTGCTGAGCTCCGTCATGGCGGCCGGGGCCATCGCCGCGTTCGTCCTCAACCCGGTCTTCGGCCATCTGTCGGACCGCACCGCAGGGCGCTTCGGCAGACGCCGGCCGTGGATTCTCGGCGGTCTCGCCGCCGGGCTGCCTGCCGCCGTGGTGATGGCCACGGCATCCTCGCCCGCCCAGCTGGTGCTGGGCTGGGTCCTCGCCCAGGCCGCGTACAACGCGGCGCTCGCCGCTCTCGCGGCCGTGATCGCCGACCGGGTGCCGGCCGCACAACAAGCCACCGTGTCCGGCCTGTTCGGAGCCGCCCAGTTCGCCTCCGTCTTCCCCGCCTTCCTCCTCGTCGGTCTCATACCCGACAACACCACGGCTCTGCTGCTGGTCCCCGGCATCGCCGGTGCCGCGGGCGCCGCCGTTTCGTGGACCCTGCTGCGCGGCGAGAAGGCCGCCCCCGCCGGGGTACGGACCCCGGTGAGCCTGCGCTCGGTCTTCACCAGCCTGGTGTTCGACCCCCGCACCTCCCCGGCTTTCACCGCGGTCTGGCTGCAGCGCTTCCTGCTCCAGGGCGCCAACGCCCTGATCGGCACGTTCGGCCTCTACTACCTGATGTCCCGCCTGGAGATGTCGACGGCCGAGGCCGCCGCCCTCGTCGCGACCACCGGAATGCTCTCCGTCGTCGGTAACGTCGTCGCCGCGGCGGTGTTCGGGAAGCTGGCCTCCCGCACCGGCGCCTACCGCGCCTTCGTCGTCACCTCCGGCCTGCTGATGGCTGCCGCCATGACCATCAAGATGCTGTCCGCGTCCGTGTGGCCGATCTACCTGGCCACCACCGTCGCCGCCATCGGTCTCGGCGCCTTCTACGCCGTCGACATGGCCCTGGTCCTGCGCGTCATGCCCACCAGCACCGACGCCGCCCGCTGGCTCGGCGTGTTCAACATCGCCAAATCCCTGCCGCAGTCCATCGCCCCCCTGCTCGCCCCACTCCTCCTGGGCCTCGGCACGGACCCGATCGGACCGGCGACCGACGGCAAGAACTACTTCGCGCTCTACCTCGGCGGAACCCTCGCCGCGCTCGCGGCCGTGGCCCTCACCCCGCTGATCCGGCACCCAGGCCTCACCCGCGACTGACCCCCGCGGCACCCGCATCCCGAGCCACCCGACGAAAGGCACGACTGTGACCTCCCGCCTCCGCCACCCCGACGGCACACCGTTCCGCGACCTCAACCACAACGGCACCATGGAGCCGTACGAGGACCCCCGTCTGCCGGTCGACGACCGCGTCGAGGACCTCCTGGGCCGGATGACCCTGGAAGAGAAGGCCGGCCAGATGTGCCACGGCCGGATGGCCGCCGGCGACAACTCCTTCATGCCGTCCGGCGCCGACCTCATAGCCGAACGGCACATCACCCACTTCGCGATGATCCAGGTCCCCTCCGCCGGCACCATGGCCGCGTGGAACAACCACGTCCAGGACCTCGCCGCGGCCACCCGCCTCGGTATCCCGGTGACCCTCTCCTCCGACCCCCGTCACGGATTCACCGCCAACCCCATGACGGCCCACACCGACGGCGGATTCAGTCCGGGCCCCGAACCGATCGGCCTGGCCGCGACCGACGATCCGGCACTCGTCGAGGAGTTCGCCGCGGCCGCAGCCCGGGAACTGCGCTCCGTCGGGATCCGCGTGGCCATCCATCCGATGGCCGATCTGGCCACCGAACCGCGCTGGGCCCGCATCAGCGGTACCTTCGGCGAGGACGCCGACCGCGCCGCGCGGATGCTCGGCGCCTACATCCGCGGGATGCAGGGCGACACCCTCGGCCCGGACAGCGTGGCCTGCATGACCAAGCACTTCCCCGGCCACGGCCCGCAGGCGGGCGGGGAGGACTCCCACTTCGCGTACGGCAAGTACCAGGCGTTCCCCGGCGGCAACCTCGAATACCACCTCAGGCCCTGGGAAGCGGCGTTCGCCGCCGGCACCGCCCAGGTCATGCCCTGCTACTCGATCCCCACCGGCAGCGGCCTGCCCGAGGTCGCCGCCAACTTCAACCGCGAAGTGATCACCGGGCTGCTCCGCGGCCGATACGGCTTCGACGGCGTCGTGTGCACCGACTTCAACTCCCTCACCGGCATGGAGATTCCCGGAGTCGTCCAACTCCCGCCCCGGAACTGGGGAGTCGAACACCTCTCCCTCGCCGAACAGGTCCTCATGCAGCTCGATGCAGGCGTCGACCAGCTCGGCGGCGAGACCCGCCCCGACTGGATCGTCGACGCCGTCCGCTCCGGCGCCGTCGGCGAAGACCGCGTCGACACCTCCGTACGCCGCATCCTGCGCGACAAGTTCCGCCTCGGCCTCTTCGACGACCCCTATGTCGACACCGACGCGGCAAGCGCCCTGGTCGGCGCGGCCGAGACCCGTCTCCTGGGGCGCCGGGTCCAGCTGCGATCTCTCGTCCAGCTCACCGACCGCGCGGAAAAGCTGAGGACACTGCCCGAGGTGCCGGCCCTCTACGTGGAGAACATCGTCCCCGAGACGGCCGCCCGGTACGGCCACCTCGTCGACCGCCCTGAAGAGGCCGACCTCGCGGTGCTGCGTCTGACCGCCCCGTACGAGAAGCGGGAGGGATTCCTGGAGCAGCACTTCCACGCCGGGGCCCTCGATTTTCCCGCCGCCGAACTGGCCCGGCTGCGGGCGCTGTGCGCGAGCGTCCCCACGGTCATCGACGTGCAGCTCGACCGGCCCGCGGTCCTCACCGGACTCGACACCGAGGCGGCCCTGCTCCTGGGCAGCTTCGGCGCCGACGACGACATCGTCCTCGACGTGGCCTGCGGCCGCGCGGTGGCCGAAGGCAGCCTCCCCTTCGACCTCCCGTCCTCCATGCGGGCCGTCGAGGACTCCCGCGAGGATGTCCCGTTCGACACCGCCGAACCGCTGTTCCGCTGCGGGCACGGCGCGGTCGCCCGCTGACGCCGTCGCCGCTGGACCTCGCGGACGGCCAGCGGGCACCGGCCACCTCGGCGGGTGTGGGAGAGAGGAGCGACGCGGGCCCCGGTGGCTGCGGGGGTGCCCGCGATGGCCACCAGCAGCGGAAGCCAGCCGTGCCTGGCCATACGCTGGGCGACCTCTCGGGCTGTGTGGCCGATGTCGGTGGTTCGCCGACGCGTCAAGATCCGGCACGTCCGGACCGTCGATGTGATCGTGGGCGGGATCCGGCGCCGGACCTGGCGCAGCTGCCACTCCGGCCACTGGTCCACTCGCAGCTGACCGTGGTGTCGGCCGGCAGCAACCAGGGGAAGAACGACAAGGACCCGGGGGAGCTGGCGTCCGCCGCCGCAGTCGTACTGATGCACCTACAGCCGCGCCTGGATCAGCGTGAAGGCCAACTACCGGCGATCCGCCGACCCGAGTGAGGTCAACGCCCTGTCCCGGATCCTCGACAGTTGCGACGCCTGACCCCACCCGGCGGCTCTACCGGGCAGGGAACCCTGCCCGGT